>JBBSJJ010000223.1:0-3213 GCA_038257335.1 Chitinophagales bacterium | reverse complement strand
ATCTTTAAGGATTCTGCCCTGCCCTTTTTTAAACAATATTTTGGTGGGGGAACAAGTAGTATGAGAGGCTGGCCGGTAAGGGGTATTGGCCGCGGCAGCCAGGCTTTGCCGCCTTACAAGCAGAATATTTTCAATGACCGCACAGGCGATTTGCAATTGGAAGCCAATATTGAATACCGGTACAACATCGCTACCATCATCCCTAACCTGCTTACCCTTAGAGGAGCTGTTTTTGCAGATGTAGGCAATATCTGGAATTTTAAAAATTCAAGTCCCAGCGGGGGTACCGATAGTGCCCAGTTTAAATTTAAAAATTTGTACAAAGAGATCGGCTTGTCCGCCGGCACGGGCTTTCGCCTGGATTTTAATTATGTGGTGCTGCGTTTCGATTTTGGCTTTCGCTTCAAGCGACCGGAGCTAAGTTATATAAACAATGGCTGGAAAGCTCCTCCTATTGGCTTTGACGATTTTTTAAAGAAGATATTTACCAAAGGGCGGGATGATGAATACAGAAAATGGCGCTATGAAAATTTCAATTTCACGGTGGGCATAGGCGTTCCTTTTTAGGTTTACATACCCGTCATTGATAAAATATTAGAAAGTGGGAGGGCTCTCTGCTTTGAGCCTTTCTAAGAATCCCTCGATAGACAAAGCATTCTCTACGGAGTGAGCGCCAATGCGGGTGCGGCGCAATTCGCTGAGGTAAGCACCGCATCCGAGTACGGCACCAAAATCGTGTGCCAAACTGCGTATATACGTTCCCGTGGAACAAACCACCCTGAAATAAACCAGGGGCATTTCAACAGCAGTAATTTCAAATGCCTGGATGTTGATCGTTCTTGCCTTCAACTCTACCTCTTCGCCGCGGCGGGCAAGATCGTAAGCAGCTACACCTTCTTTTTTGATGGCAGAATAAATGGGTGGCACTTGCTGAATTTCACCCAGGAATGATTTGGTGGCTTCGATGATGACTGCTGCACTCAACTGGCTGGAGTCTTTTGCATCGTAGGGAGTGCTCTCCCGGTCGTAAGTGGGCGTAATGGCACCGAGAGTAAAAGAACCTGTGTATTCTTTTTCCTGCGCCATGTACTCGTTTATTCTTTTGGTAAATTTTCCTGTGCAAACTATGAGCAAGCCTGTGGCCAATGGATCTAAAGTGCCGGCGTGGCCCACTTTTTTAATTTTAATTGAATTGCGAATTTTTCTTACAATGTCAAATGATGTCCAGTGCAGGGGCTTGTCTATCAGCAATACCTGCCCCTCTTCAAAAGTTTTTTTCAAGGCGTCGCTTATGGGTACATGCGGAATTCTTTCCGGCCTTCCCGGGTCTGAGCCATGCAGTTGTTCTTTGTGTTTTGCCCAGTAAGATCCTTTGTTTGCCAAGATATTTTTTTTGCAAAAGTAGCCAATGAACTCTTTTAAAAGGCAAGCGAATTTTTTAAAGCTATCTCGTAAAGGAAGTGGTTATGTGGCAGTAGACTACAGCGCCTGCCTGGACTTCAGTTCCAGGTACTTATTAATAGTATTGATGGTAAGATTTTCTGGAGCCGTTAATATGGAAAGTATTCCATATTTCTGCAGTTCCTTTACCAATAACTTTTTTTCAAATATGAACTTTTCTGCCACGGTTTTAATGTAAACATCTTCTACGCTTATGGCTTCCTCCTGCGATAATTTGTTGAGTTCTGTATTCTCAAAAAATACCAGCAATAATAAATGGTGCCGGGCAATAGACCTTAGGTAAGGCAGCTGCCTGCGCAAGCCACTCACCGATTCAAAATTACTGTACAAAATAACCAGGCTGCGTTGCTTGATCTTGTTGCGAATTTGCATGTAAAGCATTTCGTAGTCACTTTCTAAAAATGCCGTCTGCTCTTTGTACAGCGCCTGCAATATATTTTCCCGTTGTACGGCTTTTCTTTCGGCTGGTATGAGGGTTCCCATTTTATTAGAGAAAGTGATGAGCCCAATCTTATCTTGTTTTTGCAAGCAAACATTGGTTAGAGCAAGGGCAGCGTTGATAGCATAATCAAGCAAGCTCAGTCCATTAAAAGGCATCTTCATTAGGCGGCCCTTGTCTATCACGCAATAAACCTGCTGCGACTTTTCGTCTACATAATTGTTTACCATCAACAAACCACGGCGGGCAGTTGCTTTCCAGTTGATGGTGCGTATATCATCGCCGCTTACATAGTCTTTAATTTGTTCAAACTCCATGCTCTGCCCTATCTTTCGTTTTCGCTGCGCACCTGTTTCGTTGTTGGTAGCAGATTTAGACAGCAATTGGTATTTGCGCATTTGCATGTAGGAAGGATACACGCTCACCGTTTGCTTAGCTGCTGTGGTAAACCTTCTGATAACAAATCCAACTTTGCTTGACACGTATAAATGAACGTTACCAAATTCATAAGAGCCCCTTTGGGCCGGCAAGATGGTATAGTTGATGTTTTGCTGCTGAAGCGGGGAGAATTTTTTTATCAATTTAAATTCCCGTTCCTGCATTTGCACCGGCAACTCATCCATGATCATTACATCAATGGCGAAGCGATTGCGATTACGAATAAGCAAGCTCACTTTATTTTCATCACCGTTGCTAAGCCTGGAAGCCACTATTCTTGTAGCCTTGGGCACATTACCTGCTACAAAAAGCAGAACATAATCGGCGAGTACAACCAGCAGGAATGCAATAAACAATAACCCTGCAGCACCTAACATAGCCGGTACAAAAAAGGCCAATACAAATACGGCAATACAAAGCCCGGCGCCCAGGTAAAACCGGGTGGCCAGGAAAAGATCGCCGATGTATTTTTTTATAATTTTCAAAATCGTATTTGTTTAACGGGGCACTTCCTGCGCCTTTAAGATATTGCCAATGAGGTCATCCGGCGTCAACCCTTCCATTTCTTTTTCTGGCGTGAGCATAATGCGGTGGCGCAGCACATGCGGTGCCATTTCCAGGATATCTTCTGGTATTACAAAATCCCTACCCTTTAGCGCTGCCGCTGCTTTGGAAGCTTTGAGCAAAGCAAGAGAAGCCCGGGTGCTGGCTCCAAGATACAAGGAGGGATTGTTGCGGGTTTCGTGTACGATGCCAGCAATAAATTCAATTAACCGGTGTTCAATTTTTACCTCTTGTGCTACCTTGCGGTAATACTGTATGCTTTGTGCAGATAAAACTTTACTTACATCCTGCAACAGTTCGTTCTGCGTTTT
>JBBSJJ010000222.1:0-3233 GCA_038257335.1 Chitinophagales bacterium | reverse complement strand
GTCTTTTTTTCGTTGTTCGGTTTAGTGGCCATACTAAAAATATTAATGCTGTAAAATTTCTTCTAGATTTTTAATTTGCCAAATATTTGGCCACATTTTTAAATTATTTTTTTACACCGCTACAATCTGCTCTCTGCCAGGCCCATTGCTGATATACTTAACCGGTATCTTGATAAAATTATCGAGGTAGTCGATATAAGTTTTCATTTGTGCAGGCATATCATCATAGCTCTTTACTTCTGATATATCTTTTTTCCAACCTTCAAAGCTTTTAAAAGCAGGGTCAATTTTCACCCTGTTCATCTGGAAAGGTATATAATTCTTTTCTTCTCCGTTAATCATATAGCTGTTGCACACTTTGAGTTCATCTAATCCGTCTAATATATCAGCTTTGGTCATTACCATTTGTGTAACGCCATTTATCATACAAGCAAACTGAAGTGCCACCAGGTCAATCCAGCCGCAACGGCGTGGCCTGCCTGTAGTGCTGCCAAACTCATTACCTGCATTGCGTAAAAAATCGCCGGTCTCATCAAATAGTTCTGTAGGAAAAGGACCACTGCCCACTCTGGTACAATAAGCCTTTGTAATGCCAATTACTTCTTTAATTTTTTGTGGGGCAATTCCTAAACCAGAACATACACCGGCAGTAATGGTGCTGCTACTGGTAACGTAGGGAAAAGTGCCAAAATCTACGTCGAGCATGCTGCCTTGTGCACCTTCGGCCAACACTTTTTTTCCGCTGGTTATTTTATCATTGATAAAGTATTCTCCGTTCACAATTTTGAGCTGGCGTAAGAAATCCAGTGATTCGAAAAACTCTTCTTCCCAGGCTGAAATGTCTTCCTGAAAATTAAATGAATCCAACAGGCGCTGGTGTTTCATTCGCAATTTAATGTATTGGGTGGTAAAGCTTTTGTCGAGCAAATCTCCCACCCGCAGGCCATTGCGGCCGGTTTTATCCATATAGGTAGGACCGATACCCTTCAAAGTACTTCCAATTTTTTCTACCCCTTTAGATAATTCGCTTGCTTTATCTAAAGCCCGGTGCGTAGGCAAAATGAGATGTGTACGTTCGCTAATAAAAAGATTCTTTTTAAAATCAACACCAAACGCAGCTACCGATTCGCACTCTCTTTGCAGCGTTACGGCATCTAACACTACGCCACTTCCTATAAGGTTGGTTTTATCTTCGTGAAATATTCCACTTGGTATTTGGTGCAACACAATTTTCTTATCCTGTACATACAGGGTGTGCCCTGCATTGGGTCCTCCCTGGAATCGGGCAATCACATCATAATTTTTAGCAAAAAAGTCTACAATTTTTCCTTTTCCCTCGTCGCCCCATTGCAAACCCAGTATTACGTCAACCATTACTTACTTTTTAGATGTTGAAATTTTAAACGAGCAACGAAATTATACTGAAATAAGTCAACCACCTAAAATGAAACGCCATAAAAAAATAAATTTATCCATGGTTTTTGCCTATACTTTCCCTTTTTTCAAGAGGACTATTTTCCCTCTGCAACAGATCTGTTACGAAAAGTTTTGAGTTGCTGTTTGGATGTTTCGAAATATGTTGGTTTTAGATTTTGCACTGGACACACTCGCCTCTTTCCATTGGACAATGGAGCAAAAAAGCCATCACCAGGGTAATTAAAATGTAAAGAAAGCTACTCTATGATGCACTATTCTCTAACACCGGAAGAAAGATATCGAACCTTGCCCCTTCACCGGGTACACCCTTAGCAGTAATAACACCATAATGATTCTCCACAATCTTCTTTACAATGGCAAGACCAATTCCGGTTCCATCGTATTCGTTGCGGCCATGCAACCTTTGAAATACTTCAAATATTTTTTCATTGTATTCCTGTTCAAACCCAATTCCATTATCGGTTACAATTATATGGCAGTATTGCTGCTGGAACCGGGAGTTTTCGAACGGCAGGTTTTGAACATCTTGTATCTTACTTTCTATGTGAATAATGAGCTTTCGCTCAGGAACGGAAAATTTTAAAGAATTACCTATAAGGTTGTACAACAACTGGCGGAACTGAAAGGCAATAATTTTTGTTGTACAAAAACCACCGGATTGTATTACCGCATTTTTTTGCTCTAAATCGTCTTTCAGATCTTCTTTTACTCCTGCTAACATTACGCCGAGGTCATAAGGCTCGAATATTCTTTTTGCATTGCTTGTTCTTGAATAACTCAAAAGATCGTCGATAAGAATTTGCATCCTTTTGGCTGCCCCCTGCATGCGCTGAAATTTATCCTTGCCCAGCTCTGTCAAATGTTGGGCTTCTTTCTCCAGTATCTGGTTGGCAAATGTTTGAATTTTTCGGAGCGGTTCCTGCAGGTCATGGCTGGATATATACGCAAACGATTCGAGCTCCTTATTCATCTTTGCCAACTCAATATTGTTGTCGGCAAGTTCTTTGGTTCGGGACTCCACCTTGCGCTCCAATTCTGTAGCAAATGTTTTTTGATCTTCAATATCTGTGCTGGTACCTACCCACATTTGTATATTGCCCTGTGCATCTCTTTTAGGGATGGCCCGGCTTAGCTGCCATCTGTAAGCTCCATCAAATCTTCTGAAGCGATGCTCCAACAAAAAATCTTTCCCGCTGTTTACAGATTCTGTCCACTTAAGAATGTTCTCCCCCACATCATCTGGGTGCACGATTTGTAACCAGCCCTGGCCTCTCACCTGTTCTACACTGAGCCCCGAATATTGATAAACGGATTGGTTAAAATAATTGAGGTCTCCTGCGGCATCACCCGTCCACACCAATTGTGGCATAGAATCGGCTAGCAACCTAAATTTTTGCTCGCTTTCCATCAACTCCTTCTCCCGGTTTTTTTCTGAGGTAATATCCCTGGAAGTTCCCAATACACTAATCACATTACCCGCTACGTCCATTACCGGCGTTACTGTAACATGCCACCACTTAAGCGTACCTTTTAAGGTGGGCGATAAAGCAACGAATTGACTGTCTTTACCATTTACAGCCTGCAATATTGCACTGTTTACCGCTTCCTGGTTTTCCGGGCCCCAAAAGCTAATCCATTTTTTAAATAAAAAATCTTCCTTGCTTGCTCCTTCTAATATGCAAATACCATTCAAATTTATAAAAGCGATTTCGCCTGTTAGATCCAACACTTTCACACAGTCGGGACTACTTTCCAGTACCGTTCTGCTAAACAATTCGCTTTCTTCAATTCTTTTT
>JBBSJJ010000221.1:0-3258 GCA_038257335.1 Chitinophagales bacterium | reverse complement strand
TGTGACCCCCAACTATAAACAAAAAACAAGAGCATTAACAAAACAACTATTTGTATAACTGTCAAAAAACTTGTTATAAAATTTCCAATCGGGTCTTGGCTCAACACTGATATTTTGTCTTCAACACCTAATGCTGATAAAGGTGGATATGAAGTCCAACCACCAATTAAAAACTGTGAAAATGTTTGAATTAAGGATGTCAGCAAAATTATGAGTAGCATACCTGTGATAACGAGTAGCCAGTTAGGAAATCCCCTGGTAAATCTTTTACGAAACTCTTTGATGAAATAGGTTATAAATGTCACTATTAAAAAGAGTGGTGTCAAAATGAGCCAACGTGAAATAACAAAATAGGTATCGTGCAAGTGAAGGTCTAAATCACCCTTTAAAAATGTCCAACCGAAGAGAACCCAAGCCAATATAAATGTTAGGCATAGAGAAGCAGTCAGCCATAAAAGTTCTCTGAAAATTTGTCTGGATAACTTTTGCATACTTAGGGTGTGTCAATTAGCATTGCAGCTTAAAACGATGACGGCGTTGTGGCGGTATTCTGTGTTCCTTCTGCCGACAACTGAGCCGATTAAAGATAAAAGGTTTAGTGGTTTCTACCGATGCTTTATTTATAACGTCAAGCTGGAACCGCCGATGAATAGCGAACTGATGCTGATTGCTCCAACGTCCTACCGCAATAATGCCAAACCGATTGTTGAACCAACACCTTCGGTGAAGTCTCTGCAGTTCGGGCTGAAAGCACGACCTTGATGTTTCATTAAAAACTTTATCATGCAAAAAAAATGAGTTTAGCAAGGTTACCCTTTCTGCAGAGGCGCAAGGCTGTCTTCAGCAAATGCATAATACGCTGGTGGCTAAAAATTACAGCCCCCGCACCATGCGCAATTACCTGCAGGAGATGCGCTTTTTATTTGCCTATTACCACGATGTGGTACCCGCCTCCATCAGCACGCAGGACATTGTAAACTACATGGCTTTTGTTGTAAAGGAGCATGGCGTGGGTCGTGAAAAATGTCACCAGGTAGCGCAGTCGTGCAGCTTTTACTACAAGTATGTTTTCCCTTCGCCCTTCATTGTTCCTTCGGCTTTTTATCCGCGCAAGCAGCACAAGCTCCCACAGGTTTTTACCGTAGAGCAGATACAGCAGTTGCTGGGTGTTATCACCAATCAAAAGCACCTCGTGATGGTGAGCTTATTTTATGGCACGGGTCTGCGTATGAACGAGCTGAAGCACCTTAAAATAGCAGACATAGACAGCGCCAGCTACCAGGTAAAAGTAGTGATGGCCAAAGGTGGCAAAGAGCGTTTTACGCTGTTGCCCAAACACCTGCTGGAACCTTTGCGCACTTACTACAAAGCGCATCGCCCCAAAGTGTACCTCTTTGAAGGGCAGGTGCCGGGCAAGCCTATGCACGAACGCAGCATCCAGCATTTTGTAAAGACATACATTACCAAAATAGGTCTTGGCGGCAAGGATTATTCTGCTCATACGTTGCGTCATTCATTTGCCACACACCTGCTCGATAGCGGCACCGACATTCATACTATCAAAGAGCTGCTGGGTCACAGCAACCTTAGCACCACCATGATTTACCTGCACCTGCAAACCAGGAAACGGGCAGCCATCTGTTCGCCTTTTGATGCCATGCAAGCGGCGCAAACTGCAGCAACCGTGCAAGCATGAGTGCGGCTGAAAGTGTTGCTGCTACTGACTTTCAGCAGTTGTTTGCACACCCGTGCATCGAAGAGTTCAATGTGGTAAGCAGGCATATATTTCATCAGTTGCACCATTGCCACACGGCAGCCATAGGCATGCACCACTACCGTTGCGATAATGCGGACTGCCATCATTTGCACCAGCAATACCATTGTTGTGGCAACCGCCATTGCCCTAACTGCGGCGGTTTAAAAAAAGAGCAGTGGATAGAAAACCTGACGGCACAACTTTTTCCAACGGCTTACTATCATGTTGTGTTTACGGTGCCACATGAGTTCAATGCCCTGACACTGGGCAACCGCAGAGAAATGTACAAGCTGCTCTTTGATGCTGCCTCGGCTACTTTGCTTCAGTTTGGCAACGACCCGCAACACCTCGGCGCTGCCTGCGGCATCACCATGGTGTTGCACACCTGGGGACAGGATCTGAGCTTTCACCCGCATGTACACTGTATTGTAAGCGGGGGCGGTGTTAAGGATAACAGGTGGGTAGCAGCCAAACGCAGCAATCATAAATTCCTGTTTCCTGTTGATGCACTGAAGCTTGTGTACAAAGGTATTTTCTTAGAACGCCTGCGGCAAATGCTACGCAAAGGCATGCTGAAAACAGATGGCATAGCAGTGGAGCAGATCATAAAAAAAGCGGGATATAAAAAGTGGAACGTGTATGCCAAAAGTCCCTTTGGCAGCGTGGCTTCGGTTATTGAATACTTAGGGCGATACACGCACAAAACAGCCATTACCCGCCACCGTATTGTAAGCATTACCCAACACAGTATCACCTTCCGCTACAAGGATTATGCTGATGGCAACAGGCAAAAACAAATGCCCTTAAGCAAGCAGGAGTTCCTCCGTCGTTTTGAGCTGCACTTTTTGCCACGAGGCTTTGTAAAGATCAGGCACTATGGTTTGTTGCAAAATCATGGAAAAATAAAACGGCTCAATGCGGTGCGAAAAACAATGGATTTACAGCCCCTGCCACCCATTGTAAAAATACCGGTAGCCCTGCGTATGCTGGAGCAATATGGAAAAGATATCAGTCTGTGCCCGAAGTGCCAGCAAGGTAAGCTGGTACTGATAGCCGTGGTGTATCCGCCTGCAATTGCCGTAAAGCTGCCTGGCAATATCTGGTGCCAGGCAGCACCCGGCTTGCGCAATAAAGCATCGCCATAAAACAACATCCGTTTGTATAACATGACCCGGAAAAACATAAGGAAAAACAACACAGCCCTGCACAATACAAAGGTGGGTAAGGGCAGGTATACCCTTTTACCAACGAGCAGCTTTCAAATACTGCCATTCCCTACTAACACAGCCAAAAACAAACAGGCGTCACAAAGCACAAAGGCTACTAATCCCCTACAGCATAGGCCAGGCCGCTAACTGGCGTCGGTCAATCGAGTAGACGGCCTCATCGCTTGTAAGCGATGAGGTGCGCCTCTCACACCACTGTACGTACGGGTCGCGTATACAGCGGTTCATTAAGTTGTGGGGATACTTTTAAGTAGTGTTCAAGCATGGGTTCATAGC
>JBBSJJ010000220.1:0-3354 GCA_038257335.1 Chitinophagales bacterium | reverse complement strand
GTGAGCCGTAACTGTGACCTCGTCTGGCTTCCAGCCAACGAGGTCTAAAAGAGCCTCCAATAATTTAATTCCCGCTGTAATGCGTAATGATGTTGAAATCATCGTTGCTGCAATGATAAAATTTAGCAGATGAATATTAGATGCCGTTGGCGGAACGCCAGACGGCGGCAACTCCCTGCGATTCGGTTCGAAAATGATGAAAACTGCAAAAGAAAATAAGCATTTACTTCTGCCGTTCGTGAGCCGTAACTGTGACCTCGTCTGGCTTCCAGCCAACGAGGACGAATAAAGTTTCCGATACTTTAGTTCCCACTGTAATGCGTGAGGATTTTGAAATCATCGTTTCCGCAATGATAAAATTTCGGAGATGAATATTAGATGCCGTTAGCGGAACGCCAGACGGCGGCGACTCCCTGCGGGCCGGCTTATTGCGCTGGCATCCAGCGGCGGCAAAAGCATTTACTACAGCTGTTAGTGAGCCGTAACTGTGACCTCGTCTGGCTTCCAGCCAACGAGGTCTAAAAGAGCCTCCAATAATTTAATTCCCGCTGTAATGCGTAATGATGTTGAAATCATCGTTGCTGCAATGATAAAATTTAGCAGATGAATATTTATACTCTTCGGGGAAATTTACCAATTGAGCCATAACAGGATTATAGTGGATGTATTCCAATTTCTGCATAAATGTTTTTTCGGTAAATAGTTCAATACTTAACGGCTCTCTTTTCCATACCTGGTATTGCCTGTCATGTTTATTAACTTTAAAGTTCTCTAAGGCATCTGGATTTTCATTACCAAGTTTTTTCAACAGATTTTTGGCGGTATGTCTCATAAAAGAAGACTGGATCTGAGTAAGCTCATATTGTTGTAATGGCTGCCAGATCATATGAACATGATTGCTCATCAGACAAAAAGCAGATAACTCAATTCGATTATCCTGAACTAAAAATCTTAGACTATCAATGATAATATCCTTATAGCTATCGTCCATTAACAGATGCTGCATTTTATAAATAGAAGCTGTGAAAAACTGGGGCCATATAGTGGGATAGTCGAAAGGCATAAACGCTTTTATATAATTTTAAAAATACATAAAATATTTCAGTGGCTTCTTGATGCCGTTGGCGGAACGCCAGACGGCGGCAACTCCCTGCGGGTCGGCTCATTGCGCTACCTTCCAGCGGCGGCAAAAGCATTTACTACTGCTGATAGTGAGCCGTAACTGTGACCTCGTCTGGCTTCCCGCCAACGAAGCAGAAAAGAGCTGCCGATACTTAAATCCCGCTGTAATGCATAATAATTCTGAAAACATCGTTGCCAATGATAAAATTTCGGAGATGAATATTAGATGCCGTTGGCGGAACGCCAGACGGCGGCGACTCCCTGCGGGCCGGCTTATTGCGCTGGCTTCCAGCCAACGAGGTCTAAAAGAGCCTCCAATACTTTAATTCCCGCTGTAATGCGTAATGATGTTGAAATCATCGTTGCCGCAATCATAAAATTTAGCAGATGAATGTTAGATGCCGTTGGCGGAAAACTTAACAGTCACATAAGATTTAGATAAACATTTGTTTATACTGGCTTGCTTACTTTGTTCATACAATGATATAATCAATGAAAGCCTTCAACTTTTTTTTACTCAATACCATCACCAGGATTTTTCTTTTTCTTTCTGCCCTCATATTCCCGGCTTCTAAAATGTATAAAATCCATTGATGGTAAAAGCTAGCAAACGCAAACTGGATATCCTCGTACTTTCTGATGTGCACCTGGGTACCTACGGTTGCCACGCAAAAGAGCTACTGCATTATCTCAAAACCGTTAAACCCTCCATCGTTATCCTCAATGGAGACATTGTAGATATTTGGCAGTTTAGCAAACACTACTGGCCCAAGAGCCACATGAAACTGGTAAAGTACCTGATGCACTGGATAAGCAAGGGTGTAAAAGTTTATTACATCACTGGCAACCACGACGATATGCTGCGCCGCTTCGACGGCTTCAAAATGGGTTCCTTTAAGATTGTAAACAAGCTTACCCTACCCCTGGCAAACGGAAAGACCGCCTGGTTTTTTCATGGCGATGTTTTTGACGTAACCATGCAACACAGTAAATGGTTGGCAAAACTCGGTGCAGTAGGTTACGACACACTCATCATCATCAACCGTTTTGTAAATTTAATTTCCGAAAAAATATTTAAGAAAGGCAAACTCTCTTTGTCTAAAAAAATAAAGAATGGTGTAAAAACGGCTGTTAAGTTCATCAACAATTTTGAACAAACTGCCGCAGACATTGCCATCAGCAATCAATACGACTACGTGGTATGCGGCCATATACACCAGCCAGAAATAAGAGAGATAGAAAATCAGCACGGTAAAACATTGTACCTCAACAGCGGCGATTGGATAGAAAATTTAACCGCCCTGGAATATGTAAATGATGCATGGACCCTGTATAGGTTTGACGACAATGAAAGGCTCACTATGATTATTGAGGAGGTGGCAGAGGAAGAGCCAACCAGCAACCAGCTGTTCCACAAAATGGTACAGGAATTTTACGCTATGAAATAACGGGCACAATCTAAAACTCCACCATGAAAATATTGTACGCCATACAAGGCACGGGCAACGGGCACCTGAGTCGGGCACGTGACATCATTCCTCTTCTTCAAAAAAAAGGAGACCTGGATATACTGGTAAGCGGGCAGCACTCAGAAGTAAGCCTGCCCTACCTTGTAAAATACTCCTGCAAAGGATTGGGTTTTATTTTTGGCAAAAACGGCGGTGTAGACTTGTTGGAGACCTACAAAAAAGGAAGTTTAAAAAATTTGTATGAAGAAATAAAAGCGGTACCGGTAGAAGAATACGATCTCATCATCAACGATTTTGAACCGGTTACTGCCTGGGCCTGCAGAATGAAAAATCTTCCTTGCGTTGGGCTTAGTCACCAGGCTGCGGTGATCAATAAAAAATCGCCTAAACCAAAAAAGTCTGACGTTGTAGGCAAGGCTATCTTAAAGAATTACGCACCCGTTACAGCGGCTTACGGGTTTCATTTTAAGGCCTACGACAAAAATATATTTACACCAGTTATACGAAGCCAGGTGCGTTGGGCAACGCCGGAAGACCATGGGCATTACACGGTTTACTTGCCGGCATACAGCAACGAAAAAATAATAAAAATTTTATCGCAGGTGCCAAACATTCGCTGGGAGGTGTTTAGTAAACATTGTAAAACCGAGCTAAAGGAAAAGAATGTGCACATACGCCCCATAGACAACGATCTTTTTTTGCAGAGCCTGCTCACCTGCACAGCCGTGCTTTGTGGTGCAGGCTTTGAAACACCGGCCGAGGC
>JBBSJJ010000219.1:0-3426 GCA_038257335.1 Chitinophagales bacterium | reverse complement strand
CGGCAAACCATTGGCATGTGCCGAACCTTGCGCATACAAAATATTAGTATTGGGCATCGCATTTTTCAAGCCTTGCAAAGCTGTGATGGTGGAGGAAGGCAGCCCGTTATAGTTGGCTAATAACACTTCGGCATCGTCGGCGTTAGGCCCTATTACGGCCAGTGTTTTGATGTTTTGTTTAAGCGGCAACAGGCCTTTTTCATTCTTCAATAACACAATTGACTTTCTTGCGGCTTCCAATGAAAGCGCCACATGCTCTTTACTTTCAACAACGCTATACGGTATCTGTGTAAATGAAACGCTCTTGGGATCATCGAAAGAACCTAATAAAAACCTGGCTGTGAATAAACGTCTCAACGCATTATCTAATTCCGGCTCTGTAATCAATCCTTTTGCCACGGCTTTATCCAATGCATTAAAGGCGCTGCCACATTCCAGGTCAACGCCAGCTTTAATGGCGATGGCAGATGCTTCTTCTGCCGTTGGCACGTGTTCATGTGCACCTTTCCGATAAATGTTTGATACAGCGCCGCAGTCGGTAACAATAAAACCTTTAAAGCCCCACTGCTTGCGCAACAGCTCGTTCATTAAATAATTGTTGCTGCAACAAGGCTCACCCCGAAAGGCATTGTAGGCACACATTAAAGAATAAACACCGGCATTTTTAACTGCAGATTTAAAAGCCGGTGTATAGGTTTCCCATAAATCATTTTCGGTGATGTTAACATTGAAACCGCTGCGGCCTTCTTCGGGCCCGCTGTGGGCAACAAAGTGTTTGATAGTTGCAATGGTTTTAAAATATTTTTTATCATTCCCCTGCAAGCCCCTGATGAAAACATTGGCCATGCTGCTGGTTAGCAAAGGGTCTTCGCCATAGGTCTCCATGCCCCTGCCCCATCTCGGATCACGAAAGATGTTGATGTTGGGCGTCCAGAAATTTAAGCCCGTATAAATGCCTCTTTGATTTTTGGAAGCAAAGTATTCATGCTTTGCTCTTGCTTCATCGGAGATCGCATTTGCCACTTTACTCATTAATGTTGTATCCCATGTTGCCGCAAGGCCAATGGCCTGCGGAAAAACGGTGGCCTTGCCTGCCCTTGCCACACCATGCAAACATTCGTTCCACCAATTATAGGCCGGAATTTTTAATCCGTTGCTATCAATGGCTGTGCCTTTGTTCATAAGCAACTTTACCTTTTGCGCCAGGCTGAGTTTTGAGATAACATCGTCTACCCGTTCTTTAATGGGTAATGATGCATTGAGATAAGCCGGGGAAGTTGTTTGCGCATTTGCAGTGTTGATGTGTACAACGGCTATGATACATACCATGTGTGTAAGAGACGCAATTTTAAGCTTTTTCATATGTTGGGTTAGTAAGAAAGTTTACCTGTTTAACAGGGTGAACGTTTGGAACCTCTTTCCGGGAAATTTAATTGCCATGGCTCTATAAATCTATTTAAAAATCGCAAATCAACTGGTCAACATTTGAGGTAAAAATAGTTTCAAGCTAATTAAAGCGCTCGTGATATTGTGTCTGCCCTTAAATGGGAAATAAGAAACTGCTACGCAATTTATCCATAACAAGGTTTCTAAACGGGTGAGTACAAAAAACTTAAACTGCTTTTATGATGAGCCTTTCATCGCCCTTTTTAAAGCATGCAGGTAATCTTTCTCACCCAGTTTATCCTTTGTAGAATTATCTGAATTATACTGAGAATTAATTTATTTCATGGCTTTCCAATCCACAGCCTTTCTCTTCAACCGCTTGATAGTATAATTCTTTGCCGTTGTGTACAACCATACTTCTACAGGAGTATCGCTTTTAATGTTGTTCCGCTCCTGGCGGAACTTCAGAAATACCTCTTCTACTACTTCCTGCGCCTCTATGGAAGACTTTAAATATCTGAGCGCTACCTGGTAGATACGTGGCTGACAGGAATTATAGATCAATTTAAAATCTTTTTCACTAGCTGCGGGAGTGATCTTGTCGATACGATTTTCTGGCGATGAAATAAAACCAGGCGTGAAAGCAGCATGGCATGAGTTGATGGTATGATAGCTCGTTAAGTTCATATGGCAATCGTTTTAAGGTGATCTACTATTCATCAATGTTGAATAGATATTTTACGATATCAAATTTAGGTAGTTTTTTTAAAGAACCAATAATATTTTTTCCCCTTTTTGAAATGCTGTGCCGTTCCGCAAAAGCATGGATCTATGAGCAAACAATATCCAGGCATACGTTAGCTGACAACATTATGATATAAAAGTTTTTTTGCTAATTTTAAGTTCAATAATATTGAGTAAATTAATAACGATGATACAGGTAATTGTAAGAGCAATGGATATACTGGAGTTTGTGGCGCTGCAAGGCAAGCAACCGGTGCAGTTAATAAAGATTGCGGAGCATGTGAAGTTAAGTCAGCCTACGACGGCTAACATTGTAAAAACTTTGCTGAACAAAGGATACCTGGAACAGGTAAGCCGGAAAGAAGGTTACCGTATGGGTGTAGCAGCGTTTCGTCTCACGGGAAGTGAGTCATATAACCAGGATATAATTGCAGCTTCCAAAGAACCAATGGAAAAATTAGCCGGGCAGTTAAATGAAACTACTTTACTTGCGCAGATTAGAAATGGTAAAAGGGTGATCCTAAATATGATTGAATCTGAGCAGGCATTGCAGGTTAAAACTGTTATGGTTGCGGATGTATATGACACCTCTACGGGGCGGCTATTGATGGCCTACCTTTCCCCTAAAGAATTGGAGGATCTTGTTAAAACGATAGGTTTGCCATCTAAGAAAAGTTGGCCCGGTGCACAAACTGTGGTGGGTCTCCGAAAAGAATTGCAACAAATAAAGAACAATGAATTTGTGCAAACAGTTTCCCTATACCATACAGTTGGCTTTGCTGTTCCGGTGTATAAAAATGATAAAGTGGTAGCAGCATTGAGTGTTTTTGTACCGCAAAGCCGATACACCGATTCACACAAAGAAAAAATTTCAAAATTGATACTCACTGCTGCAAAGAAAATAAGGGAGGGGTTGGATAGTTAGAATATCTACTAAATGTTCACCTGGGCCTCATACGGTTTAGACGTGGGGCAATACAAACCTTTTAGAATTAAACGACTTTGATACGGTATAGTTTTCCTCTGATTGCCTGTATTTAATGTGGACGGCTCACACTTGTGAGTTAGTCGCACAGTAGTGGTAAAAAATAGTTACTTTGAACTCAAATATTAAAAATGTTCAAATTGTTTTTTTCAACGATGCTGCTTGCAAGCTTGTATTCCTGTAAGACGCCTGCCACTGCAACAGTCCATCTTTTTAACGGAAAAGATTTAAGTGGATGGCACATAGATGTACCGGACATGGACAGTAACAAATCCGCAATATCGCCCTTCATAGTCAGAAATGGAATGCTG
>JBBSJJ010000218.1:0-3504 GCA_038257335.1 Chitinophagales bacterium | reverse complement strand
TGGCGATGCAATGGGCTCTACACTGGCACTGTACCACGTGTTGCACAAACTTGGGCACGAGGTACTGGTTATTTCTCCAACCAACTGGACGAACTTTTTAGACTGGATGCCTGGTGTGAAAACGGTGATGGATTACGAACGCAATGTAGAGGCAGCCAATGTGGTGATCGAAAATGCTGACTGGATTTTTTGCCTGGACTTCAACACCCTGAACCGCACCCGCAAAATGGAGCTGGTTTTACTGGCAGCAAAGGGGCAACGCATTTTGATAGATCATCACCGGGAGCCCCAAACAGAAGTTTTTGCTTACGGCGTAAGCGATACCAGCAAAAGCAGCACCGCAGAAATGGTCTATGATTTTATTGTGGCCTCGGGTCATGAAGATTTGATAACTGAAGAAGTAGCAGAATGTATTTATACCGGTGTAATGACGGATTCGGGTTCTTTCAGGTTTCCCTCTACCAGCGCCAATGTGCACAGGCTAGTGGCTTTTTTGAAAGATAAAGGCCTGCAGCATAGCAAGGTGCACGAAGCCATTTATGATAATTTTTCAGAAACAAGGCTAAGGTTTATTGGCAATGTATTGCTAAACAGGATGCAGGTTTTTTATGAATACAACACTGCCCTTATAGCGATACCTGCAGCAGATCTTTTGAAGTACGACATCAAAACCGGCGATACCGAAGGGTTGGTAAATTACCCCTTAAGTATTGAAGGTATCAAGATGGCGGCCATTATTATAGACAGGGGAGAAGAACGTAAATGTTCTTTTCGTAGTAAAGGTGAAGTAGATGTAAATACTTTTGCAAGAAAATACTTTGGAGGCGGAGGTCATTTTAATGCGGCCGGCGGCCAAACGACGGATACACTTGACAATGCAGTAACTCATTTTATTACTGCCATGAAAGAGAACCGGGATATTTTATCAACGTATCAATTTTAAAAACAAACAATAAAGAAAAATGAGAAAAATTTCATTGGTATTAGCGCTGGCAATTTTTGCCCTATCTGCCTGCAAAGAGTCTTTTAAAAAAGGCGATGAAGGCATTGAATACAAAATCATTTCATCTGGCAACGGAGAAAAAGTAGCTTACGGAGAGTTCATGCAAATGGAGATTGCCCAGTTGTATAACGACGGCAAGAAAGATTCCCTCATCTCTGATACAAGGACCTCACCACAAGGACCTGCTTTTGAAGTGTTGGATTCTGCAAACATGCCCCCGGCCTATTTCAAAATTTTGGGCCAGTTAAAGAAAGGTGATAGCCTGGTAATTAGAATTATGGTGGACAGTGCCTTTAAAAGTGCACCACAAGGTATTCCTGCTTTCTTCAAAAAAGGAAACTACCTGTTTACTACGGCTAAAGTTCAAAACATTTTTAAAACCCGTGAGCAGGCAGACAGCGCAAGAACCATCGCAATGGCGGCCGCACAGGAAAAACAAAAAGTATTGGATGCTGCCCAAATTACAAAGGATGACAAAACCCTTACCGAGTACTTTGCTAAAAATAACATACAGGCTGTAAAAGCTGCAAAGGGTACTTATGTACAAATCATCACTCCAGGTACGGGTGCCAACATTGACACCAGCGTAGTTGCCAAAGTAAACTACACCGGAAAGACAATGGAAGGAAAAACGTTCGATTCTAAT
Source organism: Chitinophagales bacterium (assembly GCA_038257335.1). Classification (GTDB taxonomy): domain Bacteria; phylum Bacteroidota; class Bacteroidia; order Chitinophagales; family Chitinophagaceae; genus Ferruginibacter. Next base: position 1,855 of record JBBSJJ010000218.1, on the reverse strand, counting down.
ACAGATCCTGCATTCAATCACGTGGAGCCGTTTTTGGTAAATATGACGAACGATCCTTCGCTTGGACAGGGTGTTATACCCGGCTGGACTGATGGTATGACATTGTTGAACAAAGGGGCAAAGGCCAAGTTCTACATTCCTTCTGCCCTTGCTTATGGCGCTCAGGGCGCTGGCCAGGACATCAAACCAAACTCTGTATTGGTTTTTGATATCGAAGTGGTAGATGTATTGAACAAAACCCAGGCTCTTGCTGCTGCAAAAGTAGAGCAGAAGAAAATGGAAGAGATGCAAAAGAAATACATGGATAGCATGCAAAAAGCAAACCCACAGCCACAACAACCAGGTGGTCCTCAATAAATAATAAAGTAATTAATTAAAAAAGCCGCTTCATTTGTATGAAACGGCTTTTTTAATATCAAGCATACTAAAATTACCCGGTAAAATTACGGTGAGTCGGTTATTCTTTATAAATTAATATAACCCGAAAGGTACGCTGGAATGATATATACTAAAATTTTAAATTTTGAAAAGTGGAGAAAATCCAATACCCGTTTGCTGTTTTGAAAACCCTTTCTTAAGTTTATGATGTCAAACTAATTCTTTACCCCCTCACTGAAAACTTATGAACAAAAAGTATCTCCATTCTTTGTATGCTTCTTTTCTCGTACTCGGTTTACTTTTAGACTCTTCCAAAACTTATTCTCAGAATACGGCCTACACACAGTTGTACAACTCAGCAACTTTTGTAAAAACTATTGACCTGACAAAACCTGTGGGTGAAATAGCCGGAACAGAAACAGTAACAGGTTCAGGAGGGGTAGCTTATACAATTCCTATTTATACTCCGCCCGGCACCAATGGCTTGCAACCATCGATTAGCATAGCTTACAATAGTCAGGGAGGGCCTGGCATTGCAGGATTCGGGTAGAATATTTCAGGCCTATCTGCCATCAGCAGAACCGGTAAAAATATGTACCACAACGGAGTGGTGCAACCAGTAAAATACACAGCAACAGACGATGCATTTCTATTAGATGGTATGCGGCTAAATGCAATCACAGGTTCCAATGGGGCTAATGGAACCATATACGCAGGAGAATCAGAAACTTTTGCAAAAATCATTTCATACACAACAAGCTCTCCCAGCAATCCTGATTGGTTTCAGGTAATTGCAAAAGATGGATCTGTTATGGAGTTTGGAAACTCTACTGATTCCCGGTTTCTCACAGATAATGGAAGCAACATAATCTTGTGGAGACTGAATAAAATAATTGATATCAATGGCAATTATATCGAGTTTAAGTATGACAACAGTAACAGGAGTAGCAGGATACAACAAATACTTTACACAGGGAATAATAACACCGGTCTGCTACCTTACAACAAAGTAAATTTTGTTTACAGCTTACGAAGCGACCAGTCTACAAGTTATGAGGCGGGTGCGTCAATTAACGCTCCATATTTACTGGATAAGGTACAAATAATTCATACTAATAATTTAGGCGCTACTGAAACAATTAAAACTTATAAACTAAATTATGGGTTTGACAATGTAAATTCTATGCTGAAAGAATTTGTTGAGTTCGGTGGAGATGAAAGCAGTGCGTCATTGAACAGTACAATTTTTTTGTATGGAGATCAGCCGAACCCTCTATCAGTCACTAATACGTCTCAACTTGTTAGTAATGGATTCGATTATTATACAGGAGACTTTGATGCAGATGGCAAATCTGATTTAATGTCTGCCGAAAAATATTTTGAACCCACTATAAATACTTTTTTAAATTCAAACTATTCTTTACAAAAAGATATAACGCAAGGTAGTAGCACTACAATGTATATAAAACAGTTGCCT
>JBBSJJ010000217.1:0-3518 GCA_038257335.1 Chitinophagales bacterium | reverse complement strand
TTTTAACCAGTGGGCCGAAACTGATCTAAGAGCCATGATACAGCGTGACCGGAATCACCCCAGCGTAATCATGTATAGCATTGGCAACGAAATACCCAATCAGCAAACCTTTGATGGTGCTTTAATGGCAGCCAAACTGCAAAATATTTGTCATGATGAAGACCCTACCAGGATGGTAACAGCCGGCTGCGATTTTGTGATGTTTTCAAATGAAAATGGCTTTTTAGATACACTGGATATTGCTGGCTATAATTACATGGGTAGGTTTACCGGCGATAAAATGTATGCACCGGAAAAAGAAAGATACCCAAACAGGTTGTATCTCGGTACAGAAACCTACCATGACAACAATTATTGGCTAGCGGTACGAGACAATGATTATGTGATAGGTGATTTTATTTGGGCAGGTTTTGATTACCTGGGCGAGGGACTTGCCTGGCCAAAGCGAGGCTGGGATGCCTGTCTTGTTGATATGGCCGGTGCAGAAAGGCCGGAATACTATTTACGCAAAAGCTATTGGAGCGACCAGCCTGTCGTACGCATAGCTGTACAAACTGCCAAAAGTCCGGAGTCTGAATGGCACCCAAGACCCACAGCTTCTCACTGGAATTGGAAATGGAATGCATCTTTTCTCAACAGCGTTTTTGTGTACAGCAATTGCGATGCGGTGGAGTTGCTAATGAACGATTCTTCCCTTGGAAAAAAAGTAGTGGATAAAAATCTATATTATGCCAAATGGGAAATCCCTTTTTATCCTGGAAAAATAAAAGCAGTTGGTTATAAAAATGGCAAAGCTGTTACCGAACATTTGTTACAAACAGCAAGTGATGCAGCGGGTATAAAACTGGTTAGCAACAAACAAAGTTTACAGGCAAACGGAACTGATGTGGCAGTAATAGAAATAAATGTGGTCGATAAAAATGGCATTCCGGTAAATGATAACCAACAAGAAATTTCGGTAAGCATTGATGGGCCCGCAACATTAATTGGGCTTGATAATGGAGACCAACGCAATCATGACCAATATAAAAAATCCACCAGAAAAACTTTCAATGGCCGTTTGCTGGCAACCATTCAAGCTACGAACAAAGCAGGAAAGGTAGTAGTTAGGTTTTCGGGATCAGGCTTGCAAACCGGACAAGTGGAAATCATTATTCGATAAAAGAACAAAGCAACGGATTATGAAAAGAACAAATTTAACGCTGATTATTGTGTTAATGGCAACAACTATATTTGCCCAAAACCCGGATAAATCCTGGTGGACATTTACCTACCCCTCCCACCCTGCTACAGACAGTTGCTTATTAGACCTTCGTTATTTAAATGAAGACTTCGCAGGCCAGCATGGCTTTATACAATTAAGTGATGATGGCAATTCTTTTGTGCAGGGCAATGGCAAGCCCATTCGTTTTTGGGCAAGCAACGGCGGCAACCTGGCAAACGAAATGAATGATGAAAAGTTAGACAGTCTTGCACAATTTTTAGCAAAGATGGGTGTCAATATTATCCGCTATCATGGCGCCATCAATCCGCATGGGCAGCATACCAATTTAATGAATGTAGATACCAACGAAGTAAAAAATATCTGGCGTTGCGTAGCTGCAATGAAGCGGCAAGGCATCTACACTATCATCTCTCCTTTTTGGCCACACAATGGCCACATGGGTGGCGATGTACCAGCGGAATGGGGCATCGATGGTTACAGTGGTAAAGATGATATGTGGGCTGTGTTATACTTCAACGAAAAACTAAAAGCAGCTTATAAAAACTGGGTTAAATATTTATACACTACGCCAAATCCCTTTACCGGCGTGGCTTTAAAAGATGAGCCTGCTGTAGCCATTGTGCAGGTAGAAAATGAGGATGGTGTTTTTTTCTGGACCATGCAAGGCATAAAGCCAGCGTTGTCTAAAATGGTAAGTGCACAATTTTCACAATGGTTAAAAGATAAATATGGTTCGTTGCAAACAGCCATGAACACCTGGGGAAGTGATGCTGTTTTAAAAGATGATGATGTGGCCAATGAATTTGTGGGCTTATACCCAATTTATGAAATGACATTAGCACAAGTAAACGGCAAGGCAAAAAGACTAAAAGACCAGGTAGAATTTTATGCAAAAAAACAACGTGGCTTTTATGATGAAATGGTAAAATATTATCGATACGATTTGGGATGCAAACAATTGACCAATGGCAACAACTGGCGCACTGCATCGCAAAGCCGTTTGCTTGATGCAGAAAGATGGAGCAACAGCACAGCAGATGTAATTGCATCCAATAAATATTTTGACCCACAACACACTGGCCCCAATGATGGATGGAGAATAGACCCAGGTGATTTTTATGGAGCGCCCTCTGCATTAAAAAATCCGGGCGATTTACCTTTTAATCTAAAACATGTGAGCGGCCACCCGATGATGGTTACCGAAAGTGGCTGGAACCTGCCCAATAAATACCAGACGGAAGGATCGCTGCTTGTAGCAGCTTACAGCGGCCTTACTGGCCTGGATGCTTTTTTTTGGTTTATGCCAACAGCAGTAAATTTTAATAATGATCCGTACTTCAAATTCGTTGAGGTAGCCGGACAGCACCCATTAAGCAGGTGGAGTAACTCAACCCCTGGCGAAGTTGGCATGTTTCCGGCCAATGCCTTACTGCACCGGCTGGGTTATGTAAAAGCAGCCACAGCAGTAAAAGAGCAGCGTACATTAACGGGGATATTTAACAGGGATGTCCCAAAAATCTTTGAAGAAAAATCATTTGACCCTAACCGTGACTTTGAAACCGGCACAAAAAAAATGGATGAAAAAGCAACCCTATCTCCACTTACTTTTTTAACAGGCGGCGTTACCACAAGCTATGGCGGCAGTGTAGACAGCGTGCAACTTTTAGTTCCTGTTGATAAATTGATAAATGAATCTGCACATCAGGTAACTGCCACTACAGGCCAGCAAAAATTAGATTATAAAAATGGCATTTTTACCCTCAATACCCCAAAAGCAAAAGCGGTAAGTGGGTTCTTGAATACGGTTAAAACATTTCCCTTAGGCGATGTTATCATTCAAAGTCAAAATGAATATGCCACTATTGAAATGGTGAGTATGGATGAAAAACACATCAGCCAGTCAGCAAAAATATTACTACAGGCAGGTACTATTTTTCGCCCCACCAATTGGGAGGAAACTGCTGCTGTTAAAGAGAAAGACGGCAAAAAGATAAAAGGCTTTACCATAAAAAATACCGGCACTATGCCGTGGCTGGGTATGCCTGCACTGGGGAGTGTAAGTATTAAGAACACTGTAATAAAAAAAGCGATACAATTAGATGCAGCAGGATATGCGGTGAAAACATTGCCGCTACAAATTAAAAATGGGATAGCGACACTGGTGCTGCCAAAAGATGCGTATTATATTTTGCTGGTGAAGTAGTTATTTCAGACAAAAGAAAGAGTGGCCTATTGCGGGGTTTATTTTGATGAAAGGATATAATACATGGAGGGATCAATCAATGCAAGATTA
>JBBSJJ010000216.1:0-3519 GCA_038257335.1 Chitinophagales bacterium | reverse complement strand
GGATCTGTTTACAACAATGTTGTGAACACAAGGCTATAAATCATCCCCAAAAATTTAGATTCGCAATTAAGAAGTGATCTGTAGGCCTATAACTAGCCTGAGCTAGAGATCATTTCAGTTTTAAGTTTAGCTACAAGATTAGTAAGCAATTTTTTAAGATATTTAAGGTCCAGCATATTTGCTTGGTCACTTTTTGCATTTGCGGGATCACAATGGGTCTCAATAAACAGGCCGTCAACATGATCTACAATTCTCACCAGGGCAATGGTTTCAATCACATCGGGCCTGCTACCTGTAACTCCGCTGTTTTGATTGGGTTGTTGCAGAACGGTCATTTGTAGATATAGTAGAAGATCTATCCCTTAGATGTGGGGCCTCAATTTACTGTTCACTATTTGCTTATAGCTCTCGCCAAATGGGTAATTCCTTACTTCCTACGCGCAAAGGGTTAGCGCAATACGACGAAATTTTTTGTAGCGGAACTATAAAAGACCTATGTTTTCTAAGAAATTGGGAGGAGGGTAAATATTCTTCAGAATAACTCATACGCTGTTAGGTGACCAAACTTTTATTTCCATCCTGAACCACTTTTATATAGTCCTTTACACCTTCAATCCATCTTATATCTTTTGGAAAACTTTTTCCATTTGCCATTCTGCCCATATTTTTCCCACTGCCAGAGGCACCCCCTTATGAAATACGTCTTTCCTTTAAAATAATCCATTAAGGTGCGGATTTTATATGAACAATACTTGTTGTGTTGCACAAGTAACTCCTAATCTTATATATAAATTATAACTTCATAATCCGGCCCGGGGTAAGGGCAGCCATTGAGGCCTAATTGATTTGTAGGTTTCTGTATTACCAAAATTTTAGAATAGCGCTAAGGAGAGTTGCTTTTGGCAAACAATTTTTCTTATGGGAGTTCCTGATTCGTCCGGAACCATTATCACTGTGAATGGGATTGCGAAATGATTTGGTGGCAATTGAAACATTTTAATTCCATCCCGGCTTATTTTATTCTTCCGGAGATATTCTTTGATTCGTGACAGATTTGATTAAATTTAGCAGGGATAGACAACTAATCCCTTTTTATTTATAAAATATTGAATTTCACATGAGTACAAAAATATCCTCTTCAGTAACTGCGCGTACCATTGGGTTTTTCGGGGCGTTGGGCATTGGCGTGGGTGCGATGGTAGGAGGCGGAATACTGGCCCTGGCAGGGGTGGCCTTTGCGGTAAGCGGTCCCTCAGCAATCCTGGCCTTTGCGCTAAACGGATTGATCGCCTTTATCACCGCACTCAGCTTTGCCGAGATGGCCTCTGCAAATCCGCAGTCGGGCGGCACCTATACCTATGCCAAGAAGGCGCTATCGCTTCAGGTAGCATTTGGGGTGGGATGGATTGTCTGGTTTGCCTCGCTGGTAGCAGCGGTGCTCTATGCACTGGGCTTTGGAGCCTTTGCCGTATTTGCACTTCAGCAAATTCCTGCAAACGGGCTAAGCGGAATCCTGGAGACTGAAATGTTTCCGGTTTTGCTGGCCCTCACAGCCATAGGTTACTTCGCTTTCAGCCTTAGAAAAGGTACAGGCGACGGAGGTGCAGTTATCAATATTGGAAAACTTGCCGTATTTGCTGTCCTCATAGCCGGCGGTCTCGCTGTTTTTGTGCAAACGCCATTTTCTCATATCAAACAAAGCTTTGACCCTTTCTTCTCAGGGGGATTCAGCGGAGTGATAGCAGCAATGGGCTATACCTTTATTGCTCTACAGGGATTTGATTTGATTGGTACTGCCGCAGGAGAAATTAAGAATCCGGAGAAAACAATCCCGAAAGCCATGATGGGCACCCTTGCAGTTGGGCTTGCAGTATATTTACCGTTACTTTTTCTAATGTCGACAGTAGGCGTACTGCCTGGGGATTCAATAACTGAACTGAGCCGTGAAAATCCTGAAACCGTTTTGGCCGTCGCTGCGCAAAACTATCTGGGAGCATTTGGTTTCTGGCTGGTTTTAGTAGCGGGGATATTCTCGATGTTATCAGCCCTACAGGCCAACCTCTTTGCTGCTTCGAGAATCTCACTTAGCATGGCAAAAGACCGAACATTGAATCATCATCTTTCCAATATTGATGAGAGATTCGGGACACCGGTTACGTCCATATGGGTCACGTGTGGAATTGTAGCACTTCTTGTTTTGATCCTGCCAGATGTGGCGGCAGCCGGCGCGGCTTCCAGTTTAATTTTTCTAATCACTTTTGCACTGGCACATCTTATCATGATCCTTATGCGTAATCGCGGATATAAAGAGAGTGAAACCTTCAGGGCGCCTTACTTTCCTGTCCTTCCCATTGTGGGAATGATCGCGTGTTTAGGATTGGCAATATTTCAGGCCATTGTTGTACCGGCGGCCGGAATTATTGCGCTGGCATGGCTACTCATAGGTTCTGTCCTCTTTGTATCCTTTTTTGTAAAAAAAGCCCAGGCTATTGAAGCCTCTGAACAGGCCCTGGATCCTGATCTTTTCCGGTTAAGAGGATTAAGCCCTCTTGTGCTGCTTCCAATTTCAAATCCCGCAAATGCAGCATCTATGGTTTTTGTAGCAAATGCCCTGGCACCGCCGGTTGTAGGACGGGTAATGCTTCATTCCATCGTTATTCCCAGCACCGAAAAGGATGATCTTGAAAAACGACTTTTATCAAGCCGGGATGTTACACAGTACGCACTTAAGGCCTCTTTTGATGCTGGGTTGCGCCCGGAAACCCTCACGACTATCGCCGAGCATCCATGGGAAGAGATTGAACGGGTGGCCAGAGAACACAATTGCGGGAGTTTGTTGTTGGGACTAAGTGTTCTAAACGATTTTGACACCAATCAAAACCTTGAAAAACTGGTGAAGCATGTGAAGGCAGATGTGGTGGTCTTCAGGCAACCCTACAGCGGATGGAAGATCACTGAAGCGCGAAAAGTCCTTATTCCGGTAGCCGGTTTTGGAAGTCATGACCCGCTGCGGGCACGGGTGGCTGCCAACCTGTGGCGTGCTTCACAGCCTGAGATCACATTTATCCAAATTCTGCCTTCCAATACCCCCCGGGAAATACTTCAAAAGAATTATTTGAAGCTTTCACGTTTTGCGGGCCGAATTATTCCGGGAAAGATTGAAGTGCATATCATTCCAAGTGATGACGTGGAATCTGAACTTATCAATCAGGCTGCTGCACATGACCTGGTAATCATGGGATTGGGTAAAGCCGGTAAGCACGAGAAAGCTTTTGGACCCCTGGCCCTTTCACTAGCTGAAAAAACAGAAACAGCATTGATATTTATAAGTAGAAAGTAAGGGAGCTAAGGCCCTGAACAACCTTAGTTATTTGTGATATCTGTTGTATTGTAAGGTGCTAGTTCATGTCTCTTTCTTTTTTATTTCTCTGTTATAAATTCAGAGTTGAGTAAGGAATATATTTCACAATCAAGATACGCTCCATTATAGTAATAACTCTCTCTGAAATACCCTTCTTT
>JBBSJJ010000215.1:0-3537 GCA_038257335.1 Chitinophagales bacterium | reverse complement strand
AACAGAGAGAACAAATGAAAATGAACATAGCACACCTATGTTTTTAACCAGCAGTTTCATTTTTGACAATGCAGAGGAGATGCGGGCAACTTTTGCCGACGAAACAGATGATAATATTTACAGTAGGTTTAGCAATCCTGGTGTGCAGGAATTTACCGATAAAATGGTGGCTCTTGAAGGCGCAGAGGCTGGCTATGCAACCGCTTCAGGCATGAGTGCTGTGTTTGGATCTTTTATGGCTTTGCTCAAAAAAGGAGATCACTTACTCAGTTGCAGTTCCATATTTGGCAGCACGCATACTGTCATCAAAAAATACCTACCCGGTTTTGGTATTGAACACAGTTACGTGGAAGCAGACCGGCCGCAGGATTGGGAAGCCGCCATCAGGCCCAACACCAAAATGATTTATGTAGAAACGCCTACCAACCCCGGACTCGATATTATAGACATTGAAATGCTTGGAGCGCTGGCCAAAAAACACAACCTTATTTTAAATGTAGACAACTGTTTCGCTACACCGATGTGCCAGCGGCCAATTGAATTCGGCGCTCATCTCGTAGTGCATTCTGCCACCAAGTGGATTGATGGGCAGGGAAGGGTATTGGGTGGGGTGGTAGTAGGAAAAAAGGAACTCATCAACGAAATTTATTTATTCTGCCGCAGCACCGGGCCGGCATTGAGCCCTTTCAATGCCTGGGTCCTCAGTAAAAGTTTAGAAACACTGGATGTACGCATGGAGCGTCATGCAAAAAACGCCTTACACATTGCCACAGCACTTGAGTCCCACAAAGCCATTGCATCTATACGCTATCCTTTTTTGCCAAGCCATCCGCAGCATGCTATTGCAAAAAAGCAAATGGAAAATGGTGGTGGCATTGTTTGTTTCGAATTAAAAGGTGGCCTGGAAGCCGGGGGTAAATTTTTAGACGGTTTGAAAATGTTGTCTTTAACCGGCAACCTCGGCGATACCCGGAGCATAGCCTCTCACCCCGCAAGCACCACGCATGCAAAACTTACCGAAGAGGAGCGCAAAGCAGTAAACATAACGCCAGGGCTTATACGCATTTCCGTAGGCTTGGAGCACCATGATGATATACTTCAAGATATTTTGCAGGCACTTAAAATAGTTGATAATCGATAATTGATAATCGATAATTGAGAAACCCATTCGCTTCGATCGTCCTCCCCCTTCTGGGGAGCTAGAGGGGGCTTCTTTTCCGCTTCGATCAAAGCCCCCTTCAGGGGATTTAGGGGATTTTTTTTAGTTGCGTCATCAGCGCCCTGAACTCTTTTGGCACTTCCGCCACCAATTCCATCTTGTCACCGGTAGCAGTTTCAAAAATAAGTTTGTAAGAATGTAGCGCAAGGCGGCTGATCATGGGCCGTTCTTCCTCGTCGTGCTTACTCAGTTTAAATTTCTTTTTTAATCCTGAGAGCAAAACCGGTTTGCCATCGCCATACAGTTCATCGCAGGCCAGTGGGTGACCAATCTCTTTGCTATGCACTCTTATCTGGTGAGTTCTGCCGGTATGCAATTGGAAAGATACCATTGAGTAATGCCTGTTCGCATCCATCACTTCGTAAGTAGTGTGCGATGGTTTACCATTGCGGTGTACGTTCATGAGGCCTTTGTGGGCGGGGTTTTCGCCAATAGGTGCTTCTATGCTGCCAGTGCTGTTGGCGGGGCTGCCCAGCACGATGCCTACATAATATTTCTCCACTTTTCTATCTTCAAAAAGCATAGAAAGATATTTGTGAGTGGCTTCATTTTTGGCAAACAACACCAATCCGCTGGTGTCTTTATCCAGGCGGTGAACGGTAAAGATCTCGCCATATTTTTCTTTCAGAAATTCTTTCAGCGATTTTTCACTTTGCATCCTGTCTGGGATGGTGAGCAAACCTGAGGGTTTGTTGATGGCCACAAAATCATCATTTTCAAAAACAACAATGAGTCCCCCCAACCCCCTGAAGGGGGCTTTAGATCCATTAAAATCACTACTTTTCTCTTTCTTCACCGCTTATTTTTTTTGCCTGATTTTTTAAAAATTCTTTTTTCTCACTGTGCGTTTTAAACTTCCTTGGCTGCTTTACTTTTTCTTCTTTGGCAAAGGCAGGTTTCTTTTTTGCAGGAGCTTTGGGAGTAGCAGCAGCTACGGAGTTGGCCGTTATTTCTATTTCGTTTTCGGGTGTAAGCTCTGCCATACTTTGGTGTGGTGCCCGCACTGTTTTCTTCGTCTTCGATTCGTTCATGTATTTCAACACCCTGATTTCTTTATCGCTCAGGTAACGCCACTTGCTGCGTTCTACATTTTTTTTGGTGAGGCCAGCGTACATTACCCTGTCAAGGCCTTTTACATCATAGCCAAGGTATTCAAATATGCGGCGTACAATCCGATTGCGTCCACTGTGTATTTCAATACCAATTACCGATTTGTCTTTGCTGTCTGCATAAGCCAGGCTGTCTACAAATATGGGCCCGTCTTCCAGCGTAAGCCCGGTTAGTATTTTATCAAAATCTGTTTTGGTAAGGTTCTTATCCAACTTTACTTCGTAGATTTTTTTTATTTCGTAGCTGGGGTGCGATAATTTTTGCGTAAGGTCACCATCGTTGGTAAGTAACAAAACGCCTGAGGTATTTCTATCTAACCGGCCAATGGGGTAAACCCTTTCGTCGGTGGCTTTTTGAATCAATTGCAAAACCGTTTTTCTGCCTTGCGGGTCATCGGTAGTGGTAATGTAATCCTTTGGTTTATTTAAAAGAATGTACACCAGGTTTTTGGTGACAAACAGTTTTTTGGTGTTGTAGATCACTTCATCTGTGGGTTGCACTTTGTAGCCGGGTTCTGTTGCAATCACGCCATTCACTTTCACAAGGCCTTTGGTCACCAATTCTACTGCTTCCCTGCGGGAGGTAACGCCACAATGTGCTAAAAATTTATTGAGTGGCATAACGGTATCCGTAGTAACCTGTGGTTGGCTTGGGGCGGGTCTGCCACTTGCGGCTGCTTTTACTGGTACGGGGGCGTCGGCAGCTGTAACGGCTTTGGCTGCCCCGCCTGCTTTCAAAGCCCTTTTGGCCAGCATGGCCTTGTATTTTTCTTCTTTAAGGTTGTCGAAATAAGCGTTTTTCTCTGCCCTTATCTTTTTCTTTTCCTGGCGGTATTCTTCCTTAACAACGCTGTTCTTTTTTTTGGCAGTAAATTTTTGAAATGGAGCCTGGCTCATAGTGATGAAGTTTTTGCTGTTTTCCAACAGTAGATGAAGGGCGAAGGTAGTTTTTTTTGTTGAGATGCCGTGCAGCCGGGCATGGTCAGGGCCGGCGATCCATGACTGAGAGTGTTCATTTGTTAGCATTTATATGGCAATCGTACAGGCGCCAACCTGAGCAACATGAAAAAACGCTACCAAATAGGGTAGCGTTCGTAGGTTCAGGGTTTTAATATTTTTCTTGTGGCAGCGGTTTTATTTTCTTGGGCGAGGAATTTTATCTTGTGCGTTTTTTACGGTTCATGTTGCCTTTACTTTCTTTCTTCATTT
>JBBSJJ010000214.1:0-3538 GCA_038257335.1 Chitinophagales bacterium | reverse complement strand
TAACCTCAAAAAATCATAACGGCTCATGTTCTTTTTACAGGCTTCAGGCAGCTCAGATGTTTCTAAGCTGATGTTTATTGGCTCGATCGGCATGATCACGCTGGCCATAGGGATCATCGTTTTTGTGATTATGCACCAGCGGAAAGTAATCCGCTATCATGTTCAAATGAAAAAGATGGAGGCTGATAAACAGCAGATGTACCTGAATGCTTCTATCCGTTTCCAGGAAGAAGAACGACAGCGCATTGCTGCAGATTTGCACGACGATGCAGGGCCATTATTGGCCACAGCAAGACTCTACCTAAATGAAAACCTGGTAAACCAGGAAAAAGCCCAACAGCTGCAAAGTATATTTAGTGCCAAGCAAATAATAGATGACGCTATATTGCTTATTCGTAATATTAGCCATAGCCTAATGCCACCAACTTTAAAAAACTTTGGACTGGAGAGTGCTACTACAGATCTTTTTCAAAAAATAAGTGGCAGTGGTAGTTTGAATGCAAGTGCCCGGTTTCACGATTACAGGCAACGCTTAAAGGTTGAACAGGAGTTACTAATATTCCGCATCATACAAGAATTGATTAACAACATCATAAAACATAGCAACGCAGGTTTCATTCACTTAACACAAAACACCTCTGCAACGCATATGTACATCCGTTTGCATCATGATGGAAAAGGGATCGTGCAAGCTGAATTTGATAAGTTAAATCAGATGTCTCAGGGATTAGGTTTAAAAAATATGGCCAGCAGAATGAAAGTTTTAAATGGTCGCATATTTTTTGAAATCGATAATAGCCAAACCTACTATAAGGTTACGCTGGAAATACCGAAGGAACCCCTTGTGTAAACTCGCTTTTAAAAAGGCCGAAACAGAAAAGTGGTAATATCTAAAGATGTTCTTAATTTTACCAGCATAGTATGCTCCCAGAAACAATAAATGTAGCGATTGCCGATGATCATAAGATATTTCGGAAAGGTGTGATTCATTCCATGAGGCCTTACACGAACATTCGTTTCGTGATGGAGGCAGATAATGGTGAAGACCTGATACAAAAGATCCCCGAATTTTTGCCAGACGTTATTTTATGTGATTTGAAGATGCCCATTAAGGATGGTATTGATGCAACCAAGATCATTACCAAAACTTATCCCAACATAAGGGTAATCATTCTTACCATGTATGAGGATGAGCGCTTTGTTGGCCATCTTATGGATTGTGGAGCTGCAGGTTATTTACTTAAAAGCACAGAGCCTTCAGAAATTAAACGGGCATTGATGGATGTAATGCGCACCGGGTTTTATCTTAATCCTTTTGTAAACAAAGTGCTAATTAAAAAAAGTTACGGTAAGCAAAAGTTCAACCCCTCGCTGAACTCAGAAGTAGTGCTTAGCGACAGGGAAAAAGAGGCCTTGACGCTGGTGTGTATGGAATTTACCGCGGCAGAAATTGCGCTAAAAATGAATATAAGTCCACGTACTGTTGAGGCAATTAAAGACCGGCTGATGGAAAGGTTTGGTGTAAAGAATTCTGTAGGGCTCGTTTTTTATGCCATGAAAAATCAGTTGATAGAGTAACGTTTTTAACGCTATCAATAGCGAACAAATTGTATTCGTTTAAAATAATCCGAACAACTGTGCATCTATTTTTCCAATAATTTGGCCAAGATGCTCTTCATTTTCTGCAAATTTGTTGTTATCTGAATCAATAATTAACAAGGGCCCCTCTTTGTAATTGTCTATAAAATTGTTATAGTAATCGTTGAGTTTTTTTAAATAATCCAGGCGGATATTCTCTTCATATTCTCTGCCACGCTTTTGAATTTGAGAAACGAGCGTGGGCACCGAAGCTTTTAGATAAATAAGCAGGTCCGGCGGTTGCACCATGGATTTCAAGGTTTCAAAAAACTTGTAGTAGTTATCAAAATCTCTCTTGCCCATAAGCCCCATGTCGTGCAGGTTGGGGGCAAAAATATTTGCATCTTCATATATGGTTCGGTCTTGAATAACCGTTTCAGTACCTCTTTGTATTTCCAGCAATTGGTTTAGCCTGCTGTTCAGAAAAAATATCTGCAGGTTGAAACTCCACCTTGGCATGTCTTCATAAAAATCGTTTAAATAGGGATTGTGGTCCACATCTTCAAACTGGGGGATCCATTTGTAGTGTTTACTTAAAAGTTCCGTAAGGGTTGTTTTTCCTGCGCCAATATTTCCGGCAATTGCAATATGTTTTGGTTTTCTATTTTTAGCCATGTTCAAATCCCCTAAGTGGACCATTTAATTTGTAAAGTTTGTTTTCAACCAGCTTGAATATAGGTAAACTTAATCACATCCGCTTATAAGTTCGCCCGTTCTGTTGATCAGCTGTAATATTTCAGGCCTATTGATGCTCGCACAATTTCCATGGTGGCAGCCGCACTCTTTCTTGCCTTTTCTGCACCTGATTCCAGCACGTTTTTTATGTAATTTGTATCATTCATAATATCAAGGGTCTTTTCCCTTATCGGACTCATAAACTGCACCATATCCTCGCCCAATTTTTTCTTCATATCACCATAACGAATTTTGCAGCTATTATAGTCCGATTCAAAACCTTCCAATACATCCTGCGTACTAACCAGTTTCATCAATAGAAAAATATTTTCTATATAGCCAGGCTTCTCAGCATTGTTCATGGTAGGGCCTCCATCAGTTTTTGTCTTCATGATCTTTTTACGGATCGTATCATCATCATCAGCCAGGTATAAAGTAGCCATTTGATTGATGCTCTTACTCATTTTGCCCTCGCCGTCCAGGCTGGGAACTTTAACCAGGTCTCCACCATAGTTAAAGGCATGAGGTTCGGGAAAAACCTGGCCGTATCTGTAATTAAAACGGTTGGCGAAGGTGCGTGACATTTCGAGGTGTTGCTCCTGATCTTTTCCTACAGGTACAAGGGCTGCTCGATGTAGGATGATATCAGCTGCCTGCAGCACGGGGTAGGTCAATAAACCTGCATTTATATTTTCAGGGTGTTGTCTTATTTTTTCTTTGAAAGTAGCCGTTTTTTCCAATTCACCTTTGTAAGCCAGCATATTGAGATAAAGGTATAGCTCGGCAGTGTCGTGCACCTGGCTCTGACAATATAAGGCAGCTTTATCGGGATTTATCCCACACGCAAGGTGCTCTGCTACTACCCTCACCACACTAGTCTTAAGTTCTTTTGTATCGGGATGTGTCGTAAGTGAATGCCAGTCTGCTACCATAAAATAGCACTCAAATTCATCCTGCATTTTCACAAAATTTTTGATGGCACCGAAATAGTTCCCCAAGTGAAGAAAACCTGTTGGACGAATACCACTCATGACAATTTTTTTCTCTATCATATTTTATTATTACCGGGAGATCCTTTGCTGCGGTGCTGCCGCATTGCTGTGTGCAAAAGTGCCGGCGGCGAAGATAATAAAAGTCGGCGCCGATAAAGCAGCGCTATAGGGTAAATTTAGAAACCACTTGTATAAAATAGGGGAGGCTGTGCGTTGAATCCTTTATTTTTGTT
>JBBSJJ010000213.1:0-3615 GCA_038257335.1 Chitinophagales bacterium | reverse complement strand
TTCTCTCCACCAGGGCAAGCGTCTGTATCTTTTTAGGCAATTGCTCCAGCAAAGGTTTTAAGGCATACAGCATGGTACGGCCACTGTTGGCAACATCATCAATTAGTAGAATGGTTTTACCGGTAAAGTCCATGCTGTTATCTAAATTTATGTTCAATGGATTTTTTTTATCCATGCTCAGCTCCAGCACCAGTACTTCGCCGGCAAAGCTTTCTTTTAAGAGCTGGCTTATCTTTTCTGCAATAACAGTCCCATGGGTCTTTATGCCGATCAGTACAATTTGCTTTTCAGTATAGTTCTGTTCCACTACCTGCAATGCCATGCGGCGTAGTTTTTTATTGGCAACTTCTGCAGTAAGTATTTGTTTTTTGTTTCCCATTATGCCACGAATTTAATTGATTTATTGCCACGGAAACACAGAAAAATACAAACCAATCTCGATGCTTCAAGTCTTCTGTGCTTCAGTGCCTCTGTGGCAAACTCATCTGCCGTAGGCAGAAAAAAAAATATTGCCACGGAAACACAGAAACACGGAAAAATACAAACCAATCTCTATGCTTCCAGTCTTCTGTGCTTCCGTGCCTCTGTGGCAAACTCATCTGCCGTAGGCAGATTCAGAAATTCGTGTAATTAGCTGAATTCGTGTCTTCTGATTCTTGTTATTCGTGGCATATAATTATCTTAGCGGTATGCAAATTCTCCAGCAAATACTTTTTATAGCCATTGCCGCCTTTGCCATTTTACTTTTTGCAAGGAACATCCGCATCATACGCCGCAATATTTTTTTAGGTAAAGATGAGAACCTTACCGACAATCCTGCAAAGCGCTGGAGCAATTTAATACTGCTCGCCTTCGGTCAAAAGAAAATGTTTCGCAACCCACTTGTGGCTGTAATGCACTTTATCATTTATGCAGGTTTCATAATCATCAATATTGAAGTACTGGAGATAGGCCTGGATGGCGTGTTTGGAACCCACCGCATGTTCCTGCCATATACCGGGATCTTTTATTCATTCTTAATTAATTTTTTCGAGATCCTGGCTATTGGTGTTTTAGCTGTTTGTGTCATCTTTTTAATAAGAAGGAATATCATCAAACTAAAACGTTTTATCAGTAAAGACCTTGATGGCTGGCCACGCAGCGATGCCAATTATATTTTAATTATTGAGATTATTTTAATGACCCTCTTCCTTACCATGAACAG
This sequence comes from Chitinophagales bacterium, assembly GCA_038257335.1. Taxonomy (GTDB): domain Bacteria; phylum Bacteroidota; class Bacteroidia; order Chitinophagales; family Chitinophagaceae; genus Ferruginibacter. The sequence goes on along the minus strand of JBBSJJ010000213.1, from coordinate 2,411 downwards.
CGCCGACCGGGCCCTGCAGTTAAAAGGGGAAGCGCATTATGCTGATACCGGCAATTTTATTTTCTCCGGCATCATTGCTCCCCTGTTCAATAATTTTTCTGCAGCTACATTAATAGTTATAGAACGTAGCTGCTGGTGGCTGCACATCATCGGCATCTTTGCATTTTTAAATTACCTGCCTTACAGCAAACACCTGCATATATTACTGGCTTTTCCAAATGCCTATTATGGAAAACTGGAACCATCAGGACAGATGGACAATATGCCGAACGTGCAGAACGAAGTGAAATACATGATGCAGCCTGAATTAGCCCCAACCGGCGAAGCAGCGCCCATGAAATTTGGCGCCAAAGATGTATTTGACCTTAGCTGGAAAAATTTACTGGATGCCTATAGCTGCACCGAATGCGGCCGCTGCTCTGCTGCCTGTCCTGCTACACAAACAGGCAAACTGCTGAGTCCACGAAAAATAATGATGGATACCCGTGACCGCCTGGAAATTGTTGGCAAGAACATTACAGCCAACAAACAGTTTGTTGACGATGGTAAAACACTCCTGCACGATCATATATTGGTAGAAGAACTCCGTGCCTGCACCAGTTGCCAGGCCTGTGTAGAAGAATGCCCCGTTTCCATCTCCCCGCTTGATATTATTTTAGAACTGCGCCGCTCCCTCATTATGGAAGACAGCAATGCACCACAGGAATGGAATGTGATGTTTGGCAATATTGAAAACAATTTTGCGCCCTGGAAGTTCAGTCCCGATGATAGGGATAAATGGGTAGAGGAAATGAGTTAGGAGTTATGAGTTTGATACCAGTAGTGAGCGGAGTCGAACTATTGATTTTCATGGCATCATCGTTGCGAACCTTGTTCTGTTCTCGTTTTATTTCCAGTGGAAATAAAACGAGAATCAATCCTTTCATCGGCATACCATTGGGGAACTTTCATTGAAGCGGAGTAATGGTACATAAAAACATTTAAATTGAATTTATTATGGTACCATAGTTTCGTATATTTATAAGTACTGCAAAAGCTGCTTCGTCCAAAAGACTTCGCAGACGTGGTTTTTACGCTTTTTCAAAGCTCCCAAACCCACTCTTTTGCAGTACGGCCCAAGCCTCAAAAAGAACCATCAATCTCAGCCTTCGCACTACATGGCGTTTGCGCAATAATGGCTTTTTGTTGCTCCCGTCATCAGATGAACCGCTACCGCTATTCATCCATGACTTCGCAAACGCCTTGGGCCGTTGTTGGTAGCAATTTTAAAATGACACATCTCAATATGAAAAGTAGAATTATAGTATTACTTCTAATCTTAGTCCAAGTTGCTTTTGGGCAGACAGAAAAACTTACAAAAGTCGCAGGTACAAAATGTAGTTTAATTCCACCAAGTGGTTTTATTGCAGCAACAACCTTTAGTGGTTTTCAAAATGCAGAAACAGGTGCTTCAATAATGATAAATGAACTTCCTGCATCTTATCAATCTCTTGTTGATGGCTTTACAGCAGAAGCCTTAAAATCAAGAGGTATGACACTTATAAAGAAACAAACCATTGACTTTAATGGCTCAAAAGCTACACTAATAAATCTTACCCAGTCAGCAAATGGGACAATTTATATAAAACAGATGCTAATTTTTGGCGACACAAAGGGTACTGTTTTAGTAAATGGTATTTATCCAGAAGCATCAAAAGAAATTGAAACAAAAATTAAAGATGCTTTATTGTCGACAGTTTATAATATTTCACAGAATGAAAATCCACTTGAAGCTGCGACTTTTACAATAGATATTAAAGACACTGATTTCAAACTCATAAAGTATATGTCAGGAAGTTTGCTTTATTCAACTGACGGGAAAATACCAACCGAAAAGCCAACTTTTATAGTTGGGAATTCTATTGCAAAAGTTCCCTCTCAAAATCAAAAAAAATATTCAGAGGAAAGGCTTAAAAAACTTCCAGGAGGGGAACTAAATATAATAAAGGAAATTAAAGAAATTACCATTGACAATTTAAAAGGTTTTGAAATTGTTGCTGACGGCAAGACTAAAGACAATAAAGCTGAGTTGGTTTATCAAGTTATGCTTTTTAATGACAAAGGTGACTACTACATAATTGTTGGACAAGCAAAAGAGGATTTTGACAACAACATAGTAACATTCAGAAAAATTGCAAAAACCTTCAAGCGTAAGTAGACAAAACTGCTACCAACGCGGTTACATAAAAGAAATTGTCAGTTAATCTTAACCAATCTAACCCTTTGGCCCTTTGGCGCAAGTCTTCCGGTAGGATGACTTGATGCCGTCTTAATTCTCCCGGACTGTGTCTGGTTTTGTAAAACAAATGTTGAGTATATCTTCCTATCGCCGCAGCTAAGTTGCCCCCGCCTGGCCTCCAGTCAACGGGCAC
>JBBSJJ010000212.1:0-3619 GCA_038257335.1 Chitinophagales bacterium | reverse complement strand
GCAATGGGCAATGGGCAATAAGCAATGGGCAATGGGCAATGGGCAATGGACAATAGGCAATTAGCAATGGGCAATAGGCAATGGGCAATTAGCAATGGGCAACCGTCAATGGTCAATAGACAATGGGCAATGGACAATAGGCAATTAGCAATGGGCAATAGGCAATGGGCAATGGGCAATAAGCAATGGGCAATGGGCAATGGACAATGGGCAATGGACAATAGGGAATTAGCATTGGGCAATAGGCAATTAGCAATGGGCAACCGTCAATGGTCAATAGACAATGGGCAATGGGCAAAAGTGAAAGGTAGAGATTGGAGAGGTCAAAATTCAAAAGTAAAAAGGCGCCCTCAGTTAAGAAAACACCTTAGATATATTTTCCGGAAGGCTAACAATGGTAGGGGGCATGTTTGGGACGATAGGATGCTATAATTCAAAATTAAAAAGTAAAAATTAAAAAAGGCGCCTCCAATTAAGCAGACGCCTTAGATATAAAATTACCTGTTGCCAGCAATTGTTATAAGCAGGTTCAGAAAGCGAAGTGTAACGAGCTTTCACCTTTGACTTTTCACCTTTGACTTTTCACCTTTCACCTTTCACATTACTTCAACGTTCTCAACAGCTCCTCATTCATTTTAATGTAATCATCATTCTTTGCTTCACGGGCGAGCTCCAATGATTTGTTAGAGCTTTCCCTGGCGGCAGTTTTATTGCCAGCCTCTTTTTCGGCTTTGGCTTTAAATAGCCACATCCAGAAGGCTTTGGGGTTTTCTGCTACGGCTTTGCCTGCATACTCTACGGCTTTGCTGGTATTTTTTTCGTAATCATAATAATACTGCGCTGCCTGGAACCAGGGTTTTTTTTCTGTAAGCAGGGCAGCTTCCAACTGGGTGCGCATGCGGTCTCTGATAACGGCTTTGATGGGGATAGCTACACTTGTTTTTTCCCACATGATTTGTAATTCGCAAGACTCTGGCATTACATCTGCAAATTGCATCGTAAAGCTTTCCAGTTTATCACGAAGCTTTTGCGTTTCTACTTTAAACCTTAGCACATCATCCGATTCTTTGTAACCAACAATGCCTGAGTTTTTATAACCCTTATTGATGATGATATCCCATGTTTCTGTGCCAGGGATAGTGTAGAGCGCATAAGAGCCGGTGTCTATTTTTTTACCATTGATCTCTACCACATCCGTAAAACTGATCACTGTGGCACTGTTGGCACCCGTGCGCCATAGTTTATTCATTGGTACAAGGTCGCCAAACACTTTTCTGCCTTTGGCTGCGGGGCGACTGTATTTTACTTCAATGGTGCCCAGGGCAAAGTCCTGCGTGATGGTCTGAAGCGGAGAGGGGGCAGGCATCTTTACCTGCGCCGTAAGTGAGGCTGTCAACAATAGGGTTGAAAACGCCAGTGCAAACTTTTTCATATTTGTATTTTTTAGTAGTATAAATGTAGTTAAAAAGTTACGATGTTGTTGGTTGACTTATTCAAAAAATATTTTAACCAACTGGTAAAACAATCGGTTGTTCAAAGCTGCAATCTGCGTGTTTTGCTGCAGCGTTTCAGAGTAGCCCTGCAGGCCTAGCAGCCCGGCAGCATTTCCTTTATTGATAGCAATCTCCAGGTAGCCGGCGCTGTTGAAATGCGCCAGCTTTTCTCCCTCCGCCACATCTGCATAAGTTTCGCTGATCTTATCTATTTTTTCATCCCGCATAAAAACAATAGAAAAACGCCGGCCTTTGCGCTGTTCTTCAAACTGGTCTTTTTGAATGTTCACGATCACATTTTCAAAGTTGTCAATAAAAATGATTTGTCCTTCCATCCAATTATTGCCCAGCAGCGGCCGCAATGGATTTTTTACCCTGATTGAAACCGAGGCATCGCCGATCGCTTCCAGCGTTTCTCCCTGCAGTACCCTGTTAAAGGCATTGGCAAAAACGTTCACACAGTACAGGGTATTTTTTTGTTGCGATGTTTCCAGTGTAAGAGACACTACTTTTTGGGGCACTTCTTCCAGTATCATGGTGATAAGTCCGTTGTCGGCACAGCCAATATAATAACCATCATGCTCTACCAGCAGCAAGTGCTCTGGCTTTTCATCAAATAAATTTACCAATATCAAATGAAAGCTCCCCGGCGGAAAATTATTAATTGCATTGCGGCATACATAGGCTGCCTGCGGATAATTAAAAGGCGACAACAAGTGAGTAATGTCTACAATATTAAACCGGTCATTGGTCTGCAGTAATTGCCCTTTGATAGCGCCCGGCAAAAAATCGTGCACTCCGATGTCGCTTGTAAGGGTTAATAAAGGCATGTTGTAATTAGCTAGATTGTTGTGAGTGAGGAAACCGTCTTGCAGGAGCCGGTATTTTCGGCTGCCCGCCGGCTACATTTTAAAGTTAAATAAACAGCGAGCTGCTATTTAACCAATTTGCCATCTTTAAAGAAAAAGTTCCTGGTGAGCCTGTCCGTAAGGGCAGGGAAAAATTTATTAAAGAAAACGGTTTGCTTTCCTTTGAAAGTTAGAACGATCGTTCTTTTTCTTTTTTCAATGGCTCTCAAAATATGGCGGGCACACTCCGGGGCACTCATCAGTTCCGCTTCATTGATGGGGCTTTCGCCTTGCTCCTGCGATTGTCCGTTCAGTGCCGCATTGCGAATATTACTGCGGGTAAAACCAGGGCATACCCACATTACATTTACGCCATCATCCAGCAGTTCTGTACGAATGGCTTCCAGCCAGCCATTGAGTGCAAACTTACTGGCACTGTAACCGCTGCGGCCCGGCAAGCCACGGTAACCGGCAATAGAAGATATTCCTACAATGGTTCCCTTTTTATCAATAATGCTGCTCAGCGCCAGCTTGGTACAATAGACCGTACCAAAATAATTAATATCCATTACTTTTTGGAAAACATCCAGCTCGGCATCTTTCAACAAAGTACGCATAGAAATACCCGCATTGTTGATGAGGATATCAATAGCACCAAACTGTGCAATGGTAGAATCTATAAAAAGTTTGCAATCGTTGTAGTTGCTTACATCGGCCACCACGCAATGCAGCGGCTTGGTAGAATGCCTCAGTTGAAGATCGTACAGTTTGTCCTGGTTGCGTGCGCAGGTAGCCACCCTGGCTCCGAGGGGCAGGAGCATTTCTATCAGCGCTTTGCCAATACCACTGCTGCCGCCGGTAATGGCCACCACTTTATTGTTGAAAAAATCGCTCATGAAAAAATTGTTATTGGCAAAAATAGGTGCAATATTTTTGCTGTAGGCAAACTAAGAAGGAATTAAAGAAAGAAAAATATAAAAACTTTTTCTAAAAAAATTTTTTGCAAATACATTTTACCCTACATTTGCACTCCAATAAAAAGAAATTGAAATAATGATTCTGTAGCTCAGTTGGTAGAGCAATACACTTTTAATGTATGGGTCCTGGGTTCGAGTCCCAGCGGGATCACAAAAAACCTCAACGTAAATGTTGAGGTTTTTTAATGGGCATTAACGAAGGATCTTTAAGCGTAGAGCATCCCGATTTATAATTGATAGGGTCCTCCGATTTGAATCGGAGCGGGATCACAAAAAACCTTAACGTAAATGTTGAGGTTTT
>JBBSJJ010000211.1:0-3661 GCA_038257335.1 Chitinophagales bacterium | reverse complement strand
TTTTAACCCCCATCAAAAAGCTTAGTGATGAAGTTAGTATCAAGATCAAAAAATAGAGGCCATTCGGCCCAATGTTAGCGGGCATAATAACACCGACACAACTTGGCTGCTGTATACTTCTTGCGGGTGTTGTGGTAACAACCCCGATTTCTCAACTAGCAGTTGCCAGCAACAACATTTACAATCGCAAATGGGTTACCAAAAATCCATCATCAATAAGCCTAAAAGTGAGAAAAGGATGTGTAAATATCACCTGGCTCACGGCTGTATTTTTTATGCTGAATGAATCTGGCAACGCTGCTTGCCATCCCCAACTAAAAAATATTAAAGATTTTTTAATTTTCATCATGCCTATTCCAGGCAATTATCATTACCCGCACTTCATCTCCAGGCATCGGGTAATCCCTACTGCCTGCAAGCAGCGTTCGGAAAGCTGTGCGGGTGCATTTCAAATTGTTTGGTGAGGACAACAACCACGGCCCAGTCCTCGGTTGATGTCTCCAAAGACCGAAAAAGGGAACGAAAATTTGAAATGCACCCAGGTATGCACATGCTGAAAAGGATATTGATGTAGATTAGTGGTTAGAATACTTGTATTAACGTCACCGAAAAATTGCGTAATGAAATAAATCAGTATGGTACAGTATAGTAAGGCTTCTAAAATAATTTACATTGCTATGTATAAAAAATATTTTAAGAGGTGTTTAGCACACATGGTGTAAACAAAACGATTTGCAATTGCTTATGAAAAGAATACTACAACTGGTATTGATACAGTTTACTTCATTATTGTGTACAGCACAAATGTCGGTACATAAACTTCGTACAGAAAATACGACCAACCCTGTTGGCATAGATGCAGCACAACCAAGATTTAGCTGGCAGTTGTTAAGCAATAAAAGAAATGCCTTGCAAACAGCTTACGAAATAATTGTAACCGCACCGGCATTAAGCCAACCGGCTGTTTGGAAATCGGGAAAAATAAACAGCGACTCTTCTGTAATGGTTAGCTATAAAGGGCTTCCGCTGCAAAGCAGCACCACTTATTACTGGCAGGTAAGGGTTTGGGATAATGACAATAAACCATCTGCCTTTAGCGAAAAAGCAATATTTGAAACAGCATTATTGCATACTACTGACTGGAAGGCAAACTGGATAGAACCTGGCTACGAAGAAGATACCATCCTGCGCCCAAGCCCTTTGTTAAGAAAAGAATTTATCGTCTCTAAAAAAATAAAGTCAGCCACTGCATATATTACTGCACATGGCATGTACGAAGCGCAAATAAACGGCAAAAGAATCGGCGATGCTTACCTTACACCCGGCTGGACAACTTACCCCAAAAGGTTGCAATATCAAACCTATAACATAACTGATTTATTAGCCAATGGCAACAATGCTATTGCTGTAACCCTTGGCAGTGGATGGTATCGTGGCACAATAGGCTTTGTTCACAATAAAAATTTCTACGGAAAAGATATTGCACTGCTGCTGCAGGTAAACATTACTTACACCGACGGAAGCACCGCTATCATTGCTACAGATGATAGCTGGAAATCAAATACCGGTGCCATCCAATATTCAGAGATATACAATGGCGAAACCATAGATGCAAGGCTGGAGAAAAAAGGATGGGCATTGCCCAACTACAACGATAATAACTGGAGCACAGTAAAGGTAAGCAAGCACACAAAAAATAATTTAATAGCCACACAAAATGAGTTAGTAAAAAAACAAGAAAAATTTAACCCGCTAAAAATAATTACTACGCCCGCTGGCGAAAAGGTAATAGACTTTGGGCAAAACCTGGTAGGCTGGGTGGTTGTAAAAGTGAAGGGCAATACAGGCGATACCATTACCCTATCTCATGCAGAAGTGCTGGACAAGGCAGGAAATTTTTATACCGAAAACCTACGGGAAGCAAAGGCACAAAATAAATATATACTTGCCGGTGGCACACAAGAAATTTTTGAACCACATTTTACCTGGCAGGGCTTTAGATACATAAAAGTTGAGGGTATTGCGGGTGCATTAAACCCCGCCGATTTTGAAGCCGTAGTACTGTATTCTAACATGGAAAAAACCGGCACATTTACTTCGGACAATTTATTGATAAACCAACTACAGCATAATATAGAATGGGGACAGCGTGGAAATTTTATCGATATTCCAACTGATTGTCCGCAGCGAGATGAACGCCTGGGCTGGACGGGAGATGCGCAGGCATTTAGTCGTACGGCAACGTTTAATATGAACGTAAATAACTTTTTTGCAAAATGGCTGCAAGATGTAGAAGCCGAACAAATTGATGGCGTAGTACCGCATGTGATACCTAATGTACTTGGTGCAGGCGGCAACAGTGCAGGCTGGAGTGATGCGGCAACCATTGCCCCCTGGAACATGTACCTGGCATATGGCGATAAACAATTATTGCAACGACAGTACAACAGTATGAAGGCATACATTGAAAGCATCAGCAAAGTAACGCAGCAAAATTTATGGGTTACAGGTTGGCATTTTGGTGATTGGTTATTTTACAAGCCAAACGACGATTTGGATGGCTCTGCCGCCGTAACAGATAAGTTTTTAATTGCCCAATGTTTTTATGCCCATTCCACACAGTTGCTCATAAATGCAGCTACCGTATTGGGCAATATGGATGATGTAAAAAAATACAGCGAGTTGCTCGCAACAATAAAAAATGTTTTTAACAAGGAATATGTAACTGCGAATGGGAGGCTGGTATCTGGCACACAAACAGCCTATGTATTGGCATTAAATTTTGACATGCTGCCCGATGAACAAAGGATGCAGGCAGCACAGCGCCTGGCAGATAACGTAGCCAAATACGGCAACCATCTTACCACTGGTTTTTTAGGCACTCCCTACATATGCCACGTGCTTACCCGGTTTGGTTTTATAGATGTGGCGTATAAATTATTGCTGCAAGAAACCTACCCCTCCTGGCTATACCCTGTAAAAATGGGCGCTACTACTATTTGGGAAAGATGGGATGGGCAAAAGCCCGACAGCACTTTTCAAACTGCTGGCATGAACTCTTTTAACCATTATGCTTACGGCGCCATTGGCGATTGGCTGTATAGAGAAGTTGCAGGCTTAGATACTTACGATGATGGTGTGGGCTACAAGCATATAAAAGTAAAACCGCATATTGGTGGTAATTTCACCAAAGTAAATGCTGCTTTAAAAACATATTATGGCAATACTTCTGCCGGGTGGACAATTGAAAAAGACAAAATAACGGTCTCCGTTGTAGTGCCACCCAATACCTATGCTACTATTTTTTTACCTGCGGCAAACTCAAGCGATGTAAAAGAAAATGGCATCGCCCTTTCTGCAATTAAAGACATAAAAATAATGGACAGGCAGGGTGAATATGTGGTAGTAGAAACTGGTGCGGGTAATTACAATTTTACCATTGCCAAAGGAGCTTCCGCACAAAATAGTATTAAACTCACAGACTATGTTGGAGTATATAATACCGGTGGCGGCATGGTAAAAAGTATTGAAATAAAATTAAAGGATGATAAACTTATTGCTACCCTGTTTGGCAACAATGGAGGGCTTGATGCGGTAAAAAGTGAGAAAGACATTTTTACAAGTGCAGATGGCAGCAGGGTGAAATTTATAAGAAATATAA
>JBBSJJ010000210.1:0-3703 GCA_038257335.1 Chitinophagales bacterium | reverse complement strand
GGAACTTTGAAGCCACCACCCAGGTCTATAGAGGACAGTTCTTTGAAATGCGGAATGAGGTCGAACAACACTTCGATGCCTTTTACAAATACTTCCACATCTTTCAGATCGCTGCCGGTGTGGATGTGCAGGTTCTGAATAAAGAGATCATACTTGTTTACCAGTGCCAATATTTCGTCTACCTGTGTGGCTGGTATGCCGAACTTGCTTTTGTCGTGCCCGGTAGAAATTTTGATATTTCCACCTGCCATAATATTGGGGCGTAACCGAATACCAACGGGATAACTATGACCATATTTTTGACCAAATTTTTCCAGGTTGCTTAGGCTATCTATATTGATGTTTACACCTAAAGATTGGGCTTCCTCAATTTCAGAAAAATGAATGCCGTTGGAAGTGTATAAAATATTGCGGGGTTCAAAACCCGCCAGCAGGCCCATCTTCACTTCGTTGATGGAACTGCAATCGATATTGCAGCCCAGGCTTTTGATATGCTTTAAAATGTTGATGTTGGTGAGGGCCTTGCAGGCATAAAAAAAGCGGGTATCGGTTTTGGCAAAAGCCGTGGTGAGCTTATTATATTGTGCCGTAATGTAAGCTGTATCGTACACATACAGCGGTGTGCCAAATTGAGCGGCCAGGCTCTGAAATTGTGCGGAAGAAATAGTATTCATTCTTTAAAGATATTAAGTTGTTCCTTTTTATGGCTGACATTTAGTGTTGACGCAGGCCAATATTCAATATCAGTTTTACAATAAAAAAGGCACCCGGTTGAATGGTATGCCTTTTCTAAAAAATATTTACAAAAGTTAGTATCAGGCTTCTTCGTCTTCGTTATTTTTTTTCTCCGTTTCCAGGTCGTCTTCTGTGGCTTCAGCATCGGGAGCTTCTTCACTTAGTACCTCGTTTTCTTCCAGTGCTATTTTTTCTACCACGGTTTCCTCTACCAGTTCTTCATCTACTAATTCGCCTGTATTTACTACTACCGCTTCTTCTACTAATTCGCCTGTGTTTACTATCACCGCTTCTACTGTTTCTTCGGTTGCAATAAGTTCCTCCAAAGCTTCCGCTCTTGATTCAATTGCTTCCGGCGAAACAGGTGTTCCATTTTCAATAGCATCCTGCTCTTCCAGTATGTCGCTCACAGATGTTGCATTGGCATATTCTTCCATGAGCACTTCCCTTATTTTTGGCAGGTCGTCGGCACTGTTGATGCCAAAATAATCCATAAAAGATTTAGAAGTATTGTAGATAAGTGGTTTGCCTACTGCATCTTCATTTCTGCCAGATATAATGATGAGGTCTTTTTCTAATAATTTCTGCACGGCATAATCGCAGTTCACACCACGTATAGATTCGATTTCGCTTTTGGTGATGGGCTGCTTGTAGGCAATGATGGCAAGGGTTTCAAGGGCTGCATTGGATAGTTTCTTGATGAACTTATCGCCGTTGATGAGGGCCACCGTTTTATGGTAAGCAGCTTTAGTAAGAAACTGCCAGCCGCCGCCACTTTGCTTTAGCTCGAAAGCATAAAATTCTGAATCGTATTTTTCCTGGATACCTTCAATGGCAGATTCTACCTGCTCCAGGCTTGCACGGTCTTCAATAAAACCCAGGGCATTGTTTACATGTTCCGTAAGTTCTGATCCAGACAACGGCTTGTCGCTGGCAAAAATCAATGCTTCAATGTGGGGGATGATGGTGCTTATTTCCATGGAATTAATGTCAGTGGTCAATGGTCAATGGTCAATATGTCAATCGTCATTGTAGAGAAGATCATCCAGATCTGTCGCTTGGCTCTTATAAAAAGTTGGATCTTCCTTTAGTTGCTGATCTTCTTTCTTTTCTCCTATAGACTTTATGTAACCGTTTATTAATCTAAAATATCTTTCAAACAGCAACCTCATTTCTTTGTTTTCTTCTGCAGAAACGAGTTTCCTTTCAAACGCTTTTCTTAAACAGGTAGTACTTTCAAAAGTAGAACCCCTACTGTAATAATTCCACTCTTACAAATTGTTTGCCCAGGCTGTCTTTATTAAAATGATCCCAATTGTGAACGATTGCCCAAACTTTTTCTCCAATTTCCAGTGCTGTCTTGTAGACTTCCAACTCAATCAATCTTATCATAATAACAAGAATTTACTGGCTAAATAATTTCTCAAGTCTCCAAAATCACTACTGATTAAAGTGACCTATTGACTTAATGGCCCAATGACTTTTTAATGGTCTTCGAGTTACATTAGCCTTGTAAAGCCGCCGCACCACTTACAATCTCCGTCAACTCTGTGGTAATGGCCGCTTGTCTTGCACGGTTGTAGCTAATTTTCAAAGACTTTAGGAGTTCGTTGGCATTTTCGCTGGCCTTATCCATAGCGGTCATACGGGCACCATGCTCACTGGCATTACCATCCAGCACGGCTTTGTATAATTGGGTGTTTAGGATTTTAGGCATTAGTTCTGCAATGAGCACTTCTTTGCCGGGTTCATAAATAAAATCGGCTTTTTTAGTCACCTGTGTGTTGCGTACTTTTTGCACTGGCAAAAAAGGCTCCGCAATAAATTGTTGCGTTGCAGCATTTTTAAATTCGCTGAACACTAATTCTACCGCATCAAATTCTTTGTTGGCAAAAGCGTCCATTGCATATTGCGCTGCAGCCTGTACTTTTTCAAAACTCAGGCCTGTGAATATGTCCCAGAAAAGGTTTACCACTTTAAAGTTGTTCTTGGTAAAATGCTCGTACGCTTTTTTGCCGATAGGCAAAACCTGTACATTTCCTTTGCTAAACTGCGTTGGATATTTATCGTGAATTACCTGTTTGGTAAGTTTAATGAGATTGCTGTTGTAACCACCGCAAAGGCCACGATCGCTGGTGACTACAATAACGAGTACATTTTCTACAGGTCTTTCTACGGCAAGTGCCATAGACACATCTCCTTCTGTACTGCTTACAATATTGCCCAACATTTCCTGCAACTTTTGTGCGTACGGGCGCATTTGGGTAATGGCATCCTGGGCACGGCGCAATTTGGCCGCACTCACCATCTTCATGGCTTTTGTTATTTGCTGGGTGCTTTGTACACTTTTAATTCGGGTTCTTACCTCTTTTAATGCGCCACTCATATTGTATATTTTTATCGGTGCGCAAAATTAAGGCAAACGGATCAATTAATTACCAGCCATCTCAGGCTTGAAATGTTTGACTAAAAATTGCAGGTGGGCGAAGCTGTATTGCCCTGTACAACTTTGACGAGACGGACACTTATAGATTACAATAGCCTCATCAATAGCTAACCCTTTCAATTTTTTATGAATATGTTTTGTAATGGATAAGGGTAAAATCTTACAGCTTTTTTTTCGCTGGCATTCATACGACACTGGATCTTTATTTCGATAACTGTTAAATCTTTCAAATTATAATGAATGACATATCCAGATATGGTTTAGCTCTTCCACATTAAGCGAGCCTTCGTTATTTGTTTTACATTCGTTTGGTTAAGCATTTCTTTCGTTTCTTTTAAACGAGATGCATTGTACACACCTTAAAACCATCGTGTTTGTTGAAAATTGCCTCCAGATCAGCTGTTTTGAAAAGAATTTCACAGGTAAAAGAGTGGGACCTGCTGGTAATTGGCGGAGGCGCCAGCGGTTTGGGCATTGCTTTAGATGCTACCTCAAGAGGTTATAAAACACTGCTGGTGGAGC
>JBBSJJ010000209.1:0-3747 GCA_038257335.1 Chitinophagales bacterium | reverse complement strand
CTATTTTTGCCGTCTTACAACTTAGGTACAGCGCAAAGCTGTCTTTTTTTTATATGGTCAAAAGCAAAGAGAATCTATTAGAGCCAGTAGCAGCAAAGCATCCACAGGATGTGAATCCGCTATTTCCTGTATTCTTGAAGCTGAACCAGCTATCGCTGTTGATTGTGGGTGGCGGGTATGTAGCCATGGAAAAGCTGACTGCGGTGTTGAATAATTCTCCTGAAACGGCTATTACTTTAGTAGCTATTCAAATAAGCGATGAAATAAAAGAGCTTGCGCTGCAATACCCAAAACTTACGCTTATAGAAAAAGCCTATCATGAAAGCGATATAGATGATGCAGACCTTGTTATTGCAGCTATAAATGACAGAAGCGTTAGTGAGCTGGTAGGTATTGATGCCCGCCAAAAAGGGAAGTTGGTGAATGTGGCAGATAAGCCCGATCTATGTGATTTTTATTTAGGTTCTATCGTGCAAAAAGGGAGCGTTAAAATTGCTATTTCTACCAATGGAAAATCGCCCACAGTTGCCAAGCGTTTAAAGGAAGTGTTGAACGATATGATACCGGATGAAATGGAGAATGTGCTGAAAAATATCCAGGTTATCAGGAAAAATATCAACGGTAGTTTTGAAGACAAAGTAAAAGAACTCAACACACTTACCAGTGGATTGGTTGCAAAAGGTTTTGTAAAAGAGATAGAAGCAGACGAAGACGATGAGTTGGATGTTTCTGAAAAGCCGGCGCAAAAACATTGGAAAAAAATTGCTACCTATTCAGTGGCATCATTTGCATTAATGCTAATAGGCCACTTTATTTTTTCCTACATTCCTTTTAGAGATATAACCAGCCAGGCAACTGATTTTTATCAAACGTTGGATAAAAACTTTCACTGGATGGTATTGGCAGGATTCCTGGCTCAGTTGGTAGATGGTGCGTTGGGCATGGGTTACGGCGTTACGAGTGCATCCATATTATTGTCTACCGGCATTAACCCGGCAGCCATCAGTGGTAGCATTCATACGGCCGAAATGTTTGCAAGTGGCGCTTCCGGTTACAGTCATTACAAATTTGGGAATGTAAATAAAAAATTATTTAAGGCATTGGTGATACCTGGTGTAATAGGTGCTGTTGCCGGGGCATTTTTACTGGTTTTCCTGGGTGAAAAATACAGCGGGTACATCCGCCCTGTTTTGGCACTGTATACTTTATTCCTGGGGTTTAAAATTTTGTTGAATGCGTTTGTAAAATTCAATCAAACAAAAAAATTCAAACATTATGGTCCGCTTGCAGGGCTGGGTGGTTTTTTAGATTCCTTTGGCGGTGGTGGATGGGGGCCCATTGTAACCACTACGCTTATTACCAAGGGTAGAAGTCCAAGATTTGTAATTGGCACCGTTAGCTTAACAGAGTTTTTTGTAACCCTCGCCAGTGCTTTTACTTTTTTTACATTGCTGGGTGTGAGCCATTGGCAAACGATCGTTGCTTTAATAATAGGTGGCTTTATTGCGGCACCCATAGCGGCTAAACTTGCGGGTAAGCTGCCAAGAAAAACATCTTTTATCTTATTAGGAATTTTGGTGATTATCTGGAGCCTCAGAATATTAAGTAAACTGCTTTAGCAACCAAAGAGATATTCTTTCATTGCCGCCTGAATGCCAGGTTTACTTTTCACGGCAATCATGAACCCTTCCGGGTAAATTTTTTGCCAGTCAAAACATGCGTATAAAGATGATGTCCAGAATTTTAATCTGCTGCTTTCTTTTTCCTGTTACTTTGTTTGGGCAACACACCACAAAGCATGGAAATGTAATTTGGGCAAATTATAACAACAGCATTTCTATAGACAGCAATTGGTCTTCAGTAAATGATGTTCAAATTAGAACTCAAGAGGAGATTGATAAATGGTCTCTTTTTGCGCTTAGAACAGGAGCGGTTTACAAAGTTAATGAGCATGTGTCTGTTGCTGCGGGCCTTGCCTGGTTTGGAAGCATGAATTACTTTAGTGATAAAACAGTTCTGGCAAATGAATGGCGGCCCTGGCAGGAAGTTAGTTTTAAGAACAACTTAAATTCTATAAAAATCACTCAGCGGTTTCGGCTTGAACAACGTTTTTTGCAAAAAATATTTGAAGGAAAAAAGACGGATTATTTTGAAACGAGGCACCGGATTCGGTATCGGTTAGAATTTGCTTACCCTGTATGGAATAAAAATTTAGTTTTACTCGCAGGCAACGAGGTGATGGTGAATCTGAACTATATAAAGGATATTCGGTTTTTTGACCAAAACAGGGCCTTCGTTGCAGTAGATTGTAAATTGTCAAACTCCACCGTTTTTCAATTTCAATACACCCGGTTAGTACAATGGCGTGCTGCTGCAAAAGTTTTAGAAAACAACAATGTGTTCAGGTGCAGCATTCACCAACGATTTTAAAAAAATTATCTAAGCCATTCTTTCAGTGCTGCCGATATCTTTTCTACTTCCACCAAAAACCCATCATGGCCATACACCGAATCTATTTCTTTCAAGGAAGCATTCGGCATTTGCTCAGCCATGTGTTGTTGCTCAATGATGGGGCAAAGAATATCACTGCTGATGCCAATGATGAGCGTGCGCTGTTGAATGCTTTGTAAAACAACGTCCGTATTTCCGCCACGGTCTCTTGCAATATGATGTGTATCCAGCGCCTTGGTGAGCAGCCAGTAACTGTAGGCATTAAAACGATCAGCCAGTTTATTGCCCTGGTATTGTATGTAGGAAGATGCTTTATAATTATCTAATTTTTCGGCATCCGTTTCAGATTGTGTTTGCACCATGATGCCATAGTTGCGGTAAGTAAGCATGCCAATAGCTCTTGCAGCTTTTAACCCGTTTTTTCCCGCATCTGGTTGGGCTTCCTTCCAACTGCTGTCGGCTTCTATCGCCAACCTTTGTGCAGTGTGCACAGCAATACCCCAGGCACTTTCGGTAGGAGAAGTTGCAAGTAAAAATAATTGTTTGATTCGGGAGCTTTCCATAACGGCCCACTCCAGCGCCTGGTAACCGCCCATGCTTCCTCCTATTAATAAAAAGATTTCTTTTATCTGCAGATGTTCCCGCAACAGCACATGTGCCTTTACCATATCCCGCATTGTAATGGTTGGAAAGTTCTGATAGTAGGGTGCGGAGGTTGCAGGATTCATACTGAGCGGACCACTACTGCCATAACAGGAGCCCAATATATTTGCGCATACGATAAAATATTTGTCCGGGTCTATCATGCAGTTTTCACCCACCAGGCCGGGCCACCAGTCCCTTGCGTCGGCATTGGCCGTAAGCGCATGACATATCCACACCACGTTAGAACCATCATGGTTTAATTGGCCATAAGTGTAATAGGTAATTTCTATTTGGGGTAGCACTGCACCCGTTTCCAGTAAAAAAGGTTTGTCGTGAACGAACAACTGCATCAATTGATTTTTCTGGTTGCAAAGTAAAGATAAGGTTTCGGTTATCTTTGCACACGAAGGAGGTTTGTTTCTTAAAGTCAATGGTCAATGGGCAATTGTCAATGGGTAAATAGTCAATAGGTCAATAGTCAATGGCAAATTCACAATTCACTTTTGAGAGGGAGCTGAGATCATCCAATGACTTAATGACAAATGACTCAATGACCAATGACTCAATGACTCAATGACCAATGACCAATGACTCAATGACCAATGACTCAATGACCAATTGACCAATGACTCAATGACCCAATGACCCAAT
>JBBSJJ010000208.1:0-3751 GCA_038257335.1 Chitinophagales bacterium | reverse complement strand
GGGTGTTAATAACTACCAAAAATGTTTATAACTTAGAAAGTACAAAGCAGGGTGAACTTGCCTGCCTTCTAGTCTTTAATGACTTTTTTGCGTATTAGTCCCTGCTTTTACTTTCCTTGCTCGAGGTCCATCTAGAATTATTTCTTAGAACCATCAAAGGTTTTTGACAAGAGCAAGTTTTTATCACATTAAAAACTAAGACGATGAAAAATTGGGATTTCACCTTGGGGGTAGATGTATCTAAAAACACACTCGATGTTTGCTGTGCGGAAATCAAAGAGCACATTCAAATTAAAAATGGATCAGAAGGCTTTTTACAGTTTAAGAAATGGTGCAAGCACTTTGATATTAAACTGCAGAGGAGTTTTTTGGTAATGGAATCTACGGGTGGCTATGAGTACAAGCTCATTCAGTTTTGTGAGGCGAATAATATCTTATATACCAGGATCCCGGGGCTGGCAATAAAAAACTCCCTCGGTATTGCCAGGGGCAAAAATGATAAAGTGGATGCGGCCCGGATTGCTCAGTATGGGGAGGAAAAGCATAAGTTACTGAATGCTGATAAACCGCTGAATGTAGCCATAGTAAAGCTTAAGGAATTTTTGAACTTTAGAAAAAGAATGGTTAGAGAAAATGCAGGCTACAAGTCCAGTATTAAGGAGCGCCGCCACATGTATGGAGATAATAAAAAGGATATTATCGTAAAAATGCTGGAACAAAAGCAAAAAGAAAATGTAAAGAAAATAGCAGCGGTAGAATTAGCGCTCCTAAAAATCTTAACCGCAGATGAAAAAATGCGAACTAACTATACACTGCTTACGAGTATTAAGGGTATTGGTAAAATTAATGCCCTAATGACAATAGCTTACACAGAAAACTTTGTGAGTTTTACAAATCCACGCAGCTATGCAGTATACGTGGGAGTTATTCCATTTGACCACAGCTCCGGCACAAGTATAAGGGGAAGAAAAAGAGTAAGCCACATCGCTAATAAAGAATTAAAACAGGAGCTAAACCAGGCAGCAAGGAGTGCTATGGAATGGGACAAAGAAATGAAATTATATGGACAAAATAAGATGAAGACAAAGTGCTACAAAATCGTCTTGAACAACATCAAATTTAAACTAATTTTACGCATGTTTGCAGTAGTCAAAAAAGGGGAAATGTATGTGGACAACTACCAAAATGCGGCTTGACAAATCAAATATATTTGGTAGTTTCACTATCCTAGAATACGCAAATACTCAACGTTGGGCGCAAGCAAATTGGAAATTATTTATACCGAAAATTTTGTAAATTTACAGTCGTCAACTTTTTAGCAATGGATAATACTCTTTTATATAGCAAACTTGCACATCTTCCTGAAAGCATGAAATCTGAGGTTTCTAATTTCATTGACTTTCTTATGAACAAAAACAAGAAGCCTTTAAAAAGCAAACCAAAATTTGGAAGCTCAAAAGGAATGTTCAAAATGAATAAGAATTTCGATTTGCCAATTGAGGATTTTAAAGACTACCAATAAAAAATGAATTTTCTACTCGACACTCATGCATTAATTTGGTTTCTAAATGGCGATAAGGATCTTTCAACTAAATCTAGGAAAGCTATTGAATCACTTGACTCAATAAATTTCATAAGTATCGCAAGTTTATGGGAAATAGCGATAAAAATTAGTTTAGAACGACTTGAACTTAAAATGCCTCTTCAAACACTGAGTGACGAATTATTAAATAATGATTTTCAAATTCTACCTATAACTTTTGAAGACATATTAATTCTATCCAAACTTAAGTTTCATCATCGAGACCCGTTTGATAGGCTTATAATTTCACAAGCAATTAATAACAATTTCACTCTTATTTCAAAAGACAAACAATTTGAAAGTTACAAGGTAAAATTACTTTGGTAATCTAGTGCCTGACGCCCAACATTGGTATTGCCAATAGTTGGGCTTGACAAAGTAAACATCAGCAGCAGTAATTCTGATGTACTTCAGTTCGGGGCTTGACGAACAAAGCCAAACTTTAGTTCTTAATATTTATCTTTAGCAAAAAGCCAGGCTGCGGTTCCGGCGGACGAATTTCAAATTCCCAACCATCGGCAATACCTGCCCGTCAGACCGTGAAAAAACCTTCCTCCCAAAAAAAAGGCCCTCGCCAGCTGTGATTTAAGACTTGTTACCGGCTCTTAAAACTTCCCGTAAAATATATTGCTAGTAATTAAATAAAAATTGGATGGTGCTATAATGGCCGTAAAAGGCCTGTTGCAGCCGGGTTTGGAAGGCACAAGCCACCTTGCGGTAGTTTGGTTTCCAGTTTTTGAGTGCTTGTAGCATACCATCAAAGCCAAGTATATTTTTGGTGCGCATAAAGTTGTAGCAGAGCATGATCATGTTCATCTCTCCGTTTACTTTTTGCAATCCTTTTAATAAAGTGTGGGTGTAACCAAGGTGCCGTTTGATGGTGCCAAAAGGATGTTCCGCTATGGCCTGCCGTCGCTTGTAATACTGTGGGTTTTGTTTGATGTTATTGTCGTTGAGGTCTACGGCATCCTGGTATTCGCTGCGCTGCACAATGCGTTTGGGAAGTTTGGTGCATTGGTTTTTTAAGGGGCATGTTTTGCAAGCATCCGTACGGTAGGTTTTAAAACGATAACTCGTTTCATTGGCTTCGCCTTTTTTATTGTGCCATTTGCCCAGGCTGGTAAGTGTGGCACCGGCGGGGCAGGTATAGCTGTCATCTTGTTTGTTGTACTCAAAACTTTCTGCAAGAAATTCCTTAGCAATATGTTTTACACCAGGTTGTTCTTTGTAGGCTACATGCGTTGTTATATTTTGCTGCTGACAACTTTGCAACTCGGCCCCGGTATGGTAACCTTTATCTGCCAGCAGTACAATGGGATCTTGTTGTTGTAATTGTAAATTTTGTTTTGCCTGTATGGCTGCCCGCTGCAATGCTTTGCCGTCATTGGTGTTGGTAGCCTCGGTGTGTACAATGAGATTGTATTTATCGTCTACAGCGTTTTGTACATTGTAAGCAACTTCTACAATACTTTTTACTACCAGTATGCTGCGGCTATCCGTATCCGTGGTGCTCACCTGCCGGTCGGTGGTGGCATTTAGTTTTTGCTGAATGTCATCGTACTTTATGCTCCGCTCTTTGAGTTTTTTAAGTCCTTCGGCACGGTTTTCTCTTCTATAAACCGGCGGTGCTTGTCTATTTTGTTTTGATTGTAATTATTCTTTTTACTATTTACTGCTTTAAACTTACTGCCGTCTACAGCAATGGTGGTTTTGCCGAGCAGGCCTGCATCGCCCAGGAATTGCACATAAAGCCGGAACAAATTTTTGAGCGGTTGTGCATGTAACTTTCTAAAATCGGCAACGGTATGATAGTTTGGTTGCAGTTGCTTGAGCAGCCATTGGAGTTCTATGTTGCGCCCGCACTCCCGCTCCAGCTTACGGCTGCTTCGTATCTTGTTGAGATAGCCATACAAATAAAGTTTGAGCAATACTGCCGGCTCATACGGTGGGCGGCCCTCGCTCTTGTGCGCTGTGTTGGTAAAGCCCAGCTTCTGCATTTGGAGTTTATCTACAAAGGCATCTACTAGTCTCACCGGGTTATCAGCTGCCACCTGGTCATCGAGGGTGGCAAAATAAGTTTGATGGCGTGATGTTCCTGTTACAAAATTCATATGCTATACAACACAAATTTTATGCAGCAGTTTGCTCTATTCACATTGTGTGTATATT
>JBBSJJ010000207.1:0-3796 GCA_038257335.1 Chitinophagales bacterium | reverse complement strand
TTGGTAGACAGGGAAAGAAGCGAAATTATTATCACAGGCCGCACCAAACATTTTTTGAGTTTGGTGGGCGAGCACCTGAGTGTAGACAATATGAACAAAGCCATAGAAATGGCCAGCGAACAATTGAACATTTCTATCCCTGAGTTTACGGTTGCTGGCGTGCCGCACGGCAATTTCTTTGCACACGAATGGTTTATTGCCACAGATGATCATGTAGATGCCATCCAATTGGCTGAAGTATTGGATGCTAATCTTAAATTACTGAACGACGATTACGAAGTAGAAAGAAACCATGCACTGAAAGCCGTGACGGCAAATGTTTTACCAGAGCAGGTGTTCCTTTCCTTTATGAGGTCCAAGGGGAAGATTGGCGGCCAACATAAATTTCCCAGGGTATTAAAGGGTAAGATGCTGGAAGAGTGGAAAGGTTTTTTAAAAGAATCAGTACAATTGTCTTAGCGCTCCAGGGGCCTTTTTTAGTTCACCTTATTACAAAGCAATATCATGACGGATGCTTTTTTAAAAGGCCTTGCCATAAGCTTACTACTGATATTTTCTGTAGGCCCGGTTATATTTACCATCATCAAACAAAGCATCAACCACGGCCGCAGCGGCGGTTTTAGTTTTGTAACTGGTGTGTGGCTCAGCGATGTGATGTGGATAGTGTTAAGCATGGGCTTTGGTGAATTTGTAAAAACAATCATGGATTTTAAAATCCCCATCGGTATAGCGGGTTGTATTTTCCTGATAGGCATGGGTGTGTACTTTGCCTTCTTCAAAAAAATAAAACCCCGGCGGCTGCAGGAGCCTGTAGTAATTGCCGGCAATCCCAAAACAGGCCTTGGCGACCACCCAAGTTATTTTGCCATTTTTAGCTCCGGGTTTTTGATCAATACGCTCAACCCTGCCGTTATTTCTTTTTGGGTGATACTGGCCGCTTCGCTGTCTGCCGTGTATTCCTTTAACGAACAGGTTGTAATTTTTAGCACTTGCCTGGGTATTAATATATTGGCAGACATTGGAAAGGTGATGGGTGCTGGCTACATCGGTAAAAAATTAAGCGATCGCAATATTCTATTGATCAACAGAATTTCCGGATTTCTATACCTTGCGTTCGGGTCCATCATCCTTACGGGTATTGTATACAGTCTATTAAAAGACTAACAACTCAATCATTCAAAATTGGCTGCTTTGATAACTACTAAAGTAACATTTTTACTCCCTGTTTTTTGCCTGCTTGGCAGCCTTGCGTTTGCACAACCCACAGATTTTATTATTCTAAAAAAGAAGGATAAACCTCTTAAGAATTTTTACGCCGGCTCGCAAATAGAATTTATGACGGTAGATGGTGCCTACAGAAATGCCCTGGTTACCGCCATTGCAAAAGACAGCATTTACCTGCAGGAATTTTTAGTGAGGCGCCTGCCCACTGTTTATGGCAGTTATGTAAACGATACAGCCGGAAGTTTTCGCTACGTGTACCATTACCAGCAAATAAAAAGTTTTGGCAAAGCTACTGGCAAAGGCTTTAATGTAAGCGGCAGCGGTGCAGCCCTGCTGGGTGGTGGCGTTTTGCTTACGCTGGCAAGCGGTGTATCGTATTTAGCAGATAAAGAAAAATTCAGTCCTGAATTACTGGTGGGTGCTGTAGCGTTGGGCACAGTAGGATATTTCATGAGCAGGGCGGGCAGAAATGGTATTGTAATAGGTAAAAAATATACCTTACAATATATGAACATGACCAACAAATAATTTCCCAAATGCCAAATAAGATACTAACGGCTATGGCTGAGCGTTAGTTTGTTTTATACCGATGAAGAAAAAATCAACCACCCGCAAACGCAGCACCTGGGGCACTATAAAAAAAGTAGCCTTTTGGTTATTTATTGGGCATCTTGTTTATTTAATTGTATGCAAATGGATCAACCCACCCATTACTATCACACAGGCAGTAGATGTTGTAAAAGGTTATGGTCTCAAAAAAGACAATATCGGCTACGATGCCATGGGGCCCAACATTAAACTAGCTGTGATGGCTGCCGAAGACCAACTTTTTCCGGATCACAATGGGTTTGATGTGAAGGCTATTAAAAAAGCACAGAAATACAATGAAAAACATCCCGACAGGATAAAGGGTGCAAGTACCATTAGTCAGCAGACTGCGAAGAATGTTTTCCTTTGGCAGGGCGGTGGATATTTTAGGAAAGGACTGGAAGTATATTTCACTTTCATGATAGAAACTTTGTGGAGCAAAAAAAGAATACTTCAAACTTATTTGAATGTAGCGGAGATGGGACCCGGTATTTTTGGCGTGCAGGCCGCAGCCAAACATTATTTTAACAAGGATGCCAAAAGCCTCACCCGCAGCGAAGCCGCACAAATAGCGGCCTGTCTTCGCAACCCAAAAAAATATACCGTAAAGCCTTTGAGTAGATTTGTATCTGTTGTATCAGCAAAAGTTTTGCGGCAGATGAATAATATTCAAGGTGATCCGGAAATTGTTGCGCTGATCAAATAACGCTCCCCAATTCTATGCTGGTGGTAAGTGAATTGTGAATGGTCAATTGTGAATCTATGTCGTTTACTTAGGCTGTGAGAAACCCTAATCAACCGCCGACGGGGCTGTAAGCCGCCGTCGGGTTTAGCTCAACCCCGTCAGCGGTTACAAAGCCTGACGGCGGTTTACGTTAACTAAACGACATTGAATTGTGAATAGTCAATAATTAACCAATCACAATTTACAAATCGAACCGTCATTTTTTTAAAACCAATCACTACGTAGAAATATACTCTGCAGGCGTTGATAGCACTTCGCACTAGCAAAGTAATGTATCAATATGTTCAATGGCTATTTTTAATCGCTGTGTGTAATCACCTTTAATATCAACCCACGGTACCTGCTGATTCACCATCGCATCTTTGTAATGCGCCAATATTCTTTGTCGCATGGCCAGGTCCGGATATTCTCTTAAAGGATCTTCTACCCAGGGCAGGTCTGTATTGCAGAGCAGGTAGAGGTCCTGTTTTGTTTGAGCAATGCCCGTGAGTATCCTGTTATCGCATTTATCAAAAGAAATTTCACTCCAAATTTTTAGCACATACAAATCGGTATCTATAAACAAGGGATAGGCGGGTTTACCTTCTGCCACAGCGTGCATTTTATAATAATTCTTTTCTGCATTTTCTGCTCCGAGTTTTTGACCTTTGGCTATCTCCCACAAATCTTCGTAGGCATAAGCATTGCCGGTATCCTGCAAGTAAGTGCGGGCATACTCTGGCACCCAACTGCTTTTATAATGTGCAGCCAGTTGCGCACACAAAGTGCTTTTACCGGTAGACTCCGGGCCGAGAATCACAATTTTTTTAAGTTGCATGTTGCTGTTGGTATCTTTTTCTCCATTCGATAAATCCTGCAATGGCCATGACTAAAAGGATGATATAATATACACTTGTAAATACATAGTATTTTACAAAGTAAAGAGGTATAGATGCAATATTGGTAATGATCCACCATATCCAGCTTTCTAATTTTTTCTTTGTCATGAGCCACATGCCTGTATAAGCGCTGGCGCTGGCCAGGGCATCT
Source organism: Chitinophagales bacterium (assembly GCA_038257335.1). GTDB lineage: Bacteria > Bacteroidota > Bacteroidia > Chitinophagales > Chitinophagaceae > Ferruginibacter. Next base: position 210 of record JBBSJJ010000207.1, on the reverse strand, counting down.
GCCCAGGGAATGGCACCGGGGGCGAAATCTTTTTTTAACCAGGTGAGGGCGAAAAAAATGATGGCATAAAAAGTGGCAAAGAATAGCAGATGTTGCGTCCATTCCCTTTTGGAAGAAGCAGTAATGTGTAAAACAATATGCTTACTTGCATCTTTGCGGCTCCACATCAGCCAGCCATACACACTCATAATAGTATAATAAATGTTTACG
>JBBSJJ010000206.1:0-3838 GCA_038257335.1 Chitinophagales bacterium | reverse complement strand
GGCGGCGTGGCCGAAATTGAAGAGATAGAAAGTACAAGATGATGTATGATGTCTGATTTATGATGTCTGATTTATGATGTCTGATTTATGATGTCTGATTTATGATGTATGATTTATGATGTATGATTTATGATGTATGATTTATGATGTCTGATTTATGATGTATGATTTGTGATGTCTGATTTATGATGTCTGATTTATGATGTCTGATTTGTGATGTCTGATTTATGATGTCTGATTTGTGATGTCTGATTTATTATGTATGATTTATGATGTCTGATTTATGATGTCTGATTTATGATTTAGGGATTCAGAAATGAAGTAGTATAAAATCAGGTTTCTTTATTAAGTCGTAAATTGTCACAATAACAATGTTTAAATGAAAAAAGCGGCCGTTTCCATATTTCTGTGTTCCTTTTTAGTACTTTCTTATTTTCCCTGTTTTTGTTGGGGCTTTTTTGCCCATCAAAAAATTAATTTTTACGCCAGCTTCCTGTTGCCGCCAGAAATGATGGTGCTGTATAAATCTAACATCAGTTTTATTTCCGAACATGCCATAGACCCCGATAAAAGAAGGTATGCCATTAAAGAAGAAGGCCCGCGGCATTACCTGGATATAGACAAGTATGGCAAATACCCTTACCCCGAGCTTCCCCGCAAATGGGACGATGCGGTAGCAAAATTTGGTGTGGACAGCCTGATGCAGCATGGCATTGTTCCCTGGCATGTACAAGTAATGTTGCTGCGCCTTACGGATGCCTTTAGGGATAAAAATTATAGCCGCATCTTAAAAAACAGCGCAGAGATTGGGCATTACATTTCCGATGCCCATGTGCCACTCCACGCCAGTAGTAACCACAATGGGCAGCTTACCAACCAAAAAGGCATTCATGGTTTTTGGGAAAGCCGGGTGCCGGAATTACTTGCCGAAAAACAATGGGATTTTTTTATTGGCAAAGCCCAGTACATCAAAAACCCCGGAGAGTTTATTTGGGACCGGGTATTGGAAAGTGCACTGGCAGCAGACAGTGTACTCCTTTTTGAAAGACAACTGACCGAGCAATTTGCTCCCGATAAAAAATTCTCTTTTGAAGAAAGAAATGGCATCGTTATACGCCAGTACTCTACAGACTTTACGGTGGCTTTCAACAACAAATTGGATGGTATGGTAGAGCGCCGTATGCGACAATCTATTTTTGCCATTGCCTCCTTTTGGTTTACCGCCTGGGTAAATGCCGGGCAGCCAGATTTAAAATCACTCTCTAAACAAAAGTTTTCAGAAAAAGATATCAAGGAGTTTGAAGAGTTAAATGCCAGGTGGAACAACAGTGCCGGTAAGATGCTTGGCAGGGAGGAATAGTTTTTTAAGGCAATCATTTCGTTTGTTGGCTGCGCCTCCCTGGAAGGATGGCATCCGCAATCCTCTGTTTATTCATTACATTTGCCCCTCAATTTTTTTATATGAGTGCTCTTCAATCCACCGCCGGGGTGGCTGTATATAATTTTAATGCCGGTCCATCTATTTTACCCAAAACAGTTTTTGAGCAGGCCAGTGCTGCCGTACTAAACTTTAATAATTCAGGCTTATCTATCCTGGAACTGGGCCATCGCACCGCAGCGTTTACAGCGGTTATGGAAGAAGCCAGGAGCCTTGTAAAAGAGCTTATGAACCTGGATGATGACCATGAGGTGTTGTTCCTGCACGGTGGTGCCAGCACCCAGTTTATGCAGGTACCCATGAATTTATTGCACCCAAAAGAAACTGCAGCTTATACCGATACAGATATCTGGGGATACAAGGCTATCAAGGAGGCAAAGTTGTTTGGTAAAGTGGATGTTGTTTGTTCTTCCAGGGAAAAAAATTACAACTACATACCCAAAGATTTTGCCGTACCCAACGATGCCAAATATTTTCACATCACCACCAACAATACCATTTACGGCACCCAGTGGCAGCAAATACCGTTTACAAGCAATAGTCTTGTGGCAGATATGAGTTCAGATATTTTTAGCCGGGTACTCGATTTTAATAGGTTCGATTTGATTTATGCCGGCGCACAAAAAAATATGGGCCCTGCCGGTGTGAACCTTGTGGTGGTAAACAAAAACATTTTGGGTAAAACAAAACGCCCCATCCCTACCATGATGGATTACCGCAATCATATTGCCGAGGGCAGCATGCTCAATACGCCACCGGTATTTGCGGTATATGTATGCCTCCTTACCCTGCGTTGGTTAAAAAGCATTGGTGGCGTGGCCGCAGTGGAAAAACTCAACAACGAAAAAGCCGCCTTGCTTTACAAAGCTATAGACGACAGCCCGCTGTTTACCGGCACGGCTGCTAAGGAAGATCGGAGCAAAATGAACGTTTGCTTTGTAATGAAGGATCCGTCGCAGGAAGCTGCTTTCCTTGAGTTTACCAAAAGCAAGGGCATCGTAGGTATCAAAGGTCATCGCACAACCGGCGGTTTCCGTGCCTCTATTTACAATGCCATGCCGCTTAGCAGCGTGCAGGTAATGGTAGATGCGATGCAGGAATTTGGTAAAGGATAAAGGTTCAAGAAGTTTCAAAAGTTTAAGAAGTTTCTGCGGTTGCGGGGGTATTACATTGAACGTTGAACTTTTAAACCTCTTAAACATTCTAAAATCTTACTTTTGCACCCCTAGATTTATTTTATCAATCGTACTTACACATGGTTACTATTACTCCGTTTAAAGCATTAAGGCCCGAGGCACAACTGGCTAAATTGGTTGCAAGTCGCCCCTATGATGTTTTGAGCAGCAAAGAAGCAAAGGTTGAAGCACAGGGAAATTCCCAGTCTTTTTTACACATCACCAAAGCAGAGATAGGCTTGCCGGAAGGCATAGATGTACATTCTTCGCAAGTGTATGAAAAAGCCAAAGAAAACCTTACTGCTTTTATGAGCCGCAATATTTTGTTCAGGGAAAACAAACCTTGTTACTATATTTATAAGCTTAGCATGAACGGACGCAGCCAGGCCGGGCTTGTATGTGGCAGTTCTGTAGATGATTATGAAAACGGCCTTATCAAAAAACATGAATTTACCCGGCCAGATAAAGAGTTGGACCGCATCAATCATATTAAAACAACGGGTGCACAAACAGGCAATGTTTTTTTAGCCTACAGGAATGTAGCAGCCATAGATGCAGTTATCAATGCATGGATGCAGGATAAAAATCCCCAGTACGATTTTATTACCGAAGATGAAATTCAACACAGTATTTGGATAGTAAGTGATGATGAGACCATTGCTACCCTTAGCAATTTGTTTAAGACCATGGTGCCTGCTACTTATATTGCCGACGGCCATCACCGGGCCGCCTCTGCTGCTAAAGTAAGAGGGGCATTAGGAGAAGCCGCTACAGAAAATGCTGGTTATTTTCTCACCACTTTATTTCCGGCAGACCAGTTGGCCATTATGGATTACAACCGGGTAGTGCGTGACCTAAATGGCCTGAGCGCTGATGATTTTTTACAGCAATGTGCTGCACATTTTAGCATAGAACCACAAACAGAGGCTTACCGCCCCGAAGCACCGCATTATTTTGGGATGTACATAGGTGCACAATGGTACAAATTATATGCAGCACCCGGAAGCTATAACGATGCCGACCCAATTGAAGTGTTGGACATTAGCATTCTGCAAAAAAATATTTTAGATGCCATCCTTGGCATAAAAGATCAGCGCACCGATACCCGCATCGATTTTGTGGGTGGCATTCGTGGCCTGGGCGAACTGGAGAAAAGAGTAGACAGCGGCGAAATGGCGGTAGCTTTTAGCGTGTACCCGGTAAGCATAGAACAATTGTTTGCCGT
>JBBSJJ010000205.1:0-3855 GCA_038257335.1 Chitinophagales bacterium | reverse complement strand
GCCAACTGGCGTTTCAAGGCCGTATCGGCACTGCTTTGCACACGCCTGTTCATTTCTTCCAGTAAATCTTCAATGGTTAGTTTAGACATATCAACGATGGCCGATAAAGGTTCTGTGGCCGATTGCTGATTTGTTACACTTTCTTCTTCCGTCTTTTTCTTTTGGTCAGACTTGTTGCTCAGCGGCTGGCTTAGCTTGCTGCCGTCACGGTAAAGCGCACACGCTTTCAAACCCAGTTCCCAGCTCAGTCGGTAGCTGTCTGCTATTTCTTCTAATGCTGCTTCATTTGGCAGGTTAATAGTTTTGCTGATGGCACCACTCAAAAATGGTTGTGCTGCAGCCATCATACGAATGTGGCCATGTGCATGAATGAAACGTTCGCCAGTTTGTCCGCATTTATTGGCACAATCAAATACCGACAGATGTTCGTCTTTCAAATAAGGGGCACCTTCCACTGTCATGGTGCCGCAGATATAAATATTAGCAGCCTCTATTTGTTCTTCTGTAAATCCTAAGCCCTCCAAAAGGCTCCATTCAAAATCGCCATACTGTTCTGCAGTAAAGCCAAGCCGTTGCATACAGGCTTCTCCCAATGTAAAGGCGTTGAATACAAACCCAATTTCAAAAGCGCTGGCCATGGCAGCGTTCAGCTTTTCAATTTCATTGGGTAAGAAACCTTTTTCGCTCAAAGAAATTTCATTAATGTATGGTGATCCTTTTAAGGTAGCGTGACCCTTGGCATAGTTTACAATTTCTAACAACTCTTTTTCGCTGTACTTTAAATTGCGCAATGCTTGCGGTACGCTTTGGTTGATGATCTTGAAATAACCACCGCCACTCAGTTTTTTAAATTTCACCAAAGCAAAATCGGGTTCTACACCTGTGGTGTCGCAATCCATTACCAGGCCGATGGTACCTGTTGGTGCAATCACCGTAGTTTGTGCATTGCGATAACCATGTTTTTCTCCCTGTTGCACAGCGTTGTCCCATGCTTTGGTAGCAGCAGTTAATAAATTATCAGGACAGTATTTAGCATTGATGCCGTGCGGTTTGATTTCCAAACCTTCGTAAGCATCCATTGCATCATACGCTGCTGCCCGGTGGTTGCGCATTACCCGCATCATATGTTCCTTGTTCAATTCATATTTATCAAAAGCGCCGAGGAAGCTGGCCATTTCTGCCGAAGTGCTGTAAGCTACTCCAGTCATGATAGCGGTGATGGCGCCTGCTATTCCCCTCGCTTCTTCACTGTCATAAGCAATACCGCTTACCATCAGCATAGATCCAAGGTTGGCGTAACCCAATCCCAAAGTTCTGTAGTCATAACTTAATTGAGCTACTTCTTTGCTGGGGAATTGTGCCATCAATACAGAAATCTCCAGCACGATCGTCCAAAGGCGGCAGGTATGTTCAAAGCCTGAAACGTCAAACGTATTGTTGTCTTCATTAAAAAAGCGGCGCAGGTTTACGCTGGCAAGGTTGCAGGCAGTGTTGTCTAAAAACATATACTCACTGCAAGGGTTAGACGCTCTTATGCGGCCACCCTCCGGGCAGGTATGCCATTCGTTGATAGTAGTGTCATATTGTGTACCGGGGTCGGCACAGCGCCACGCAGCATAATTTATTTGTTCCCATAATTCTTTTGCTTTAATTGTTTGCATCGTGCGCCCATCACTTCTCGCTTTCAATTCCCAGTCGCCATTTTCATCCAATGCTTTAAAAAAGCTGTTGGGTACCCGTACGGAGTTGTTGCTGTTTTGTCCGCTCACCGTGCGGTAAGCTTCTCCCTCATAATCGCTTGGGTAACCTGCAGCAATCAGGGCTGCTACTTTCTTTTCCTCATCTACCTTCCAGTTAACAAATGCGACAATCTCCGGGTGGTCAAGATCCAGGCAAACCATCTTGGCTGCACGCCTTGTAGTACCGCCACTTTTAATGGCCCCGGCCGCCCTGTCACCTATTTTTAAAAAGCTCATCAAGCCACTACTGGTGCCGCCACCGCTCAGCTTTTCTTTTTCTCCCCGTATGCTGCTGTAGTTGGTACCTACGCCACTGCCGTATTTAAATATTCTTGCTTCCCTCACCCACAGGTCCATGATGCCACCATCATTTACAAGGTCATCTTCTACACTCAAAATAAAACAGGCGTGGGGCTGAGGGCGCTCATAAGCACTCGTAGATTTTTTAAGCATTCCATCTTCCTGGTCTACATAATAATGCCCCTGCGGTTTACCGGTGATACCATACACTTCGTGAAGACCGGTATTAAACCATTGAGGACTGTTGGGTACACATGCCTGGTTCAGGATAGAATACACCATTTCATCATAAAATATTTCTGCATCCTTTTCTGTTTGAAAATAACCGTAGCGTTCGCCCCACACTCGCCAGCAATGCGCCATGCGATGTGCTACTTCTTTGCTGCTTTTTTCTCTGCCAGTTGTGCCATCTGCCTGTGGAACGCCTGCTTTTCTAAAATATTTTTGTGCCAATATATCTGTAGCAATCTGGCTCCATTGTTTTGGAACTTCCACATTGTCCATTTGAAATACAATTTCTCCGGAGGGGTTTTTTATGACCGACACACGATAGTCGTATTCAAACATGTCATAAGGGCTGGTACCTTCTTTTGTAAACTGGCGGGAAATGGAGAGTGCAGCAGTAGATCGCTTTTTTGTTGGCATATGCAGTTGATTTAAGTTTGTGTGGTTAACTGGTTTCAGAGAAAACCGTAGGACAACGAAAATATCCTTTGTACAGCAACTTTTAGAATTGGAAATATCAACATGCTGTGGACAAAATGCCTGATAAGTTATAAGTGGGTGGCAGCCTGATTTTTCGGTTATATTTTAATTCTATCAAGAAAATACTTTTTTTAATTCTGAATAATTGGTGTAAATGTGATAGGAGTAATCGGCAAAAAAATAGATTCAATAACGGGGGAATAACTTTTCATGAACTTAATCAAAAATAGAAGGATATGAGGGTAGTCATACAAAGGGTAACATCGGCATCGGTGGTTATTGATGATCAGGAGAAAGCCGGCATTGGGATGGGCCTGCTGGTGCTGGCGGGCATAGAAGAAGCAGATGATGAAACAGACCTGCAATGGCTGGTAAACAAGATCGTACAACTCAGACTTTTTGACGATGAGAACAATGTGCCTAATGTTTCTGTCAGAGATGTAGGTGGAGACATTTTGCTAGTGAGCCAGTTTACATTGCACGCTTCTACTAAAAAAGGCAACAGGCCATCTTATATGAAAGCAGCAAAGCAAGAAATTGCCATCGTTTTATACGAACGTTTTATAACAATGCTTGAGGCTGCATTAGGAAAGCAGATCTACACAGGTTCTTTTGGCGCAGCCATGAAAGTGAGCCTTGTAAATGATGGTCCCATCACGATCGTCATCGACAGTAAAAACAAAGAATAGAGACATTCATTTTAAAAACAACATTTTAAAAACGCAACCCATGACCATAGAAGAAGCACAACAAAAAGTAGACGGCTGGATCCAAACTGTGGGTGTAAGGTATTTTAATGAAATGACGAACCTTGGAATTTTAATGGAAGAAGTGGGCGAGTTGAGCCGGATCATGGTGCGCACTTATGGGGAACAGTCTTTTAAGGAAAGCGATAAAGGAAAACTGCTCGCCGATGAAATGGCCGATGTGTTGTGGGTACTCCTTTGCCTGGCTAACCAAACGGGAGTAAACCTCACGGAAGCCTTGCAGCAAAATTTTGAAAAAAAATCAGGGCGGGATGCTACCCGGCACAAAGAAAATGACAAACTGCAGTAGTTAAAAATACCCTGCGCACGGTATAGGCAAGGGTTGTTCAAAATCTATTTTTATG
>JBBSJJ010000204.1:0-3934 GCA_038257335.1 Chitinophagales bacterium | reverse complement strand
GGCATACATAACATTGTAACCTGGCAAGGCTTCCATTTTCAGCGCCTTGTAAAAGCTGCTAAAGTTGGTAGCCTTGTTCATGCGGTACCATTCTTCCAATCCCCTTATTTCAAAGAGGGCGGCAGTTCTTATGGCAAAAGTCCCTTTATCGGTAATGATGGTAGGGCCATATTTACTCCAATATACTTTTCGCTTCACCGTTATGTTTATCCCCTTTACTTTAACCTTAAGCCTTGCAGTGGCTTCTTCCAGGTTGATCCATTCATTGTCAAATTTGTAAGCGGTTTTATTGGCAGCGTTCATCTCAAGTTGGTACACATCCAGTTTGTCAGGGTAGTTTACGGTGTGTGCCCAGCCCAGGTATTCATTGCTTCCTAATAAAATAGATGGCGTGCAGGCAAACAGGGCACCTGTAATATTCCATCCTTCTTCACTGCATAAATGAGCTTCGTACCAGCTCACCGGGCCATCCAACGGTTGGTGCGCATTAATGTTGAGGTAGGTATTTCCGTCTGCTGTTTTTTGAGAATTAAATGCATAAGCGTTGCTGCCCCCACTGCTCATATTGCTGAGGCTGGCTATGGTACCCTTGTAAATTTGTGCCAGTGCTTTATCTGCTCCCGAAGAAATGGATAGTTGCAAAATGGAATAAGCCAGCATATCCTGCGGCGTAAGGGGAAGTAATTTTTTTACCAATACTTCCCTTGGGTGGGCTTTTGCATAAGCATTAAACCCCTGGCAATATCCTTCCAGCACTTTTTTATAATCTGCTGAAATATCTGTTTCATATTTTTCTTTCACGGTTTGTTGGCAACGCAACAAATAGGCAATGTAATCTATTTGTGCCCCGGCCTTTCCGTTATAACGCCCGAGCATAGACTTGCCGGAAAGAAAGCCCAATTGAATAGTTTTAAAATCGTCTTCTGCATGTGCGTATGCAAGGCCGTAAGCCACAGCAGCATCTGTTTTTGCAAAAATATGTGGCACCCCAAAAGAGTCCCTTACAATATCTATGCTGGCAGGATCAATTTTTGTTTGTGCCTGGGTTGTTTGCAATAGCAGGAGAAATACCAGCAAGGGAAAAATCTTCTTCATAAGAGGGGCAAGTTTCTTTGTATTCATTTTAGTGAGGTGGCTGCAATTATTTTAAAAAGAGTTCAATTTAGAACAAATCATTTGGTTTTAGGTTGCAAATGAATTTTAACAGCAGGAGAGATTATTATTTGATATGTTGAAATAATAATGCTTACTTTGTATTTCAAAGTACTTTTTTATGAATGATCAACAGCATTCTCTCGAAGCAATTCACGACATAAAACGAATGATGGAGCGCAGCAGTCGCTTTATCAGCTTAAGTGGGCTAAGCGGCGTGAGTGCGGGCATCTGTGCCCTGGTGGGGTCGTGGCTGGCCTATCCCTATGTGCTTGGGTACAAAAATCTTTATGTAGATACCAATGCAGGCTACAATTCAGGTTATAAGGTTTTATTGAATCACTGGCTATTTTGGATTGCCCTCGCCACCTTCCTGTCCGCCCTGGTGAGTGCTTTCATATTTACTTATCTTAAAAGCAGCCGGGAGGGTATTCCTATTTGGGGCCAAGCGGCCAAGCGACTTATGGTGAATGTAAGTATACCCCTCCTGGTTGGTGGTGCTTTTTTGGCAGCGCTTGTGCAGTATGGCACATTCGGACTTGTAGCGCCGGGTTGTCTTTTATTTTATGGCCTCGCTTTGATCAACGCAAGCAAATACACCCTTGCAGAAATACGATACCTGGGTTACAGTGAAATTCTGCTAGGTCTCATTAGTCTTAGTTTCGTAGGCTATGGCCTTTATTTTTGGGCAATAGGGTTTGGCCTTTTGCACATTGCTTATGGTGTTTACATGTACATCAAATACGAAAGAAACCAGGCCTCATAAAACGAACTACGTGAACCCGATCGATAATTTAAATAAACTTTTTGACAGCCGTGTAAGGCTGGGCATCATGAGCGCTCTCATGGTAAATGATGCCGTGAACTTTAATGATCTCAAAGAGCTGTTGCAGATAACAGACGGTAACCTTGCCAGCCACCTGAAAGCTTTGGAAGAAAATAAGTTCGTGAAAGTAGAAAAAGGCTTCATTGGCAGAAAAACCAATACCACTTACACTATTACCAAGCCGGGCGATAAAGCTTTTAGGGCTCACATAGATGCGCTGGAAAAAATGATCAACGCTACAAAATAAATTTTTTTGTGCAAATACTTTGAAAAACAAAGTGCTTTTAAATATGGATAAAAAATTCACTTCAGCCTCTGTGGCGTTACGCATCTGGACATTTACTGCTTTATTCTTTGCAGTAGGTTTATTTGTGTATGTGATGTTGCAGGAGCAAAGCTTCGCTGCCATGGTACTACCTGTCGCTTTTTTTGCTACCCTGGCGGGAAGCGTCCCGGTACTGGTGGGTATGTTTATTTTTCTGCCCATCCTAAACAGGGCCCGGGTAAATTGGCGAATGAAATTCCAGGCGCTACTGTTAGTACAATTGTTGTTAACCATCCCTTACGGCCTGGGTGCAGCACTCCTTGGAATCTTTAAATATGAACTTGGGTTCGGAAGCGAGGGCCCCGGCTTCTTAGCCACCATGTGCTTTGTGATGCTGCTCCTGTTTGGCTGCGCTTCGCTCGGCAGTTTTACATCACTTCGCCCATGTTATTATTATTTCAATCGTAATACGCAGCAGCCAAATACTTATGGCAACATCCTGCAGCAACTATTTTTCAACCATTTCAAAACAACCACCATGTACACCGAGCAACCTACATTGCCTGCTTCTCAAAACAACAAAATTTTGATCAAGGGATTGATCACCGGCGCCCTCATCCTGCTGATGCTGATTCCCACTATCTTCATCAGCAACCTGGTAGACGAAAGAGAAACCCGGCAGAAGGAAGTGGTAAAAGAAGTAAGCAGCAAGTGGGCCACTGCGCAAACATTGTCTGCTCCCTTTTTGGTGGTGCCCTACACCGATACTTTCTTAAACAGCGATGGCAAAGCGGTTGCTACCAAGACCAACCTTCTCTTGCTGGCGAACGAGCTTTTGGTAAATGGAAAAATCATACCTGAACAGCGGCCGAGATCTATTTACAAAGTGCTGCTGTATAAAACCGACATTAATTTTACCGGAAGCTTTAAAGTAGCCTGGCCGGCTGATGTGCAACTGAGCCGGGTAGACTTTGCCAATGCAAAACTATGTTTCAGCCTCAGCGATTTTAAGGGGATTGAAGAAGAGATCTATATCAATTTTGGAGATCAGAATAAACGAATGATACCTGGCATGCCGGTAGAGAACTTTGGAAAAGTAGGTTTGTCTGTACCCGTTTCGCTCACGCCGGAAACTGCAGCTACGGGCATTCCGTTTAGCATGAATGTGAAACTAAAAGGCAGTGAACAATTGCATTTTATTCCGCTGAGTTCTACCAGCAAATACACACTCAGTTCTACCTGGCCCGGTCCATCGTTTGACGGCGAAATGCTACCCAACCAGCGACTGGTGAGCGATAGCGGCTTCAGCGCCCGCTGGAATTTTACGCAGGCCAATCTTCCTTTTGCAAATGTAATGCGGTCTGCAGCGGTTCAAACCAATACCATGGCTTTTGGTGTAAGCCTCGTGCAGCCTGCCGATCAATACAATAAAACCATGCGCAGCGTAAAATATGGTATCCTCTTCATCGGTCTTACGTTTGCATTTTTCTTTATCATAGAGTTGATGCAGAAAAAACCTTTTCACCCGGTACAATATGTATTGGTCGGTCTGGCATTGGTTATTTTCTACACGTTGCTATTAGCCATCAGTGAATACATGCTGTTCGATTATGCCTACTTACTGGCAGCGGCTGCCACCATTCTGCTCATTAGTTTTTATGCAAAAAGTCATTTCAATAGTTGGAGAACGG
>JBBSJJ010000203.1:0-3934 GCA_038257335.1 Chitinophagales bacterium | reverse complement strand
GTCTGCCCTCCCAAAACCGCCATAAAAAACCACCACTAAAAATCCTAACACCGTTAACCAAATGGGATGTAGGTAGGTTTTAACGATGGCTTTGTTGTAGCTGCCAGTAACATGACGCCTAAAGAAACCGGCAAAATCATCTCCAACTGGCACAAGTTTGATTACATTACTTTTCTAATAAGGTTTTTTTGTTGGGTTCTTCGCATATCAAAGAGGCAAAGTATTTCAATTGTATTTTTTTGAGAACGATAAAAGTTCTGTTTGTGCGGTGTAAATAAAAAGCTGCGTAAATTTTGCCGTTTAAGGGATGCTTTGCCAACTTCGGGATTGGCAGCAATAAATTCGATTCGTTTTTCTAGACGATTAAGAAAACTATTTGCTGTTTTTTTAGAAAATTCTTTTAGCAAATATTGATAAACCCGGAGAGTGTTATTGCGGAAGCGTTTGGTAACAACTATTTTTTCTCCATTCGTTGATTTCTTTTTTTAAAGTCATCATAGGGAATTGTTTCTTTTTTGTCGGCTTCTTCCATGGCTTTATCCAACTCGTTGAGCTGGTCAGTATTTAAATCATCTATTATATCTTTTTTAGTAGCGTAAAAAGCTACCTCTTCCATTACCTGGTTTAGTACTACTTCATCTTCTATACCATCTAAAAGCAGATGGATTTTTGTTTTTACTTCTTTACTCATATCCTTTGATTTTATTTCTAAATTACAAAAATTAAGTGGGTGGCAAAGTCCTCGTCTGGCGCAAGTGTTTAACGCAAGAGCCTGCCTGCCGCACAGGCAGGTTCCGTACAAAAACATTAAATAAAGAAGGTACAGCTTATGGGATCACAACCTCCTTAGTTCGTGTCCTCACTAACCAAATCCGCTTCGATAAAAGCCCAATAAAGTTATACTACATAAGAGTCCCGAAATAATCGGGATGTGCCATGCGATCCCGAAAAATCGGGACAGGCAGCCAATGAAGACAAATAGCAGTACAACCGCCGGTTTCAAAAAAATTATTCACCGCAATGGTTCGGAACTTTCCGCCTTCGTGGCTGTTCCTCCATCACGCCAAGCCCGCACTCCAAAGTTTTTCAGTGTTTTTTCCTTTGAGTGAATTTCGGAAGTGGATTTTTTAAAAAGAAGTAAGGCATTGCTGTATTCCTCCCACCTCTCCTACGCTTGCAGTAATTGAAAGATAGTCTGGCCACTTAAAAACGCCATAAAAATCACCACTAAAAAACCGAATGCCGTTAACCATTTTGGATGTTGGTAGGTTTTAACGATGGCTTTGTTGTAAGCTGCCAGTAGCATTACGCCTAAAGAAACCGGCAAAATCATTCTCAAATAGTGGGCCGTGTGCCAGCCCGTCATCCAGCATCCACTAAACAAACTGGTCCTTCCATTTCTTAAAAGCTGAAGGGGTAACTTTATAGCGGGCAAAGTTTCCCTCATGAAGGCTCAGTAATTCCGATTCTACAGATGTAATAAATCTACTTCTGTCCTCCGGAAGAAGGCCGAGAGCTGTTGTTTGAATTTCTACTGATGCCTCTATTTTAGACTTGCCCCCTTTAATAATTGCACTTATTACATCTCCGATCTGGCTGCGGTACTTCAGACGAAAAGAGTCGGGCTCGCCAAGTGTTTGCCGCACCGAAGCATAACGTGCTGCCGAGCGCTCATACGCATAGATAAATACTTCTTTTAGCAACTCGAATCGATTCAATTCATATATGGCAAGTAGGCCGGAAATATACAATTCTTCTGGAGTATCCGTAAAAGATAGCGGTGCCAGGTTCCGCCTGTTTAGCGGGATATTGGCAGCCAGCCTGGACACCCTTTTGTTTACATCATCAAAAGGTTGCAGGTAGGGGATATGTACCATGGTAAAGAATGCTTGCTCAAACGGGTTGGTTATCGCATCTGCTTTCTGTAGAATCATGTCAAAGAATTCTTCAATTAATTGGGGTGTGTCAGGCGGATGATATACGGACCTGCCTATCCCCACAGCATGGGTACGCAATCTTCCCGATGCGGCAGAATCAGGCAAAAGGTTATTAGAAAGGAGCGCATGTAAACTTAAAATGCTATACCTGTTAAATCCCACTGTATTATCCCTATCCTGTACTAAAAACTCAATGGCGTCTTTATGATTCAGGATCATTTGTGTGTCAGATTCTTTTCTGTTAGCTGAGGATTTGCCCTCATCTAATAGTCGATGTGTCTCTAATAATGAATAAGAATTCCCTTCCAGGCGGCTGGAATTCCATGACAGATCTATTAGTAATCGGTTAAGAACTTGCCGGGCATAGGTACCAGCAGGTTGGTGCATATTTGCTGTCTGACCGAGTAGATTCAGTCTATTTAACTCTATTGGGTCCAGGTAACTCGTTACATTTGGCTGGTATTCTTCCAGAAACTGGCGATTATACCCCACCGGAGTTCGTTGTTCTATAGGCATGTTTACTACGGTCAAAAGATTTTGACTGTAGTCCGTTAAGGAAAAGGGAGCTGAATCTATCGTAGCTTCCCGATGCATCTCTGGCTCGGAAATGTTTGGTGAAGACAGCTTGTATGTCCTCGTTTTTTGTGCTCCGGCCGCTGTTATTTTGTTTTGCTCAATCAGCAACTTTAAGCGCCTCTGAAGCGTTCTGTCGCTTAGAGATAGTTTTGCGGATGTACGTATGTCTTCTAGCGAAGCACCTTTACTAAATCCTGATAAAGCCTCTATGATTGTATCTAGTTCCTGTTTTTTAGATTGCTTTTTCTGCGACATATTTGAATTTTATGCGACAAAAATATGCTATTTTCTGCGACAAGTTTTATTTTTCTGCGACAAAACCGGTAGAGTTTAAGGATAGTTGACCGACAAACGTCAATTTCTGCGACATAATAATCTTTCTTTGTAGTTTGTGCGACAATATTTTAAACATATAATAGTTTCTGCGACAAAGAGGATCAATATCTACGCAACCGCAAACTACCATACAGTATATGGACTCACCAGGTCAAGGAAAAAAATATAGATCAAAAAATAATTGGCCATGAGTTGGATGAAATAGAAGTGAAAAGGGGATAAAAAACCAACAATTTCTACCGGAGTAATTACGCCTCATGTTACTAACCTTTCAAGTTAAATATGAGGTCTATTTCACCTTTATGTTGATGTTGCCAAGAGTCTCAGCTCTCAATGCCGGCGAATAGGAGCAAAGTGACCGCTGCGCCATGGTTCTTGTCTTCGAACCATATCCGCTTTTATTATTAAAAGAAACCGGGCAAAATAAACTACCCTCCTCATGCTGATAGGTTCTGAATTTACCAGCACCAGTTATTGGGCTAAAGCCCATGAGAGATTCTATAATTTTATTCCCCGGCCTGAAGGCCGGGGCAATTAATAACAGCGGACATCCCACCCTGGCGGCAGTATTGAACCAGCGTCACTACTGCCTGTCAAATCAATGGTTGATGCTTTCGAATTTATTGGAGTAGACTCCAGGAAGCGAATCATTAAAAAGAAAGTAAAGCCTTGCTGTATTCCTCCCACCTCTCCTACGCTTGCAGTAATTGAAAGATAGTTTGCCCACTTAATAACGCCATAAAAACCACCACTAAAAATCCGAATACCGTTAACCATTTTGGATGTCGGTAGGTTTTGACGATGGCTGTGTTGTAAGCTGCCAGTAACATAACACCTAAAGAAACCGGCAAGATCATTCCATTGAGCGCACCTACAAAAACCAATGTTTTAACTGGTTTGCCGATGAATAAAAATATGGTAGTAGAAACCAGGATAAAGACAATGATGATGGTTCGTTGGTTGGCTAATAGCCAGGGGTGAAAAGATTTGATGAAAGAAACCGATGTATAGGCTGAACCAATGACAGAAGTGATGGCGGCAGACCACATGACCAGGCCAAATAATTTATACCCTACTTCGCCGCT
>JBBSJJ010000202.1:0-3994 GCA_038257335.1 Chitinophagales bacterium | reverse complement strand
TGCTAGACGGCAGATGTTAGTTGTTAGATTGCAGATCTTAGATGGCAAATGCTAGATGGCAGATGCTGAATATTAGTGCCACATCATAAATCACAAATCAAAATTCACACATCACACATCACACATCACAAATCCGAAATCAAAAATCCTACATCACATATCATACATCATAAATCCGAAATCATACATCAAAATCATCCCTCCTTCTCCTGCGCCTGTATTGCCGTAATAATAACGGTATTAAAAATATCATCTACCGTGCAGCCCCTGCTCAAATCGTTGATGGGTTTGTTTAGCCCTTGTAGCATGGGGCCAATGGCCAGCGCTCCCGTTTCTCTTTGCACAGCCTTGTAAGTGTTGTTGCCTGTATTCAAATCCGGAAAAATAAGCACACTGGCCTGGCCGGCTACTTTAGATTCGGGCATTTTTTGTTTGCCCACAATCGGGTCCACTGCGGCATCGTATTGAATGGGCCCTTCAACATTCAGGTCGGGTCTTTTTTGTTTTACGATGGCTGTGGCCAGTCTTACTTTTTCTACATCTACTCCTTCGCCCGATGTACCGGAAGAATAAGAAAGCATCGCAATCCGGGGTTCAATGCCAAAGCGCAAACTGCTTTCTGCAGAAGAGATGGCGATTTCTGCCAATTGCTCCGCTGTAGGGTCAGGGTTTACGGCACAATCACCGAATACTGCCACTCTATCTGGCAGGCACATAAAAAATACAGAGGATACGGTAGCAATGCCGGGCTTGGTTTTTACGAACTGCAGCGCCGGCCTGATGGTATGCTGCGTAGTGTGAATGGCTCCCGAAACCATCCCATCTGCATGGCCTTTGTGCACCATCATGGTGCCAAAGTAAGAACCATCCAACATCAGGTCGCTGGCTGTTTCCATTTTAAGGCCTTTATTTTTTCTAAGTTCAAAAAGCGTTTGTACGTAATCGTTGTAGTGCTCAGACTTTTCCGGATCTACAATTTGGATGCGGCTAAGATCCAGGTTTAGGCCAAGCCGTTTGATAGAGGCGGCAATTTCCGCCGGGTCGCCCAGCAAAGTAAGCGTTACAATTTCCTGGTTGATGAGGCGTGCTGCTGCTTTTAATATCCGGTCTTCATTGCCCTCGGGCAACACGATGTGTTTTACATTTTGCCTGGCAGTCTTCGTTAGCTGGTATTGGAACATGTGCGGCGTAATGCCTTCAGATTTGAAGGTCACGATCTTCTCGGTTAAAATATTTAGATCCACATATTTTTCAAAGGTGTTGATGGCCAGTTGAATTTTTTTCTCGTTGTCTGAAGAAATGCGTGACTTGATACCACCCAGCAAGGCTGTCGTATGAAACGTGCCTTCCTTTACCGCAATAATTGGCAGCACCGTTTGCAGGCCATTCAGTAAACGCATCACAGGTTCTTCCGGCACCAGGCCTGCAGTAAGCACCAGGCCCGCAATTTTTGGATAGTTGGTAGATAGTCCTGCCTGTAGCGCACCGATGATGATATCTCCCCTGTCGCCAGGTGTTACAATCAGTACGTTCTCAGAAATATGATCTAAAAAATGTGGCAGGTGCATGGCACCCGTTACAAAATTATCTACCTGGTTGCTTAACTGTTCCTCACCGTATAATAATGTTCCACCCAGTTGCTCGTGTATTTCTTTCATGGATGGATTCTGCAGTTTCTTGTCTTCGGGTATTACTGCCAAAATAGTTTCGGTAGATAGCTGCGCAGTAAGTAATTCCTTTACATCATTCAGCATTTCCTTCTTTACTTTATTAGCTACCACCGCCAGCACCTGCACTTCCCTCGTTTTAAAATTGCGCAACATGGCCTGCACCGTATTTACAACCTGGGCGGTTGTTTTATGCTCGCCGGACACTACCATGATCACCGGCGCATTCAGGTTCTTGGCAATGGTTATGTTTGTTTCAAATTCAAAAGCGGTGCCTTCCCCCAGGTAATCACTTCCTTCAATCACAATAAAATCATAAGCCTCTTCTAATTTTTTCACCTTGCCTATTACGGTGTTAATCAGTTCTCCCCTTGCACTGTCCGTTTCCATTTTATTCATGGCCTGCTGACGTGTAAAGGCATAGGTATCTTCGTACGCAATGGGCAGTCCGAAATAGTGTACGATGGTTTCAATATCCACATCCTTTTTTTCTGCAGGATCTTCGTTGATGATGGGTTTGAAATAGCCCACTTTGCGGGCTTTGCCCAATAGCATATTAATAAGGCCAAGGGCAATGATAGATTTGCCACTATACGGTTCTGTGGTGGCTATAAAGATTGTCTTCGTCATAAAACAAGAGTAAATGGAGGCAAAGTTAAACAGCTTGCTGCATACCCGTATCTAATTAAAATCAGGGATGTGTATGATTGCCATCAAGCAGGTAATAACTTTACATGCAATTTTTAGTACGGCTACTTTGGGAGCTTCCGTTAATTTGGGGTTGCTGCAACGCAGCGTCAACCAAACTTTTTTATCGCAAAAAACGTTTATGCCTTCATGAAAACAGCAATAATTCTTGCACTCGCTTGCCTGCTGCATGCCTCGGGCTTCTGCCAACAAATAGACCTCCCTGCTTTTAATAGTAAGCGAAATAGTATAGACAAAGCTGCCTTTAAAGTACTTGGAGCGTACAGTGCTGCCAATGTTATTTATGGCAGCATTGCCAGTTCGCAAACTAATGGTAGTGATAAATATTTTCACCAGATGAATGCCATCTGGAATGGGGTAACCCTGGGAATTACAGCCATCGGATATTTTACTAAAAAGGACGAGGGTAACCTTGGGTACAGCGCATCTCTTAAAAAACAACATGCCACCGAAAAATTATTCTTGTTCAATACCGGGCTAGACCTGGCCTATATTGCCGGTGGCGCATACATTTACGAAAAAAGTAAAACAAATGCCAACAAGCCAGAGAGGCTTAAGGGGTATGGCCAATCGGTGATGTTGCAAGGGGGAGTGCTGCTGGTATTTGATGCTGTGGTATATGCCATTCATAACAGGCACGGCAAAAAATTAACCGGGCTGGCAGATAGGTTGCAACTGTCTGCCACAGGGAATGGCATTGGAATTAGCGTGGGTTTATAACACGTGCATTTAACCACTGGTAAACTTTCCTTTGAAATGAAAATAGAATAGTGTTGATTTGTTTTATAATAACATAAAGTATTTACCATGAGAACAAATCACGACATCGATTACAAAATCTACGGCGAAGAACTGCAGTTTGTAGAAATAGAACTGGACCCCAACGAAACTGCCATTGCAGAAAGCGGGGCTTTTATGATGATGGACAACGGCATAGAAATGCAAACCATTTTTGGAGACGGCAGCCAGCAGCAGGGCAGTGGTTTAATGGGTAAATTGTTGAGTGCCGGCAAACGCCTGCTCACAGGCGAGAGTTTGTTTATGACGGCCTTTACCAATACAGGCCAGGGTAAAAAGAAGGTAAGCTTTGCATCACCCTACACGGGTAAAATTATTGTGCTCGATTTAAAAGAATTGGGCGGAAAAGTAATAGCCCAGAAAGACGCCTTTTTATGTGCGGCCAAAGGTGTGAGTATTGGCATAGAATTTCAGCGCAGGTTGGGCACGGGTATTTTTGGAGGCGAAGGATTTATCATGCAAAAAATAGAAGGCGATGGGTATGCCTTTGCACATGCAGGCGGTTACGTGGTAGAAAGAACGCTGCTGCCCGGAGAAATTTTAAAAGTAGACACAGGTTGTGTGGTGGCCTATACCTCGGGAGTAGATTTTAATATTGAATTCGTAAAAGGAATCCGGAATTTTATGTTTGGCGGCGAAGGATTGTTTTTTGCAACCCTGCGTGGCCCCGGCAAAGTTTGGTTGCAATCATTGCCCATCAGTCGCCTGGCAGGAAGGATACTGCAATATGGAACTACTAACCGTAAGGAAGAAGGAAGTTTACTGGGAGGATTGGGTAATTTGTTGGATGGGAGGGAGTAGGGGGGTGGAAGTCAAAGGTG
>JBBSJJ010000201.1:0-4009 GCA_038257335.1 Chitinophagales bacterium | reverse complement strand
ATCGAGCCTTGGCTGTTCAGATACATGGTGACCGGGATCCTGAAACACTACTGCATAATTATAAATGAGGTTGTATGTATTTGCATTTGCCGGAATGGTAAAATCATATGAGACACCCTCAGCCTCACGGCCTGCGCTGTTGTTGCCAAGCTTTATAGAAAAGCCACTGCCGTTGGGGCAGTTTTTTGGAAATCCACCGTATTCATCAACACCTGCGCCGGTATTGGCTGCATAAATAGTATGCCGGTTGGATACGGGGGTACCGGAATAGTCAAAGTTTATATAGTTCTGTCCATCAACAGAAGCAACACTGCCTGTATAACAGGTCCAGTTAAAAAAACTACCGTTCTCAAAATCAATATTAGGGGGACAACTCTGTGCCTTTGAAGCAATATTTACCGTACACAATAACACTCCCGTAATTAATAAACCCAATATGTGACGATAGATCGGCATGTGGTTTTAATAGAGTTTAAAAAAGATGGGGGATTTTAAAGTTACATAATTTTTGCTTCACTGTACCCATTATTGACAATATTAGAGATAATAACGATGCCTGCTTTTTAATATATTCTCCTCAACACACGCTTCTCCTATTTTATAAACGCAAAATTTATTCAAAAGGTTCTTTCTGTGCATATCAATTTCAGCAGGTTGGTACATGTACCTTAAACAATTACCTTTGCGCCATGAAAATAGAACATCTTAAATCTATGAGGGACCGTGTGCTGGTCTTGGGGAGGTTTCTTTGACGTCGCTAACCGACAAGCCAAAGCAGCTAATGATAAACAACTTTCACTCTCGCCGGGTTTTTGGGATGATAATGCCCGTGCAACCGCTATCCTGAAAGAAATAAAAGTTCATGAGTACTGGATTAATCTTTACCATGCGGTTGAAACTGGCGTGGAAGACTTTGCCGTATTATTTGAATTCTGGAAAGCAGGTGAAACAACCGAGGAAGAAGTTAAACAGGCTTTTGATCATGCTATAGAAAAAATAGAAGAAGCCGAATTTAAAAGCACGCTTAATGAACCCGAGGATGAGCTGCCTGCAGTATTGCAGATAAACAGTGGGGCCGGAGGTACCGAAAGCCAGGACTGGGCCGAGATGATTGCCCGTATGTACCGCATGTATGCCGAAAAGCAGGGCTGGAAGGTTACAGAAATTGACTGGCAATGGGGGGATGGTGCCGGTATTAAAACCTGTACCTACGAATTTGAAGGCGACTTTGCTTATGGCTTTTTAAAATCTGAGAACGGGGTTCACCGCCTGGTGCGTATCTCACCTTTTGACAGTAATGCCCGCAGGCATACTTCTTTTGCATCGGTAAATGTGTACCCGTTGGTAGATGATACGATCAAGATAGATATCAATCCAGCTGATGTAAAAATGGAAACATCAAGAAGTGGTGGTGCAGGGGGCCAGAACGTGAACAAGGTAGAGACCAAGGTACAGTTAACCCATATACCAACGGGTATTGTAGTGGTTTGCCAGCAGGACAGAAGCCAGCTTGGCAACCGGGAAATGGCCATGACTATGCTCAAAAGTCGCCTGTATGAAATTGAATTGCAAAAGCGTAATGAATTAAAAGATGCCAGCAACAGTAAAAAGAAAAAGATAGAGTGGGGCAGCCAGATACGGAGTTATGTTTTTCATCCTTATAAAATGATAAAAGACCACCGCACCGATTATGAAGTGGGGAATGTGGGGCCTGTAATGGATGGCGAACTGGATGGTTTTATTAAAGCGTATTTGATGAGTGAGAAGGAAACGGAAACTTAAGTTTCACGCAAAGCTGCAAAGAAGCCAAGACGCAATTTTGAATCTAGTTTTTTCTTTGCGACTTTGCTCCTTATTATTCTTTGCGTGAAAATTGGTTGTGTCACTCACTTGTACGGCATACCTTTGTTCAACTTTTTATAACCATTAAAATAACAGTTATGAATTACGGAGATTTTTATTACCCGATGCCAGTTAATGAACCTGTATTGAGTTATGCTCCGGGTAGTAAAGAAAAAGCAGCTTTAAAGGCAGTTTTAAAGGAATTAAAAAATTCAAAAATTGATGTACCCATGTACATTGGCGGCGAAGATGTAAGAACAGGAAAAACGGTGGAGCTCCGTCCGCCACATGAGCGTAAGCATTTGCTTGGGCAGTTTCATGTGGGTGAGGCAAAGCATGTAACCAAAGCCATTAACGCTGCGTTAAAAGTAAAAGATAAATGGGCCAACATGAGTTGGGAGAACAGGGCCAATATATTTTTAAAAGCCGCTGATCTTTTAGCAGGTAAATACCGCCCATACATTAACGGTACTACCATGCTTGGGCAGAGTAAAAACTGTTTCCAGGCAGAGATAGATGCGGCTTGTGAGCTTATCGATTTTTTACGTTTCAACGTACATTTCTTAAGTGATATTTACCGCCAGCAGCCCATCAGCGGTCCTAATATGAACAACCGCATGGAGTATCGTCCGCTGGAAGGCTTTGTGTTTGCATTAACGCCTTTCAACTTTACAGCCATTGGCGGTAACCTGCCAACTTCCGCTGCAATGTGTGGTAATGTGGTTATCTGGAAATGCGCCAACACACAGGTGTACAGTGCACAAATGTTCATGCGTATTTTAAAAGAAGCAGGCTTACCTGATGGGGTTATCAATTTGGTTTTTATTGATGGCCCAACGATTGGCGAAGTTGTTTTCAATCACCGTGATTTTGCCGGCATACATTTTACTGGTAGTACAGGCGTATTCAATAAAATGTGGGAAACGATCGGAAAGAACATGAGCATGTACCGTTCTTATCCACGCATAGTTGGTGAAACCGGCGGTAAGGATTTTGTGATAGCACATAAAAGTGCAGATCCTGATGTGGTTGTTGCAGCATTGGCAAGAGGCGCATTTGAATACCAGGGACAAAAATGTTCTGCTGCATCAAGAGCATACATTCCTTCAAACATCGCTGCCGAAGTAAAGAAGAAACTGGTTGAATCGGTTAAAACTATGAAGATGGGAACAGTGGAAGATTTCTCCAATTTCATTAACGCAGTTATTGATGAAAAAAGTTTTGATAAGCTGGAAGGTTATATCAAAGGCGCAAGAAAAAGAGATGCTGCAGCCAAAATATGGGTAGGAGGTAAGTGCGATAAAACAGATGGTTACTTTATTGAGCCAACTATTATTGAAGCAACCGATCCAAACTATGTAACCATGTGCGAAGAACTGTTTGGGCCCATCCTCACCGTTTATATTTATGATGAAGACAAATACGAGGCAACATTAAAACTCGTTGATGAAACTTCACCCTATGCATTAACAGGAGCTGTAATTGCGCAGGATCGTTTTGCAGTAGAACTGGCAACTAATAAATTACGAAACAGCGCCGGTAATTTTTACATCAATGATAAACCCACCGGGGCAGTAGTGGGCCAGCAGCCATTTGGCGGTGCAAGGGGTAGCGGCACCAATGATAAAGCAGGTTCGATCTTAAATTTATACCGTTGGTTAAGTGCAAGAACAATTAAAGAAACATTCAATTCTCCAACAGATTACCGTTACCCGTTTTTGCAGGAGAAGTAAAGGCCAAGGCCCCCTCCATCTCCCCCGAAGGGGGAGGAAAAGAAGAAGATTATTGCGGAGATAGATGCGAAAATATTGAGTATAAAAAAGAAGTATTAAATTAACCGCCTGCCAACTTCAGGTTCCCTCTCTTTTGGAGAGGGGTTGGGGTGAGGCTTTGTAAAAATTTTATTTTGAAAATGATCTTAGATAAACAACAGTTGCAGCTTACTATTTTAAGACTGGCGCACCAGCTTTTAGAGAATAGTCAGGATTTGGCAGATACCGTATTTATTGGTATACAACCCCGTGGGGTGCAGGTAGGTTCAAAGATCATGGCATGTATCAAAGAACTATGCCCCGGTGAAAAACTTCAATACGGGTTACTCGATATTACTTTTTACCGCGATGATGTAAGAGATGAACTGCATGTTGCCAACACAACTGATATCCCT
>JBBSJJ010000200.1:0-4017 GCA_038257335.1 Chitinophagales bacterium | reverse complement strand
TGAAAAGTGAAACCTTCGAAAAATCCTAAGGAACTTTAAATTTAATAAACTTTGAACGTTGAACGATCTGAACCTTGAACATCTCCAAAGGTGAAAGGTCAAAGGTGGAAAGTGAAACCTTCGAAGAATCCAAAGGAACTTTAAATTTAATAAACTTTGAACGTTGAACCCCTTGAACCTTCTAATAAGCTTTGCTTTCTAAAAATTGCGCCACTTCCATTACCGCTTTATTTTCCTTCTTCAGGCTTTTTTGCTTTTGGGGGTAGATGCTCACCCCATTAAAAATATTGTAGTGCAAGGTGAGAAATTGCTTTTTGTAGCGGAAGTCCCAGTCGAGGGTATCGGCATCATCTACCTGGTTCAAAAACTGAATCTGAAGATGATCAGCCAAGGCGTTGGCAATGGCATAAAATTTTGAGATGCCGCAGTTGTCATCAATAACGGCTTCGGTGCCGCCATAGTTTGTTTTAAGTGAGTAACACATGGATATAGGTTTTTTATGGGTAAAGGGAATTCTGGTTTTGGAAATAAAGTTTAATTAGTAACCGTTTTTGCCGCGGCGGTATTTAGTCTCTTTCACTTTTTCGCCAGATGCTATCTTTTGATCGTTCGTAAGCTGCCCGGGTTGCGGACTGCCGGGGCAACCATATTTTTCTTTCTTCTTAAAAATAAAACAGCTGCTCAGCAGCGTTACTACAAAAAGAGAAAGTATAATTTTTTTCATATTGAGCGTAAAGTATGTAGTATAAAGTAAAAAAGTATATAGTATTCAGCTAAACCTTTGAAACTCCTCAAACCCTTCCTACCGTCAGGCAGGCCTTGAACCTTTAACCTTTAACCTTTCAAACCTTTGAACTACTTAAACCACCCACTGTATTTCAAATAATTTTCTGCAATGCGGTTTATTTCCCCGCTTATCAGTTCCTGGCTAATGTCTTTTACCTTTTTTGCCGGCACCCCGGCATAAATAGATCCCGGTTCCACCACGGTGTTTTCCAATACAACGGCCCCGGCTGCTATAATGCTGTTGCTACCAATGCGGGCATTGTCCATCACAATGGAACCCATACCTATTAATACATTATCATCTATAACGCATCCATGTACAATTGCATTGTGTCCGATGCTAACATTATTTCCAATAATGGCTTTTGTTTTCTCAAACGTGCAATGAATAACTGCGCCATCCTGCACATTTACCTTGTTTCCCATCCTTACACTGTTTACGTCGCCTCTAATAACAGCATTAAACCATACGCTGCATTGGTCGCCCATGATCACATCGCCTACGATGGTTGCGTTAGGAGCAATAAAACAATCTTCGCCCATTTGCGGCAGCACGCCATTTACCGGAAGTATTAAACTCATAATAATTATAGCCCCCTCCGCCCCCTCCCGAAATGATCGGGATAAATTCCGGGGTAACTGATTATGGAGAAGATTGGTTTTAGTTTTAAAAATATTTTTATGTACCCTACTGCTTTGCTTTTATTGACCTAATTGGCGTCGCACTTTTTTCAAAAATAAATCTTATTCATCTCATCCAATTTAAGACTCTATTGCTATTTAAAAATGTTAACCACAAATCTCGATCAATCTTAACGAAATTTGCTTTATTATGGAAAATGAAGACAGCAATAATCTAAATTCCCCTTCACCCCGAAATCTTTCGGGGCAAGGTGGGTCAGGGGGCTCCACCCGCCAGCTTTTTTTAGATCATGTAGGCCAAACTTCTGAGGCTCCCTTATGCCTCCATATTGTGAAAGCAGAAGGCAGCAAAATGTGGGATGCAGATGGAAAGGAATACATAGATATCATTGGCGGCATCAGCGTTTGCAATATTGGGCACCGCCACCCGGCTGTGGTCCAAGCCATCAAAGACCAGGCAGATGCATACCTGCACATTATGGTGTATGGCGAACTGGTAGAAAATCCGCAAGTGGCTTATGCGAAAAAGTTGACCGATCATTTGCCAAAAACACTCAATGCAGTTTTTTACACAGCCAGTGGCAGCGAAGCCACAGAAGGCGCCATGAAACTGGCCAAGCGGTCAACTGGCCGCACACAAATTGTTTCATTTAAAAATTCTTACCATGGCAGTACACAAGGCGCACTCAGCATTATGGGCAGCGAGTATTGGCAGCAAGCCTTTCGACCCTTACTACCCGATATCCTGCAATTGGATTATAATAATGTAGCACAAATCCAACAAATAACGTGTCGCACAGCCTGTGTAGTTGCAGAAACTGTACAAGCGGAAGCCGGTGTATTGCCTCCACAAAATGGCTGGCTGAAAGCGCTGCGCCAGCGCTGCACAGATGTGGGCGCTTTGCTGGTGCTCGATGAAATTCAATGTGGCTTTGGCCGAAACGGCAGCCTCTGGGCCTTTGAACAATTTGATGTAGTGCCCGATGTTTTATTGTTGGGCAAAGCGCTTGGCGGGGGTATGCCCCTGGGAGCTTTTATAGCCGATAAAAAATTAATGGATACCCTTTCTTACAATCCTGTGCTGGGGCATATCAATACTTTTGGTGGCCACCCGGTGAGCTGTGCAGCAGGCCTGGCAGCATTCAATGTATTACTCAATGATGAATTGATTAACAACGTCAAAAGAAAAGAAGCTTTATTTCTGGCTCATCTTACTCATCCCAAAATAAAAAACATCAGCAGTTTTGGTCTGATGATGGCTGTAGAATTTGATAGTTACGAAACCAACAAAGCCATCATTGATGAATGTATTGCACAGGGAGTTTTTACCGATTGGTTCCTTTTTGCTGCTCATGCATTGAGAATTGTGCCGCCACTCAACATGAGTGACGAGGATATTTTAGCAGCTTGTAAAATAATAACGCAGGTGCTGGATGGGGGGTAGCCACGATGTCTAACAGAAAATTTCATTCCCTCGTTCTATCTCGGATGGTAAACCCTCTCCGCATTTTTATAAACAGTTGCTTTGTCAAGTGACATCGGTTTGAGTTTGTCTGCCACAAACATTTCCATTTGATCGTTCACATGTTTGTTGCCCGGTTTTTTACTGGCGCCATAACTGTGGATCGTTTCTATTTTTGGACCCTCTTTGGTAAAATTGACCAGCTGAATAAAACTCTCTCCCTGCCTGCCTTTGACCATCCCATTTTTATAAGGTTCACTTTCCATGCTGGCGATCACATCTGGCAGGCCAGGCAATCCAATTACTTTATTTCCCTTCACCAGTTTTTGATACTCTCCTAAAGTCACAGTAGTTTTTCCGAAGTTGGAAAGCAAATAATTTTTCGTGTAAGTAATAGCTTCTACTGATTTTTCTTTGGTAAGATTGCTATATTCTTTTTCGCCCTGGTTGATCTTGCCGGATAGATAATAGTATAAAATGCCGAATGCTGCCGCACCTTCACTTTGCACAGTAGCCATTCTATCCCAGCTTTTAAGGGTAACAATCAGATCGGCAATGGCGGGGTAATCCTTTTCACTCAGCATAAACAGGGTGTCTACATTGGTGCCGATGTAGGCTAGTTGTTGAGGTAGTTGCCGGTCAAACTTTATTCTTTTAAAATCTTCATAGCTTATTTTACTCATTGGTTTTACCAGGTCCATAAAACGCTCGCTGCGGTTATTTTCCCATGTTTCGTAGCCCATGGTTGCATCAAAAGCTTTTGCAGCTAAGTTGTATTCTTTTGCTGTGGCATTAAAAGGGGAGTGGTTGCTGTTGAACAAATAACCAGCGGCAGGATTCACATATTGAGGCAAATCTGCAATGGGATGATAAGTTGTCCACAAAGTTTTAGAAGTGTTGCCCGGCAACGTTCCCCGCCAATTGTAGGCCTTATTTCTAAACGGAATTTTTGCATTGCTCATGTAAAAAATAGTATCAAACCTATCGGCATACATAACATTGTAACCTGGCAAGGCTTCCATTTTCAGCGCCTTGTAAAAGCTGCTAAAGTTGGTAGCCTTGTTCATGCGGTACCATTCTTCCAATCCCCTTATTTCAAAGAGGGCGGCAGTTCTTATGGCAAAAGT
>JBBSJJ010000199.1:0-4067 GCA_038257335.1 Chitinophagales bacterium | reverse complement strand
GAGCATTGGCATAAAGGAGTGGTAGGTATTGTGGCCTCCAGATTGATAGAACACTACTACAGGCCTACCGTTGTGCTCACGCACAATGATGGTATTGCCACCGGCAGTGCAAGAAGCGTAACAGGCTTTAATCTTTATGAAGCTATCTACCAATGTCGGGAGTACCTACTGGCGTATGGCGGTCACTTTGCAGCTGCAGGACTTTCTATGCTGCCACAGAATGTTGACGCATTTCGGTTAAAATTTGAGGAGGTAGTAGCTGCTGCCATTGAGGATCATATGCTGATACCAGAAATAAAAATTGATGCTGAGATCAATTTTGCAGACATAACTGAAAATTTTTACAAAATCATTTGCCAGATGGAACCATTTGGACCGGAAAATATGCGACCAGTTTTTATTGCAAAGGCTGTGACAGATACTGGATTTTCTAAAGTTGTAAAAGAACTTCACCTGAGGTTTGTATTGCAGCAGCAGAACGTTACCATCACGGGCATTGGCTTTAACTTGGCCGAAAAAATTTCGTTGCTGAATAACAAGCATCCTATAGACATTGTCTTCACCATTGATGAAAATGAGTGGAATGGCAATAAATCCCTGCAGTTAAAAGTTATTGATATCAGAACAACAGCCACTCATCCTGCGGGAGCAGGAAGTGATTAAGCCCGAAATCTTCCCGACACGATTCCTCCATTTTTTTATTGTTCAATCCCCAACTGCTCATGCGATTTTTTTCTTACATAAAGTATTTTTTCTACCTAGTACGTAACTGGGATCTCAGCATTGCCAGGCACATCATCTCAAGAGAAATTAAGGGAGAAAAAAAATATGGCATCTATACTACCGGTGCAGATGATTTGGAAGAATTGGAAGAAAAAGGTATAGACATTGAGCACTCTAATATTTATATGCCCGCCAGCTACGATTTACTGGAAGATGTGTTTGCAAAAACAAAAGTCTCCGTTTTTAAACATCTTCTGGATATAGGGTGTGGTAAAGGCAGGGTGCTGTGTGTGGCTGCGCACCTGGGAGTAAAGAAAGTTTCGGGTATAGATTTTTCAAAAGAATTTTGTAGGGAGGCAACTAAAAATCTCATCAGCACACAACGAAATTTGAATGACCTGGAATTTAAAATCTACAACAACGATGCTTTTTATTTTGAAATTGCAGGAGATGTGGATTGCATATTTATGTTCAACCCGTTTGATGATCTGATCATGAGTGGCGTATTGGAAAATATTGAAATAAGCCTGGAAGAACATCCAAGAAAAATGACCATCATCTATTTTAATCCTTTGCAAAAGCATATGCTTCTGGATTTGGGATACGAGGTAATTTATCAACAAAAAAAACTTACTTACCTCGAAGCAGCGGTGCTAACAAAAAGCCCCGGCCAAAGCCAGGGCTAGAAGATTTTATCAATCTATATTTTAGTTTTTATTTTCCATCAGGTCTACACTCCTGCTGATAAATTCCGTTAGGTTTTTTCCGGTTAATAAACCCTGTGACAACAAGGCAAGGTCGCCCAGATTTTTCACTAACTTTTGTTGCTTGTCGGTTGCCTGTTCTGCAAGGATGCTACCAAAAATTGGATGATTACCGTTGATGGTGAGGTTTACTTCATCGGGCATTTGTGCGTAGAATGCAGCCATACCACCTCCCACTGAAGCCATATCTTTCATCCTGCGCATTTGCTCAGGGCGGGTAGCCGTTACCGGTGGTGCATCAGCGCTAAGGCCTTTTACCTCTACACTGATGTGTAACCCTTCCTGCGGCTGCTCAAACAACGTTTTTAATTTCTCCGCATCTTCTTTGCTTAAGATGCTATCGGCGCTATCGGTTTTGTCAATCAGGTTGTCAGTGATATCAGCATCTACCCTGGTAAATACGGTATCAGACCATTTCATTTCTACGCTATTGATAAAAGCTGCATCTACCAGCGTTTCCATTTTTACAACGGTGTAACCTTTTGCCACGGCCTGCTGAATGTAGGCATCCTGTTGTATAGGGTTGGTAGTGTAAAGAATTACCTGTTTGCCATCTTTATTTTTTTGATTGGCTGCGGTAGCAGTTTTATATTCTTCCAGCGTAGAGAATTTTCCATTGCTGTCTTCCATTACAAAAAACTTATTTGCCTTGTCCAGGAACTTATCGTCCGTCATCATACCATACTTTACAAATAAGCCCAGGCTCTCCCACTTTTCTTCAAAAGCTTTTCTATCAGTATTAAAAATCTCTTCTAACTTATCTGCTACTTTTTTGGTAATGTGCGCATTGATCTTCTTAACATTCGGGTCGCCCTGCAGGTAACTGCGGCTCACATTCAGCGGAATATCGGGGCTGTCTATTACACCATGAAGCAGCATCAAAAATTCAGGAACAATATCCTTTACTTCATCGGTTACAAAAACCTGGTTGCTGTATAATTGTATTTTGTTTTTTTGAATTTCATAGCTCTGCTTTATTTTTGGAAAGTATAAAATACCGGTTAAGTTAAACGGATAATCTACGTTAAGGTGAATCCAGAACAAAGGTGTTTCGCTGTACGGATACAATTCCTTGTAGAAGTTTTCGTAATCCTCTTTGCTTAGCTCAGATGGCTTTTTAATCCAGGCCGGGTGTGGGTTATTAATCGGCTTTATTGCTACGGGCTCCTCGCCTTCTTTTACCTCGGTAGCTGCTTCATTGGCTACACTAAAATAAATAGGTACCGGCAGGAATTTACAAAATTTCTCGAGCGTTTCTCTTACTTTATTTTCTTCTAAAAACTCCTGGCTTTCTCCATTTAGATGCATCACAATAGAAGTACCTCTTTCAGGTTTGATAGTTTCTTCAAGTGTAAACTCAGGACTACCGTCACACTCCCATCTTACTGCGGGCGCTTCTTCTCTGAAGCTCTTGCTAAATACCTCTACCTTATCACTCACCATGAAAGAGCTGTAAAAACCCAAACCGAAATGCCCTATAATATTGGCTTCATTTTGACCTTTGTATTTTTCCAGAAATTCTTCGGCGCCACTAAAAGCCACCTGGTTCAGGTATTTATCAATCTCTTCACTTGTCATTCCTACTCCCTTGTCTAAGATGGTCAAAGTCTTCTTTTCTTTGTCAATTATCACATCTATTCGCAAGTCACCCAATTCTCCTTTGGCTTCACCGATAGACGACAATGTCTTTATTTTTTGAGTTGCATCTACTGCATTACTGACAAGTTCACGGATAAAAATGTCATGCTCACTATATAAGAATTTCTTAATAATCGGGAAAATGTTCTCTGTTTGTACCCTAATGTTTCCTTTTTGCATATAAAATATTGTTTTAAAATTTTTCTTTTAATTAGCTCGCAAAAGCAGTACCACATGTGATAACGGAAAATCTGTCAGGCACATTATTTGAAAAAAAAACCAACATGCCAGCAAAATAAATGCCCTCAATCGAGGGCATTTATTAATAGAAAAAATATAAAATTAGTTTTTAATGAATTTCAGGTTTTGTGTTGCATGGCCATCATTCAGTTGCAGGATGTAAATACCCGGCTTCATAGCACTTAACCTCTTATTAAGTTGTTGATTTAACTGGTAAAGCGATCCCTTAAAAATAAAACTTACCTGCCCTGTGCTACTCATAAATCTAGCAGTGTAAAATTCTGAAGGGCTATTGCTTGTAATGCTTACAACATTTGCCACAGGATTTGGAAACAATGTAACCTCATTTTTATTTTTCCCTCCAAATGTAACAGAAACTATGGCGGAATAAACAGACTTTCCATCGTTGTCAAATTGCCTAAGCCTGTAAAAATTTCGCCCTATCACAGGAAAAGAATCAAACGCCTGGTAAGTAGCACCATTAGAATATCCAAGCGCATTCACCAGGGTTAGAAAACTGAAAAGGATAGCATCAGTTGATTTCTCAACAATAAAATGCCGGCTGTTTATTTCACTGGTTGTTTTCCATTTAATGATCACATCATTTGTTCTGGCTAACGCATTGAGATTAGCAAGTGTTACGGGCACTACCGCAGCAAAACTGAACCTTGAGTACACAGGCAAATGATCGGAGGCCGTTGT
>JBBSJJ010000198.1:0-4087 GCA_038257335.1 Chitinophagales bacterium | reverse complement strand
CCTCCGCAATTTTATTTAATATCCCCAGCTCCTTTTGGGTGCATTGAATGTACATAGCCTGCAAATATAAAGGTGAATAGTGAGAGGTCAATAGGGGACTCAGCGTTGTGAAAGGTGAAAGGCCGATGGTGAAAGGTGAAAAGTGAAAGGTGAAATCCTTGAAGTTTATACTAAACACAGAAAATCTACTGCACCGCTACCTTATTGACCCTGCCTAACGGCAGGCAGGCATTGACCTAATGAACATTGATCTAGAAACCATAGACCCCCTACATTCTGTCGGGGCATGCATTGCCTATTGCCCATTGCCCATTGCCAATTGCCTATTGCCCATTGACCCATTGACCACTGACCCACTGCCCCATTGCCCCCCTACATTCTGTCGGGGCAGGCATTGCCTATTGCCAATTGCCAATTGCCTATTGCCCATTGCCCATTGCTTCTTTTCGGCACCAAACTTGACTATTATAATATCCTCAAAAAAATACCCTTTTAACGGCTTAATTTTGCCATATTGACGAACGAAAGAATTATCATGTTTAAACACCTAGACCTTAGCAACCAGGAAGAAGAAATGGAATTTATGCCGATCATTCCACTGAATGACGAAGACGAATCAGATGTAGACGGGGCAACGTTTCCCGGCGAATTACCCATCTTACCTTTAAGAAATACCGTGCTTTTTCCGGGAGTAGTAATACCCATCACCGTTGGCAGAGATAAAAGCATCAAAGCAGTAAATGATGCTTATAAGACTGACAAATTGATTGGCGTAGTGGCGCAAAAAGACAGTAGCATCGAAGAACCCACCGTGAGCGACCTGGAAGATGTGGGTACCGTAGCCAAAGTAGTAAAACTGATTAAGATGCCCGATGGCGGCACCACCATCATCATACAGGGACGCAAAAGATTTAAAATAGAAGAGATCACTGCAGAAGACCCCTATTTTAAAGCTACCATCAAAATACTTGATGAAGAAACCCTGAAAGGCGACAACGATTTTGATGCGCTGGTAGGAAGTATCAAAGACCTTGCTTCGCAGATCATCAACCTGTCTCCCAACTTACCCAGCGAAGCTGCCATCATTCTTAAGAATATTGAGAACCCATCGTTCCTCATTCATTTTGTGAGCAGCAATTTGAACAGTGACCTCAAACAAAAACAGCAATTGCTGGAAATAAGCAATTTGAAAGCAAGGGCAGAACTGCTGATGAACCTGATGCACACAGAACTGCAATACGCAGAACTGAAAAATAAAGTGACCAACAAAACCAGGGCAGAGTTGGATAAACAGCAGCGGGAGTATTTTTTGCAGCAGCAGATGAAAGCCATCAAAGATGAACTGGGTGGCGATAACGTGGCTGAAGTAAAAGAGATGCAAAAAAGAGCGGAAACGAAAAAATGGAATGCCGCCGCAAAAGATATGTTCAACAAAGGGGCAGAAAAGCTGGAGCGTATGCACCCTTCTACCCCAGACTACTCCGTGGTGTACAACCACCTGGATCTGATGCTGGACCTGCCTTGGGAAGAATATACCCTGGACCAATACGATCTTAGAAAAGCCAAAAAAGTTTTGGACCACGATCATTATGGCATGGCCAAAATAAAGGAAAGGATTTTAGAATACCTGGCTGTTTTAAAACTAAAGGGCGATATGAAGAGCCCGATCCTTTGTTTCCTCGGCCCTCCGGGTATTGGTAAAACCAGCCTGGGCAAAAGCATTGCTGCTGCCATCAACAGGAAGTATGTAAGGGTAAGCCTGGGTGGCTTGCACGATGAGAGCGAAATACGGGGCCACCGTAAAACTTATATTGGCGCTATGCCAGGGAGGATTGTACAGTCTATCCGCAAAATAAAATCCAGCAACCCGGTGATGATTTTGGATGAGATAGATAAAGTGGGCAGCGACAACCGTGGCGATCCTTCCTCTGCCTTGTTGGAAGTATTGGACCCTGAACAAAACAACAGTTTTTACGATAACTACCTGGAGCTGGAATATGATCTTAGTAAAGTATTGTTTATTGCCACGGCCAACAACCTCAGCAATATTCAGCCTGCGCTTAGAGACCGCCTGGAGATCATTGACCTGAGTGGTTATGCAGTAGAAGAGAAAATTGAAATAGCCAAGCGCCATCTCATACCCAAGCAGATAGACATGCACGGCCTGGTACCCACGCCATTCAAAATGAGCGACCAGGTTATTGAAAGAGTGATAGAAGATTATACCAGGGAAAGTGGTGTGCGGGAATTGGACAGGCAACTGGCCAGCATCATGCGCTACCAGGCTAAGGAAGTAGTTTTAAAAGGGAAACTAAAAGCTACCATTACCAACAATGATATAGAAAAGATTCTTGGAAAATCGAAATACAGCAACGAGATATATAAAATGGCCAACATGCCCGGCGTTGCAGTGGGCCTTGCCTGGACTTATGTGGGCGGCGATATTTTATTTATAGAAACCCAGCTTACAGATGGCAAGGGCGAACTGAAGTTGACGGGTAACCTGGGCAATGTGATGAAGGAAAGTGCCAGCACCGCCTTTACATGGCTGGAGGCCAATTGCAAAAAAATAGGATTGACAGTAGAGGATTTTAATAAAAAAGATGCCCACATTCATATACCGGAAGGGGCCACACCCAAGGACGGGCCCAGCGCCGGTATAACCATGATGACGGCTTTAGCCAGTGCTTTTACCGGCAGAAAAATAAAACCTTACCTGGCCATGACGGGTGAGATTACCCTGAGAGGACAAGTGTTGCCTGTAGGCGGTATCAAAGAAAAGGTGTTGGCTGCCAAACGTTCGGGCATCAAAGAAATTATCATGTGCGTGCAAAATGAAAAAGACGTACTGGAGATCAACCCGGCATTTATAAAAGGCATTAAATTTAATTATGTAAAAACAATGCAACAGGTGCTGGATATAGCCTTGACCTAACCATTCATCAAAGAATAAAAGCCCTTTAACATTTTCTTTGCATTAATCATCAAACCATTTATGTCTTCAAAGCGTATTTAGTTTATTCAACTGATTTCATGTTGGTTGTTTTAAGGGTTAAAAAATAATCCCGCTGATTCTTCAGGGGGATTTTTTTATGCGACCAGGTTGGGTAGCTGTCTTGCCCTACTCAATATTTTTTCCTGGTGGGCGATCCCCTGATTGCACAACTACACGTCTGGCAATTTATCACATGAAAATTCCCCCTGGCAAAAGGGGGAATCTAGCAATTTGTTTAAAAGTTTTTAATGGGTTATTCCTACATGCCACGATCTCCCCTTTTCTCCATCCAGTCTTTCTCCTTCTCAAAAGTCAACGCCTGCATTACCCCTATTAAAAAAATACCGGCTACGCTGGCGGTGAGCAAAAAAATATTGTAGCTGTAATAACTGCTTACTTCTCTTGCGCCGGTTTTAAAAAAAGTAATCATATCCATCACAAAGGCCGCCGCCCAGCACAATAAAGCAACCCCAAAAAAGCCCTGCGAAATAAATCTTACAGCCGCAGAAGGATGTGCTTTGGTTCTTTTAAAATAAATAATAAAAATAGTACCGAATAAGGTGGCCGGCACGATGATGATAAAAATTACAAAGAGGTACACAAACCAGGGAATATAATCCAGCAAACGGAAGGCATATTTTAAACCCAGCAGTAGCAGTAGCACCGCTACCAAAAAACCCAGGAAGGCAAAAAACAGGTTGAAACTGAGCTGTAAATATTTAGCGAATCTATCCTCCATAATTTTTACTTTGATGCAGGCCTGGTTTGATGCCCGCAATCATGCTGTTAAGAAAAATAACTCAGGTTGGTTTTGGGTGTAAGGGTTAAAAGGGTTTCGTACATGAGCTTAACGGTATTTTCGATATCATTTTTGTGCAACATTTCTACCGTGGTATGCATATAGCGCAATGGGATAGATATCAATACTGAGGGACAACCATCATTGGCATAAGCAAAAGATTCGGTATCGGTACCGGTGCTGCGGCTGGTTGTTCTAAGCTGGTAAGGTATGTTGGCCTTGTCGGCTGTTTTCAACACAAAATCGAGCAACTTGTTGTGCACCGCCGGGCCGTAGCAAAGTGAAGGACCTTT
>JBBSJJ010000197.1:0-4095 GCA_038257335.1 Chitinophagales bacterium | reverse complement strand
TACTTCAATCGTTTTCCAAACAAGCAGCAGGGTGAAGACTCCAAACAAAGCCGGGAAAAACCGCACCCAAAATACACCGTTGCCCAGGAGTTGGATGAGGTAACCTACCCAGGAGGTAGCCGGCGGCACAGATTCAAAACCCCAGGCCAGGTGGTTCGCCTGGTCAAGATGCAAGTATTCGTCCCGCTGCAAGTCATAGGTTGGGTTGTGCAACAAATATTGCAACAAAAATTTCAGCAAAATGAATCCAATTAAAATACCGGTCTTCTTTGTGATGGCTGCCATGTTGCTTTTTCTTATTTCTTTTTTAATGATGTTGCACTTTCCATAAATGCTAAAAATCTTCCTCCAAAATTTACATTTGCCTACAGTAATTTTTCCATTTTGATATCTGCCCGCTCGTAAAGGCCCACCTCTAAATCGGTTTGCACAAATCCAACTTTTTTATAAAGATGCATGGCGGGCGCAAGTTTGGTATTTGAATACAGTATCAATTTCTTAGCAGCCTTTTCTTTGGCGATGTGTATACAGTGATCCAGCAATAAGGCTCCAATGCCCTGACCTTGTGCACTGGCTGTTACCGCCATTTTTCCTATTTCAAACACGCCTTCTTCTTTTTTTAGCAGCGAAGCTGTACCTACAATTTCATTGTTGAGTTTGGCATAATAAATAAACCCACCCTTGTCAATGATCTCTTGCTGCGGGTAGCTCAGTGAGCGTGCATCGCCCGCCTCTATCGCAAAATATTTTTGAAGCCATTCGTAATTGAGTGCTTTAATGTGCTCCTTCAATGCGGGCGTGTACTCAATTATTTCTATGGGTTGGTTTTGTTGCATGCGGGGAATGTGTTGGCCTGGTTTTTTGTGTTGCTGATTATTTGACGCCTCCAAAGAAAGAGAATCCTATTTTTTCATAACACTTGTATTACCTGCAGTTGTAGCTTGCAGGGTGAGTTAATTGTTTTGGTTAAAATAAGCTATTGTATAAATATAGTAAAAGCCGCTGGCCTTCCCATAGTGCTAAGCATTTTCCAGTGCGGCTATATCCAGCTTCTTCATTTTCAGCATCGCCTGCATGGCCCGTCCTCCTTTCTCCCCAGCCATTATCTCCCCTAGCCTTGCGGGAATAATTTGCCAGGAAACACCGTAGGGATCTTTAAGCCAGCCACACATACTTTCTTCGCCACCATTGGCCGTGAGCGCCTGCCAAAAAAAATCGATCTCTGCCTGGTCTTTACATTCCACCACCATTGAAATGCCTTCGTTAAAGTCGTATTCGTGTATACCAAAACCGTCCATCGCCATAAAAACTTTTCCATCGAGGGTGAATTGCAAATGCCTAACTTTTCCTGCTACTTCATTGCCTTCCTCTTCGCCGTACAACAACATTCCATTGATAGCTGCTCCCGGAAAAAGCGTTGTGTACAGTTGAACAGCCTCTTTGGCTTTGCCAAATTTTTCGCCTACAAATAAAAAACTGGGTGTTATCTTTTGGTTCACTTCTTTAAAATTGCCCTTCATCATTTGCCAGGCCAAACCAAATTTATCTTTCAAAAAACCGTAGCGTTCGCTCCAGTCGTATTTATCCAACGGCGTCATCACCTGGCCATCGTCGCACAATTTTTCCCAAAGGCTGTTGATCTCTTCATCTGTTTCGCAAACAACAAAAAAAGAAATAGACCCATTGGGCTTGAAGTGTGGGCCTCCATTAAGGCCCATAAACTGCTGGCCTT
Organism: Chitinophagales bacterium; assembly: GCA_038257335.1. GTDB lineage: Bacteria > Bacteroidota > Bacteroidia > Chitinophagales > Chitinophagaceae > Ferruginibacter. Next base: position 2,363 of record JBBSJJ010000197.1, on the reverse strand, counting down.
CCAGTTCGAAATTTACCAACATGGGCGTATCTACCGTAATCTTTCCATTGCCAAAAACGGAAAAATAAAAGCCGGCCGCTTCCCTGGCATTGCCATTGTACCAAACACAGGGATGAAGGTTGTGTTTCATGTGTAATAGTTTTACGGTTATACCTAATTGTTCAGTTGCACCTGCCTCTCAACATTGAGAAAGCAATGGCTTCAACAAGCTACGGCATGTTTGTGTAACGGGCAACTTTCACTTAAACCCATGGTTAAGTTAGCGCAATAGGGTAATTGCATGCAGCGGTAATGGGAGGTTTTGAATAGGCAGCTCCACAGGTTGGGGGCCGATAGAACTTTAGCGGGTTAACACTGTTTAGGCAGCGATACTTTGTGCATCAACTTGCAACAATAACAACTATTTTTTAATTGGCTCTTAAGATTACGCTTACCTGCATTTGCAACGGCTTGCTGGTAATGCGACGGTTTTTCCCATACACGGTATACGTAATTGAATTACCTTTTAAATAAGGCAGCAGCTCGGTGCTGGTGCTGGGTGTAAAAGTATAGGTAGCAGTATTTTGGTCAGGAAATGTTACCGTAAAAAGATCTGCCGTGGCCGGGTTGCTGTTTGAATTTAAGGTAACTCTTGCATTTTCAAAATTAGAAAGGTTGTTAAGTGCATCGGCATTGCTGATGCTAATAGTAACCTGTTTAATTTTGATGGTGCTCACTGCATTTATGCCAAATACACCGGCAGTGTTGGCACGCACCGTACTATCCAAATTTATTTGCTGCGTATAGCTTCCAAAAGATTGTTCGTTTGCCGTAACGGCCAGGATGGCGGGCACCGTTACATTTACGGGTGGTATGGTTACATCTGTACCCTTAAAAATGGTGGATACTATTTTTTTGCAAGACGAAACTCCGGAGAATACTAATAAAAGTGCGGTGAAAGGAATGAATAATTTCTTCATGGTTTTTCGTTTTAGCTGGAGCTGTGAGGTAAGATGTTTAAAGCAGGGATACAAAGTCAAGATATGTGCCAGAAAGAAATATGAAGATGATTTTGTATGCGTGAACAACAGGGTTTGCGGATTGGCAACCTTTGCGGGATGACGAATGTGAAAATGCTTAAATGCCGTTGCCTGTTCTGCTTATCAAAATGTAGAAGAACTGGAGTAAGGATATGCATATTCCAATATAAAATATATAAGTGCCCACTTCCCGGGAAGCAGCATCGTATTTGAAATATTTTTTACCCGTGTATTTGCTGGTTTCTTTGGCAAAGGCATGCTGGTAGCCAATTACAAGTCCGATAATTCCGAAAACTCCGAGCCAACCAAATAATTGCCCCGCAAAGCTTGCCTCTCTTCCAGCTTCCAATTCTTCGGCCTCTTTATCAATTATGTCTTTTTTACGGATCGCAACGTCTGTGGGTAGTAATTTCCTCTCTGTCAATTCTTCCTCTACCGCCAGCAACATATCTGCATGCCACTGATCAAATTCGTAAACCATGTTAAGCAGTTCTTCGTCTGACTTTGCTTTTACAAGCGGCTGATGTTTATTCACTTTTTAAGTATCTGTTTAAAACATTTGTGAAATTCAGTCAATTGTACGAAATCCCTCTTACTTAAATCTATTTTATTTTAAAAATCGTCTCGCCTTTACTTCTTTACTTATAGCTAATTCCAGCCTGTTTATGTAATTGTAAAAATAGGCAACGGTATTGATTTTTCATCAGGTCGCAATCTGTTCTCTATGTCTCAAACAAGATGAATTAGTAGCTGACAGTCAAAATAAAAATTAGCTCCGTGAAGATGATGAGAATTAGTGTACGAAATTACTCACGAGAATTTTGAAGTTCAAGAACCCGTGATAGCACAAAACGTTCCTACAGAACGAAAGGACGATATCCAAATTTATTTATTGCTACCGACCAAATGTTCCTACGGAACAAAGAAGACAAATTCCGCCTCGTCAAATAAAGAATTAGGCATATAAATCGATCATGCTATTAGGTATTGAAAATGATTAATGAACATTCGATGCCGCATAAATTTTGGCAGATTAGATATAGAAACGTGGGCTACGAAAAATCTATTCATTATGTTCCAGCGGAACATTTCGTGGGTAGAAATGGATAACAAAAGTCGCTCTTCCCTACGTTCCGTGGCGACGTCTCGTGTAGATTTTAAAGAGCCTGCGGTAGCACAAAACGTTCCTACAGAACGTAACGACGATATCCCAAACTTATCAAATGCTACCGACCAAATGTTCCTCCGGAACAACGAAGACAAATTCCGCCTCGTCAAACAAAGAAGCAGGTATGTAAATCGATAAGAATATTTCGTATCGAAACTACGCACAAGAACTAGATG
>JBBSJJ010000196.1:0-4098 GCA_038257335.1 Chitinophagales bacterium | reverse complement strand
TACCCTTTATATGACTATTGCAAATCTCGGTCGCATTGCTTTGGCAGCTTTAATAGGCCCGATAAAGGAAAATTTTAGCTGGCAAATTACGCTGTTGGCTTTTGCTATTATGATTGCACTGTCCTGGTTGCTCCTGCAGTTCTTAAACTTAAATAACCAGGTAGAAAGGGTGAGTAATTTGGAAAATATCGATGCAGAAAATCAAATGGCGATAGCAACATAGCATGCAACTGTGCGTCAATAACCTATACCGCATAGATGTGCAAACAAACTATTCTAAAAATAAAATTTAAAAAAATGCAAAAGATTTTATTGACCACATACTTTATTATCACTTCCTTATTGATTGTTAGCTGTAAACAAGCGGATACTACAAAAGCTACGGATGCCACCACACCGGCCAACGAATCACCAGAATATTTTCTCTTACGTCCCGAAGTGGAAAAAATGTTTGGGTATTCCCATGCTGTTAAAGTTGGCGATGACATCAAGATATCCGGAGCCGTGAGCATGGATGATAAAGGCAACCTTACCGCACCGGGCAGCATGGAACAACAAATGAAGAATTGCTACAGCGACCTGGAAAAAATATTACAACATTACGGCTACAGCTTTGACGATGTGGTTGTAGAAAATGTTTTTACAACCAATATGGCGGAGTTCATCAATGTTTCCCCCTTTCGTAACAGCATTTACAAAAAACAATTCCCGACAGGCACCTGGTTGGAAGTAAAAGGGCTTGCCTTACCCGGCCAATTGATAGAGATAGATATGGAAGCGCATAAAGCGCAATGAATAATTAGTTTTTACCAGCAGAAAATATAAACGGGGAAGCCAAAAACCGCAAAGAGTAGGCGTAACATTAAAAATAAAAAACAATGGCAACGATTGTAGTTAGACACAAAGTAGGCGATATTGATACATGGCTCAAAGGCCACCAGGACAGGGTAGAATTATTTGCTCCTGCAGTATCAGGTTTTAAAACCTTTAAGGATGCAGATGATCCAAAATCGGTGGTTTTAGTTATAGAAGTAACCGATATAGAATTGCTTGGAGCTATTATAAATGATCCGAAAAACAAGGATGTAAAAGACAGGCACACTGTTTTGGAACCTATAATTATGTCATTGCCTGTTGATTTATAGCATGGAACCGCTGCCCTGGTTCATGGCTTCACAATCTATTGCAAAAGCGTTTAACAACAAAGATGCAATGGCAGCAGCTAATTGTTATACAGAAGACGCTACAGGTAGTAGCGGTGACTTAGGGTATGAAGTTGGGCGCTTTCAAACGAGTTTCAAAGATGCATCTGGGAAAGTAACAACGGAAAGAGGAAAGTATATTGATCTGCTAAAACGTGGCGAAGATTGTACATGGAAAGCTACCCATGGTATATGGAATATGGATACGCTTGCATTAAAATGATTGAGTGACGGATAATACCGGCAGGTTGATAGAAATAGAGATGGAATTGAATAAAGTGAAATGAGTAGAAAATTTTCAATGAGCTAATGTCATCGCCAAAACTATATACTCAAAAAGGCTTACACGTGGCCACAGGCCATGGTGAAAAACATATCCATGCTTCTACTCCAAAAAAAGCGAGAATAGAATCGATTGACCTGCTTCGTGGTTTTGCCATTGTTATCATGGCGCTTGATCATGTACGAGACTACTTTCATGCCGATTACTTTCATTATGATCCCACTGATATGCAACATACAAATGGAGCCGTATTTTTCACCCGGTGGATCACGCATTTTTGTGCACCGGTATTCGTGTTCCTGGCGGGCACTTCCGCATTTTTGGTGGGAGAAAGAAAAACAAAAAATGAATTGGCTGCTTTTTTATTAAAGCGTGGTCTCTGGCTCATGCTGTTGGAAACTGTGGTGATCAACTTTGCATGGAGTTTCAATCCGGCCTATCCAATGTTTCGGCTGCAGGTTATCTGGGCACTTGGTTTGGCGATGGTCATGATGTCTGCAGTGGTGTATTTACCAGCAAAGGTCATCCTTGTTATGGGGTTGGTTATTTTATTTGGCCACAATCTGCTGGATAATATTCACGCTTCCGGTAACAGCTTCCTGGATATTTTATGGGGACAATTGCACGAGCGGAAAAGGTTTACTATAGGCAACCGAATTGTAGCCACCGGATATCCCATTCTCCCCTGGTTTGCTATTATGGCTTTGGGTTATTGCTTTGGCACTTTCTATAAAAAAGGATTGGATGCAGTATTGCGTAAAAAATATTTATTAATAACAGGCAGTACTGCAATAGCCCTTTTCCTCCTGCTTAGAGGCGTAAACAGGTATGGCGATATGAGCCCATGGATGACGCAGCATACTACTATGCTTAGCATCTGTTCGTTTTTGAATGTTACTAAATATCCGCCATCATTATTGTACAGCCTTATGACGCTGGGGCCTGCATTAATACTGCTGGCGCTGATGGAAAAACCCTTGAACAAGCTTGGTAAAATTATCATTGTATTTGGGAGGGTCCCCCTGTTCTTTTACATTCTTCATCTCTATCTTATTCACGGCCTGGCAACCATTGCAGTGGTTTTAAGCGGCAGGCCATGGACAGATATGATCTCCATCACCAACTTTAATTCAAATGACAGCCCATGGCTAAAAGGCTATGGTTTCACATTATGGCAAACCTATCTCGTATGGCTGTTTGTTGTGGCGCTGCTTTATCCGCTTTGTAAATGGTACGATAAATATAAAACCAATCATAAAGAAAAATGGTGGCTGAGTTATTTATAGTTTAACCCTTATCAACATTAAAAAATTACACTAATGAAAAATGCAGAAAATTCTTTTGCGCCCATCATGCACACTGACAGGATCCAATCGCTTGACATCATGAGAGGTATTGTGTTATTTGGAATTTTATTAATGAACATCAACGGTATGGGGCTTGCCCGTGCATATGAAGATCCTACTGTTTCCGGTGGAGCTACAGGATGGGATTTGTATACCTGGATAACTACCAACATGTTTTTTGAAGGTACCATGCGAGCCCTATTTTCCCTGCTGTTTGGGGTGGGTATGTTTGTATTGCTGAACAGGCTGGAGAAAAAAGGTGCAGGAATTAACGCTGCCAATATTTATTTCAGAAGACTAACATGGTTGTTGGTTTTTGGGTTGATCCATTGTTACTTATTGCTGTGGATAGGTGAAATATTGTACAACTATGCATTGATGGGATTCCTGGTGTTTTCTTTCAGAAATATGGCACCCAAAAAATTGATTATCGCTGCGATTTTCTTGTTTTCTGCAGGCGCTTTATGGAATTATGTAGATTATAAAAAAGATGTAAAATTTATGGATGAGGTGGCAGAGGTGAATACCTATAAAGCTGCAGGCAAGCCATTAACCAAAGAACTGAAAACAGCAGATGAAAAATGGCAAAAGCGGATGGAGGAAAGATCGCCGGCAGCAATTGCAGAATACAATACCAATATGCGTAAAGGCTATTTGGATGTTGTTGGATTCCTTGCACCTACCAACCTACATTACAACGAACACGCCCCTTACCGCTACGATCCGTTTGATGTGTTGAGCATGATGTTACTCGGTATTGCATTGTTTAAATTAAATATACTTTCTGCTCAAAAATCGTATCGCTTTTATGGCATTATTGCATTGATTGGATATAGTATCGGGCTTGGTGTTAACTATTACGAAGTAACGATGATTATAAACAGCAATTTCTCATTGCTTGGATTTTCTAAATCTTACTTAACCTACGATGCGGGCAGAGTTCCTATAGCCATGGGTCACATTGCGGCCATTATGCTGTTTTGTAAATTACCCGTACTAAAATGGTTGAAGACAAGTCTTGCTGCAGTAGGCAAAATGGCGCTTACCAATTACATAATGCATTCAGTTATTGCAATGTTTTTCTTCACCGGTGCCGGGCTTGGCATGTTTGGAAAGTTGCAAAGACACGAGCTGTTATATGTTGTATTTTCTATTTGGATATTCCAATTAATCATAAGTCCTATTTGGTTGAAATATTTCCAGTTTGGGCCACTTGAATGGCTTTGGAGAAACCTTAGCTATCAAAAAATGCATGCATTCAGAAAGG
>JBBSJJ010000195.1:0-4161 GCA_038257335.1 Chitinophagales bacterium | reverse complement strand
CTAATAAACCACCTGATAACGGAATGGGTTCTTTATCTATTGCCAACACCACTGCCACCGTTGCTCCTACATTCTTCCGGATGGCCTTGCGCATGCCGGCATTGATGGCCATGATGAACGCTCCATCTCCCATGGGTATCAAGGCTACACTTTTTATAGAATGCTCATCCAGCAAACCCTTTACCCTAAAGGATTTTTTATTACCCGGCATCAGTTTTTCGGTCACCACTGGGGGAATTTTAAGGTACGTCCAGCCGGTTTTTTCACCCATACTGCCGAACTTTTCCAATATGGCTTCAAACCCTATCTTCATCTTTTTTATTTAAAAATATAGATTTTGGAATAAACAGATCAACTAAACCCGGAAAAGGGTTGTTACCTTGAAAGATGAATATTCTTATAACAGGCGCCAACGGATATATTGGGCAACGGTTGATACCGGTTTTACTCCAGGATGAGCACAAGCTTATTTGCCTGGTGCGCAACCGCAATCGTTTTGATGAAGAACATGCATCGCCGAATATAGAAGCTATAGAAGCAGATTTTTTAAAGCCCGATCGCTTGCCGGATCCACCGGTAGACATCGATGTTGCATACTACCTGATGCACAGCATGAGCGGAGCCACAGAATTTGAAGATATGGAAGCCAAGGTGGCCAGTAACTTCTTAAGTTTCATCGAAAAAACAAACTGCAGGCAAATCATCTACCTCACCGGCATTAGCAATGAAGCCGACCTTTCCCGCCATTTAGCCTCCAGGCTTAAAGTAGAAAAAATATTGGAGGCGGGCCGTGTGCCACTTACCGCCCTGCGGGCAGGTATCATTGTTGGTTCCGGCAGTGCATCATTTGAGATCATCAGAGATATTGTAGAAAAACTTCCGGTGATGATTGCACCACGCTGGCTCAATACGCTTTGCCAACCTATTGCCATTAGAAATGTGATCCAGTTTCTTGCAGGTGTGGCATTGAAGGAAGCTTACTTCAACAAAAATTTTGATATTGGTGGCCCCGGTGTGCTAAGCTATAAAGAAATGCTGTTGCAGTTTGCAAAAGTGCGGGGTCTGAAACGGAAAATTTTTATTGTGCCCGTGATGACGCCCAAACTTTCGTCTTACTGGTTGTACTTTATTACCTCTACTTCATACCAGCTTGCGGTAAACCTGGTGCACAGTATGAAAGTGAATGTGGTGTGCCGCCCCAATACGCTTGCCGCTGAGTTAGGCATTTTTCTCTTCACTTACGAAGCAGCAGTTGAAATGGCTTTCGCTAAAATTGAACAGCAAATGGTGCTCAGCAGTTGGAAAGATGCATTGAGCAGTAGCAATGCAAGCCTGGATTTATTGAGCTATGCGGAAGTGCCGACACACGGTTGTTACAAAGATTTAAAGTGGATGGAGATAACGGGGCCGCCCGAACAGGTGCTGCAAAACATTTGGAGTATTGGTGGTGCAAGAGGCTGGTATTATGGCAATCACCTTTGGAAGTTCAGGGGGCTTTTGGACAAATTTGCCGGTGGCGTAGGATTGCGACGGGGACGTACCAATGCCCTCACTATTCAAACCGGTGATGCTTTAGATTTTTGGAGAGTTTTGCTTGCAGATAAGAAACACAATCGCCTGTTGCTATTTGCCGAAATGAAATTGCCCGGCGAAGCCTGGTTGGAATTCCGGATCATGAAAAAGCACCACAAACTACAATTAAGACAGACAGCTACTTTTAGGCCAAGAGGTTTGTGGGGGCGGCTTTATTGGTTTGCCATGTTACCCTTTCACCATTTTATATTCAATGGTATGATAAAGAATATTGTGAAGACCACATAAAAAAAGGCCCCGGTAAAAAATACCAGGGCTTTTCTATTTTATGCTCTTTGCTTTACAGGAGCTTTCTTCTTTACTTTTTTCAATGCAGCTTCAATGGCTTTGCTTAGTTCATCGTAGGTATTTTTTGCAACTCTTTCTCCGTTTACAAAGAAAGTAGGAACATCTTTCACACCACGATCGATCCCTTCTTTCAAATCGCCCTGCACCTGCCAACCATAGGTAGCATTTACGAGGTCATCTAAAAAGCGTTTGTTGCTCACGCCGGCTTCTTTGCTGTGCAATTTTAAACTTGTGGTACCAAGGCTTTTGCGGTTTGCAAAAAGGATATTGTGCATTTCCCAGAATTTACCGTCCTGTGCAGTAGCTACTGCAGCCTCACCTGCCTTCAAACTGCGCTGATGAATTTTAGTCATGGGAAAATGCCTGAAGTTAAAGCGAATTCTCCCATCGTAGTCGATGAGCAATTTTTTTACGATCTCGTTCGCTTTTGCACAAACTTCACTTTCATATTCACCAAATTCTTCAAGTGTAACCTCTGCTTTTGGATTTCCTACGAACACATCCTTTGGTTCAATTATTTCTACTACATCTTTCTTAAATGCCATATATAAACTCCTTTTAATTAAACAAAACTGTTTTTTAGGAGGCTAACCAGTTTTGTGGGTGATAAATATTACTAAATTCTGTATTTGAGAATCGGATGAAGATAGGTTTTTTTAAATCCTAACCAAACCGTTTGACAAATTTCTAACATCTTCCTATCCAAAGCGTTCAAATTCAACTGTTTAAAAAATGTTAACGTTTGAACACCGTTTTTTAAGAAACCTCTTGGGCAACTCCCTCATTTCTAAATACAACTGTACCATCAAATACATCTACCAAAACCGGTGCCGACTTATCAATATCCGCGGCGAGGATCCGTTTGCTCAATTTGTTCACTATTTCTTTCTGAATAAGCCTTTTTAAAGGCCTTGCCCCAAATTGGGGATCGTAGCCGTTTTCGGCCAGGTAATCCAGGGCGTATTCGCTAAAATGAAGTTCGATGCCATTTTTGGCTACCAACTCCCGAAGATCGTCCAACTGAATTTTGATAATACCTTTGATCTCTTTCTTCATCAACGGCTGGAACATGATTACTTCATCAATACGATTGAGGAACTCCGGGCGAATGGTTTGCCTTAGCAAACTCATCACTTCTATTTTGGTTTTGTCCACCACTTCATCCTTGTTCTTCTCTGTTACGTTTTCAAAATTATCCTGTATCACCTGGCTGCCCATGTTACTGGTCATGATGATGATGGTGTTTTTAAAATTTACCACCCTGCCCTTATTGTCGGTCAATCTTCCATCATCTAATACCTGCAACAAAACATTGTACACATCCGGATGCGCTTTTTCAATTTCGTCCAGCAACACAACAGAGTAAGGTTTACGCCTTACGGCTTCGGTTAATTGTCCACCTTCGTCGTAGCCCACATAACCTGGAGGCGCTCCTACGAGCCTGCTCACTGAATGCTTTTCCTGGTACTCACTCATGTCTATCCTCGTCAACATGGCGTCATCGTCAAACAAATAGTTAGCCAGTGCTTTGGCAAGTTCTGTTTTACCTACACCTGTAGTACCCAGGAAAATAAATGAACCAATTGGTTTCTTAGCATCCTGCAAGCCTGCACGGCTGCGACGAATAGCATCGGCTACTGCTTCAATTGCTTCATCCTGGCCCACTACCCTTTTGTGCAACTCATCTTCCAGCGAAAGCAACTTTTCCCTTTCGCTTTGCAACATTTTTGAAACCGGAATGCCGGTTGCTTTGGCAATACTCTGTGCTATATCCTCTGCATCAACTTCCTCCTTTAACAACCTCTTCTCTGATAAGTTTGATAGTTGCCCTGTTAACTCTGTTATTTCGAGCTCCTGGTCTTTTACTTTGCCATAGCGTATTTCGGCCACCTTACCATAATCACCATTTCTTTCGGCCTGCTCTGCTTCCTGCTTCAGCTGTTCGATAGCAGCTTTGCCATTTTGAATTTTCTCTACCAGGTCTTTTTCCTGTGTCCATTTAGCTTTATAGGTGTCTCGTTCCACAGAAAGATTGGCAATTTCTGTATTCAGATCTTTCAACTTGGGCTCGTCATTTTCTCTTTTGATGGCTTCTCTTTCTATTTCCAATTGCCTAATTTGCCGCTCCAGTTTATCCAGGTCTTCGGGCATACTGTTCATCTCCATGCGAAGCTTGGCTGCACTTTCGTCAATCAGGTCAATGGCTTTATCGGGGAGGAACCGATCGGCAATGTACCGGTGGGATAATTCGACAGCGGCAATAATAGCTTCGTCTTTTAT
>JBBSJJ010000194.1:0-4207 GCA_038257335.1 Chitinophagales bacterium | reverse complement strand
TGCGGGCATTGCAGAAATATTAAGGCTGCCGTATTTAATCCAATAAAAAAACCGAAGCAGAAAATTGCTTCGGTTTTTTTGGTGCCCACGACCCCGATTAAATCGGGGCACAACCTTGCGGGCATTGCAGAAATATTGAGGCTGCTGTATTTAATCCAATGAAAAAACCGAAGTGAAAAATTGCTTCGCTTTTTTTGGTGCCCACGACCCCGATTTGATCGGGGCACACCCTTGCGGGCATTGCAGAAATATTAAGGCTGCCGTATTTAATCCAATAAAAAAACCGAAGCAGAAAATTGCTTCGGTTTTTTTGGTGCCCACGACCCCGATTAAATCGGGGCACAACCTTGCGGGCATTGCGGAAATATTGAGGCTGCCGTATTTAATCCAATAAAAAAACCGAAGCAGAAAATTGCTTCGGTTTTTTTGGTGCCCACGAAAGGAATCGAACCTTCACACCCTTGCGAATGGCAGATTTTGAGTCTGCTGCGTCTACCAATTCCGCCACATGGGCTTTTAAATTGTTTAAAAGGTTTAACGTTTAACGTTCAAAGTTTTAAACCCTGCCTACCGCAGACATGTCCTTGTAGCTTTGAACCTTGAACTCTTGAACCTTTGGAACCCTGCCTACCAGCAGGCAAGTCTTGGAACTTCTCCCAAGGGTTGCAATATTACATCAATCGCCCAATCTTGCCAAAATCCTTTTCAAATATTTTTTCTTGTAATAATACGCCTTCAACTTTTCATAGGCAATGCTGTCCAGTTCGGCTGGGTTTTGGCTCAGGAGAGGTTTGACTTCTTCCAGTATTGGTTTTTCAATTTCAGCCATTTCTGCGGCGAGTGTTACGCCATCTTTTTCTGTAAGGGTTTCATTCAGCTCCATCATTTCCATCAAAAAATCTGCTGGCAACTGGTATTTTTCGTCAGTCTCAATGATACCCTTTAGTTGTAAAAAGTATTCCAGGGTTTTTTCTTCGTTCTGAAAAACGGTAAAAGCTTTGTTGATGTCGGCAGATTGCTCCAAGGCTGACGCTTGCTCTGCTTCGGTAGATTGTGTAAAAAAATCCGGATGATTATTTTTTTGCAGCGCAAAATATTTTTTGGCAACCTCGCCTTTATCAATTTTTGGAGCTACTTCAAAACCAAATAATTCAAAATAATTCATATGCAAATGTAACACGCCAACTATAAAATGTAAAATGTAAATTGCCAATCTTAAAACTTCGATGAATGCTTAAACTAGGCTTGATAAGAGAAGGTAAAGTTCCTTCCGACAACAGGGTAGCGCTTACCCCCGCTCAATGCAAATGGATACTTAAAAATCGCAATGATATTTCGGTGGTGGCACAACATAGCCAAAGCCGCTGTTACGCTGATGCAGAGTACGTAAGCGCCGGGGTAGAGGTGATAGAGGATCTTTCGGATTGTGATGTGTTGCTGGGCATCAAGGAAGTGCCTGTAGACATGTTGATAGCAGGGAAAACCTACCTGTTTTTTTCTCACACAAAAAAATTGCAGCCATATAACCAACAAATGTTGCAAGCCATCATGGCCAGGAATATTACGCTGATAGACTATGAATGCCTGGAACATGAAGACGGTGCCCGCATCATTGGCTTTGGTTTTTTTGCCGGTATAGTGGGGGCTCACAACGGTATGATGGCTTATGGTAACCGCACAGGGGCTTACACCCTGCAAAGAGTGAATACTGCCAAGAGCCTGCAGCAGCTCGTGCACACGTATTTTGGTTTAAAAATTCCGCCAGTAAAAATTGCTGTTACTGGTGGGGGCAGGGTGGCGCATGGCATTTTAGATATTATGAACCTGCTGGGTATTCATGAAGTAGAACCTGACGATTTCCTGCAAAAAGAATTTGTGTATCCTGTATATGTGCACCTAAAAGGCTCCCTGTTGTACAAACCAAAAAATGGGCGACCATACAGCCGGGAAGATTTTCACAACAACCCACAGCAATACGACTGCCTTTTTGAGCAATACTTACCTCACACAGATATTTTAATGAACGGAGTGTACTGGGAAACAAACATTCCTCCGCTTTTTAAAATGCAAGATCTGGCAAAGCCAGGTTTTAGGATACAAACTATTGCAGATGTAACGGACGACAAGTTGGGATCGGTACCTTGTAACCTGGGAGACTCAACCATTGCGGATCCTGTTTATGGCGTAGATAAAAAAACATTTCTTAAAACAACAGCATACGAACCCGGTGCAGTGGATATTATGGCGGTGGGCAATTTGCCCAACGAGTTGCCGAGAGACGCCAGCAGGTACTTTGGTGAGCAACTCATCAAACATATTTTGCTGGATTTGATAGGAGGAAACAGCAGCGTTATAGAACGGGCAACCATTGTAAAAGATGGCAAACTAACCAAAGGCTATGATTACATGAAGGAATACGCAGCAGAAAAGTTATCCTGAAAAGTTGCTATAATTTTACATAATAATCTTTCAATAAAGCTGTAAAGGCACGACTGTACTGTCTTTGATCGTCGTGAATAAGAAGCGTATCTTCCTGGTAATGCTTCCTCTGTTTAGCCAATACTACAATAGAACGGAAAAAGCCATGTTTAGGGGTTTGCCTTATCAGCATCACATGATTCACAATCAGCCCAGCCTCTTCAGATATATTTTTAAAATAGGGGGTTCTATGATAAGGAAGCAGCACGGTTGCAAAGCCATCCTCTGCCAGGTTATCCCTAATAGCATCAACGAGTTCCTGAAAGTTAAGGCTGCTATCATGTTTGGCTTCATTTTTTTGCGCATTTACGCTCCGGAGATCATCTTCAAAGAAAGGTGGATTGCTGATGATGAGATCGTACTTTTTTGAAGCAACCAATTGCTGGATGCTGCCTTGCATCAAATGTACCTTTTCTGCCCAGGGAGATTGCGCAAAATTTTCTTTGGCTTGCCCGGCAGCGGCTTCATTCATTTCTACCGCATCAATAGAAGCGGCAGATTTTTGAGCGAGCATGAGAGCCAACAAGCCTGTTCCTGTGCCAATGTCCAGGATATGTTTTGGGGCATGGTCTGCGTTCTCTACCAGCTTTGCCGTAAAGGCTCCCAGCACACAAGCATCTGTGCATACTTTCATGGCACAGTGTTCCTGCTGTATGGTAAATTGTTTGAAGGAGAAAAAGTTGTTCGGCATGTAAGTGGTATTTCTAAAATAGACTATCGGATGTTGCTACAACTAATTTCGATTATGAAGTTTTTAAAAAAGTAATTCTTGTTTAAACTCAACCAAAACGAAGCATGGCCAGTTCCCAATTGCCCATTGCGAGTTCATATTGCCCATTGCTAATCGCCCATTGTAAATTGCCCATTGCCAGTTGCATATTGCCCCTTGCACATTGCCAATTGCATATTGCCCATTGCCAGTTGCATATTGCGCATTGCCCATTGCATATTGCCCATTGCCAGTTGCATATTGCATATTGCCCATTCACCTTTCACCTCTCACTTTTGACTCTTTTTACCATTCCGCTCTCGCACTTGGTATCACATCAAGCGCAGCAAAATCACCCACCAGGTATTTGTAATAAGCAGTAATGGCTATCATGCCCGCATTATCCGTACAAAACTGAAAAGGAGGTATGTAAACATTCCAACCCATTTTTTTACCAAGGTCTTGTACGCCATTTCGCAAGCCACTGTTTGCGCTCACCCCGCCGGCAATACAAATTTCTGTTATGCCTGTTTGGTCTGCTGCCTTTTGCAATTTGTTCAGAAGAATGCTCACAATACGGTGTTGAATAGACGCACAAATATCAGCCAGGTTTTCATTAATAAATTTCTGCCGTTCAGCTTCTGTGGCAGTAAAGGCTTCTTTATATACATTGGAAGTACCTGCATTTTGCAGGAAATATAAAATGGAAGTTTTTAAACCAGAGAAACTAAAATTGAGATCCGGAATTTTGGGTTCCGTAAATTTATAAGCCAGTGGATTTCCATCTTTTGCATATTTATCAACGAGTGGTCCGCCGGGATAGGGTAGCCCCAGCAGCTTCGCACTTTTATCAAACGCTTCTCCGGCTGCATCGTCAATGGTTTCACCAAGTATTTTCATGTCGTAGGGAGAATTGCACAATACAATTTGCGTGTGTCCTCCACTTACGGTGAGGCATAAAAAAGGAAAGGCAGGTTTGCGATCTTCAATAAAATTAGCCAATACATGTGCCTGCATATG
>JBBSJJ010000193.1:0-4347 GCA_038257335.1 Chitinophagales bacterium | reverse complement strand
GTGAAAGGTGAAAGGTGAAAGGTGAAAGGTGAAAGGTGAAAGGTGAAAGGTGAAAGGTGAAAGGTGAAAGGTGAAAGGTGAAAGGTGAAAGGTGAAAGGTGAAAGGTGAAAGGTGAAAGAATTTAAGCGACGTAAATATACATTAAACCCCTGCGTTTTTAAAAACCTTAAACGTTAAACCCTAAACCTGCTCAACTCCGAATAGCCACAACAGGGTCTAACTTCGCCGCCCTCGACGCCGGAAATATTCCTGCAACAACGCCTACCACAAGGCAAACAACGATGGTGGTGAACAGCATTGGGATGGAAATGTAAATCGGGAAGTCCAGCAGTTTGGATGAAATTTTTGTTCCTATAAAAACGAATAATAAACCGATGGCACCGCCCATTAAACAAAGGATAATAGCCTCCATCAAAAACTCTAAAAGGATGCTGCTGCTTTTGGCTCCAATGGCTTTTTTTAGACCTATCACGGATGTTCTTTCTTTTACCGTAACAAACATGATGTTGGCAATACCGAATAATCCTACAATCAAACTAATTCCCCCAATGATGCCGCCTACAATATTTAAGACCGAGAAAAAGCCTGTGATGGCTTTGCTAAAAGCTTCTACGCTGTTAAGAGAAAAGTTATCATCCTGTGTGGGGCCGAGTCTTCTTACCTGCCGCATAATGCCTTTTAGCTCATCCATCAATGCAGCAGGTGCTACTCCTTCTTTTCCCTTGGCAACCAGGATAGGGCCAGAATTTTTTTCATCAAAAATCTGTTTGAAAAATTTGTAAGGCAACATTACCCCATTATCATAATCCCATCCTATAAAATTGGTTCCTTCCTTTTTGAGCAGGCCCACGATGGTAACTTTTTTTCCCTTAATTTCTATTTGTTTGCCTATGGCTCGGTCGGCTGTGCCAAACAAGTTTTCGGCATTGGTATACCCAATGATCGCTATGCTGCTGCCATTGTTGAATTCAGCCTGGGAGAAATACCGGCCGGCTTCAAATTTTAATGGTTGGATGGTCATTTGTGCTTCCACAATACCATACATGCTTGCACTCGGTATCAGGTCGTCTTTGTAAGAAAGGCCGCTCCTGGTTTGTAGTAAAAAAGAAATATCGTCCAGCAGCACAGCCCGCTGCCGTACCATATCTGCTTCCTCATATTTCATCACAGGCCTTGCCCTAAACTTCCAAAAAGGCTGGTCTGGTCCGCCGCTGTAATCCCACTTATCAATGTAAATGGTATTGCTCCCCAGGCTGTTTACTTCACTCTGGATATTTCTTTCGAGGCTATTTACCGCTGCTAACACGCCTATGATGCAAAAAATGCCGAATGCAACACCAGTAAGACTCAGGGCTGTACGGAGTTTATTCACCCTTAGCTCCTGCAAGGTGAGGCGCAATGAATTGCTTAGAATTTTTAGCATTTTTGGCATGTCGCAAAGGTAGGCGGTCAGGGGGAATTGGCAATCAATGGAAGGGGTCAGTGGTCAATGGTCAATGGTCAATGGTCATTTCAATGGGCAATAGACAATTGGCAATTTGCAATAGGCAACGGGCAATCGGCAATTGGCAACTGGCAATAGGCAATTTACAATGGGCAACGGTCAATTGGCAATCGGCAATTGGCAATGGGCAAAAGGCAATGGTCAATCGGCAACAGTTCAATAATTCTAAAACCTTGAACCCTTCGAACCTTCGAACCTTCGAACCCCTAAACCCCAAACCCCTATACCCCTAAGCTCCTAAACCTCTAAACCCCTAAACCCCTAAACCCCTGAACCTTTGAACCTCATCGCCTATCTTTGCGCCCTTTATGAAATACATCAATGAAATCAACAGGCGTAAAACCTTTGCCATCATCTCTCACCCGGATGCTGGTAAAACCACGCTTACAGAAAAATTCCTCCTGTTCGGTGGGGCCATACAAACAGCCGGAGCTGTAAAAAGCAATAAAATAAAAAAGCACGCTACGAGTGACTTTATGGAAATAGAGCGCCAGCGTGGCATCAGTGTGGCCACCAGTGTAATGACTTTTGAATATGATGGCCACCTTATCAACCTGCTGGATACGCCCGGCCACAAAGACTTTGCAGAAGATACTTATCGCACACTTACCGCTGTAGATAGTGTTGTCTTGGTAATTGATAGTGTGAATGGGGTAGAGGATCAAACAAGAAGATTAATGGAAGTTATTGCCATGCGCAAAACCCCGGTGATTGTTTTTATCAATAAAATGGATAGGGATGGTAAAAACCGTTTCGATTTGTTGGAAGAAATAGAAAACGAACTGCACATCAACCTGCATCCCATGACGGTGCCCATCAACAGTGGTAAAGATTTTAAAGGCGTTTATGATTTGTACAATAAAAGCCTTGTTCTATTTGCCGCAGGCACAAAAGCCAACGACGAAGCCGTGCTTGAAATAACGGATTTGAACAACGAAATACTCAATGCTAAAATTGGTGAAAAAGATGCAGATGTTTTAAGAGAAGATGTAGAGTTGATAGATGGTGTTTACGGCGAATTGAATTATGAAGATTACCTCGCCGGGAACACAGCACCCGTGTTTTTTGGAAGTGCAGTTAATAATTTCGGTGTTAAAGAAATGCTAGATGCTTTTATTCGCATTGCACCTACACCCAGGCCCAGGCATACAACCAACCGGGATGTAACACCAGAGGAAGATAAGTTTAGTGGTTTTATTTTTAAAATACACGCCAACCTCGACCCTAAGCACAGAGATCGAATTGCTTTTTTAAGAGTATGCAGCGGAAGGTTTGCACGCAACACCTATTACAAGCATGTACGCTTAGAAAAAGATGTTCGGTTCAGCAATCCCTATAGTTTTTTAGCCCGCCAAAAAGATGTGATTGAAGAAGCTTACCCCGGTGATGTTGTGGGCTTGTTTGATACAGGAAATTTTAAAATAGGCGATACGCTCACAGAGGGAGAGAAATTTTTCTTTACAGGTATTCCTAGTTTTTCGCCGGAGATATTTAAGGAAGTGATCAACAAAGATCCGATGAAAACCAAGCAGCTGGAAAAAGGGTTGTCTCAATTAACGGATGAAGGTGTAGCACAGTTGTACACCCAGTTTGGTGGCAATAAAAAGATTATTGGATGTGTGGGCGAGCTGCAGTTTGAAGTAATACAATACCGCCTTTTGCAGGAGTATGGCGCATCCGTACAAATGAACAACCTTCCTTTTTACAAAGCCTGCTGGATAACCAGCGAAGACCCAAAAAAGTTAGAGGAGTTTACCAAATACAAGCAGGCCAATATTGCCGAAGACAAAGATGGGCATCCCGTTTACCTTGCCCAAAGCGAATGGTTTTTAAATACAGAACGTACGAATAACCCTGATATCGAATTTCATTTTACGAGTGAGATACATAAGTAGGCATTTGGTCAATTAGTCATTGGGTCAATGTGTCAATAGGCAATGCCTGCCTGCCGGTATGCAGGGGCAATTTGCAATGGGGAATGGGCAACTCTGAATAGTCATTAGGTCATTGGGTCATAGGGTCATTGGGTCATTAGCGGGTTATTAATTTATCTTGGACAATTTAGGGAACTTTAAAAAGTGAAAGATTTTAAGCTTGATAAATCATTTTTCAAAGCGCAGAGCTTTGAGGATGCTGCTAAAGACTCTTTGTTTCCCATGGAGACCTCTTTAGCAGACAGATTGCGAACATCGTTTCATCTTACCTGTACCATCTATGGATTTTAAAAAGGTGATCCTCTTAAAATTGATAGGTCTGTTTTTTCTGCACGAAAATTTTAGCCCTGCATGATATTTTCGCATCAGATTTCAAAATTTTTTGTTTGCTTTAAATGTATCGAACACAGAATACATCATCGTGGGTGGCTACGCCGTGATCATGCCATTTTTGGGATGCCCATATTTGATATGACAGAAGAGAATTTTTTGGGAGAAAAATTTGATGTCTTTTCAAATATGGGGCGATCACCGATGCGTATTGACATTATTACAAAACTAAAGGGTGTTCTATTCCCGGAAGCTTTTGACCAGTCCCTGGAAAAGGAGATGGAAAATACGAAGGTTCGCTATCTGCATTTGAATGATCTGTTTGCATCCAAAAAAGCCGCCGGCAGGTATAAAGACCTGGACGACCTTGAAAAACTTTCGTTCCGGGAGGACTGATTATTATTCTTTCCAAATAGTTCCAGGTTCACGTTGGCCCGGTAATCTCCATCATATATAAATTTAAAGGAATCTTCAAAAGCTTCAGTTACTAGCATGCAACTTTACTTATGCTTGCGATATACAAGAATCAAGTAAAATTTCTCTTTCAAACAATATTTATTAAGGAACAGAGTTTATCC
>JBBSJJ010000192.1:0-4386 GCA_038257335.1 Chitinophagales bacterium | reverse complement strand
TAATAGAGCCTTTATGAAGTTTGCAAAATTACTTGCCGTATGTTTTTTGATGCTCGCTCTTCAAACTGCCAAAGCAGATGAGGGGATGTGGTTGCCACAGTTGCTGGGCAAACTCAATGAGAGTCGTATGAAAAGCCTCGGCATGAAGATCAGTGCTGCCGATATTTACAGCATCAACAAGGGCAGCCTCAAAGATGCTGTAGTTAGTTTCGGTGGGTTTTGTACGGGCGGCGTTATTTCTTCCAGGGGCCTTGTGCTCACCAACCACCATTGCGGTTTCGACGCCATACAAAATCACAGCAGCCTGGAGAAGAATTATATCAGGGATGGCTTCTGGGCAAAAAACAATGGCGAAGAAATTCCTAACAAAGGTTTGTTTGTAACCTTTATTGTGCGCATAGATGATGTAACTACGCAGGCGATGAACGGAGTGCGTGCCGGCATCACAGAAAGCGAACGTCAAAGTATGATTGACAAGAACCTGGCAGAAGTAAGGAAGAATGTAAAAAAAGAAGCTACGCAGGAAAGCTTTACCAGGGGCTTTTTCGAAGGCAATCAATATTATCTATTTGTAACAGAAACTTTCAGAGATGTTCGCCTGGTGGGAGCACCGCCGAGCAGTATTGGTAATTTTGGTAAAGACACAGACAACTGGGTTTGGCCAAGGCATACGGGCGATTTTTCTATGTTTCGTATCTATGCATCCAAGGACAACAAGCCGTCCGAATATTCGGCGAACAACGTGCCCTATACGCCAAAAAAATCTTTGAACATTTCTTTAGATGGTGTGGCCGCAGGAGATTTTACCATGCTGTTTGGTTTCCCAGGCCGCACCACGCAATACCTGCACAGTGCGGCGGTAGAGCAAATAAGAACCGTGAGCGATCCTGCAAAAATTGCCATTAGGGATGAAGCCCTTAAAGTAATGGATGGTTTCATGCGCAAGGACGAACAAATCAAAATTCAGTATGCAGCCAAATATGCCAGCATTCAAAATTCTTATAAAAAATGGCAGGGCGAAGTGTTGGGCCTTACCAGGACAGACGCTGTGGGTAAGAAGAAAAAGATGGAAGCGGAGTTTCAAAAAAGGGTAGATGCCAATCCCGTTTTTAAAGCAAAGTATGGCCAGCTGTTAAGCGACCTTGCCACTCAATATGCATTGATGGAGCCTTATGGCCTGGCAAGGGATTATTACACAGAGATCGTATCTAAGATAGAATTGTTTACCATCGCATCGCAATTGAATACGTTGGCTACGGCTTATAAAAAGGATGGCGACAAGGGCTACCAGCAACGCCTAAACGCAGTAAAGCCATCGCTTGAGAATATCCTGGGAGAATACAGTGCCACCGTAGATATTCAACTGTTTGAAAAACTGGTGGGCATGTATGTAAAGGATCAGCCTGCCAAAAATGTTTCGCCCCTTATAACCAATTGGCTGGGTAATGCCGGTGGTAGTTACACCAGCCTGGCGCAAAAAGTTTATGCACAGGCCAACATTTACAACAAAGATGGCTTAGCAGTTTTGCTGGCAAAACCTGCTGCGGAAGCTGTGAAGGAAATAGAAGAACTGCAGGCAGTGGTTTTGTTTACAGATTTGCAAAAAACTTACCAGGCGGGTGTGCAGGCTCCATCTGCAGACATTCAAAACCGCATCAATAGTTTACAAAGAGATTATATGCAGGCGCAAATGGATGTGATGACGGAAAAGAAATTTTACCCGGATGCCAACAGCACTTTTAGAGTTGCCTACGGAAATGTAGAAGGTTACACCGCCAGGGATGCTGTGAAATACAGTTATTATACAGACCTGGATGGGGTGATGGAAAAATACAAGCCCGGAGATTATGAATTTGATGTGCCGGAGAAATTGCGGTCTTTGTATGCTGCAAAAGACTACGGACCCTATGGCAAAAATGGCATGATGCCGGTATGCTTTATTGCTACCAGCCACACTACCGGCGGCAACAGCGGCAGCCCGGCCCTGGATGGTTATGGCAATCTCATAGGCTTGAACTTTGACCGTGCCTGGGAAGGAACCATGAGTGACATAAATTACGATGCAAGCATTTGCAGAAACATCATGGTAGATATACGTTATGTATTGTTCATTGTAGATAAATATGCGGGTGCCGGGCACCTGGTAAAAGAAATGAAACTGGTGAACCCAAAGAAAAAGAAATAATGGCCGCACATGCCCGCAGCGAAAGCAACCCTTTTTTTACAACCTTAACCTCTTTAAAAATATGCGTATGACACATTTTAAATTGCTGCCCGTTTTTGTAATGGCTGTTTTTATTGCAGGCTCCTGCCAGGAAGATAAGAAGTCTTCAACCACAGCTGCGGTATCTGCCACAGACAGTCTCTCCGGGCCAGTTGATTCGGGTGCTAAATGGTGGGCCAACAGTAATATTTATGAAGTGAACCTGCGGCAATACAGCAAAGAGGGAACCATCAATGCTTTCAGCAGGAGCCTGCTGCGGTTAAAAGAAATGGGTGTAGAAATTCTTTGGTTTATGCCGGTTACACCCATTGGTATTGAGGGTAGAAAAATGGATACAACGCAGTTGGGCAGTTATTATGCGGTAAGGAACTACAAGGGCTTCAACGAAGAATATGGAACCATGGACGACTGGAAGGCCTTTGTGGAGCAGGCTCATAGCCTGGGTTTTAAAGTAATCACAGACTGGGTGGCCAATCATTCGGCACCCGATAACCCCTGGATTAAAAGCCACCCGCAATTTTATGAAAAAGATTCTACCGGAAAATTTGCCTTTTCCTTCGACTGGTCAGACACACGCAATTTAGATTACAGCAACCGTGAACTGCGGGATAGCATGACAGCTGCCATGAAATTCTGGATAACCGAAACTGGCATTGATGGATTCAGGTGCGACATGGCCGGCGAAGTGCCCATAGATTTTTGGAAAGATTGTATTGCTGCTTTAAGAATGGTGAAGCCCGACTTGTTTATGCTGGCGGAAGGAGAAAAGCCTGAACTGATAACCGCAGGTTTTAATGTGAGCTACACCTGGCAAGCCATGCATGCCATGAAAGATTTGTACAACGGCACTAGAAAATTACCCTACTTCGATTCTATACTCAATGCAAACATTCAAAGTCACCCTACAGATGCAGCCCGACTTTTTTTTACCAGCAATCATGATGAGAACAGTTGGAACGGTACCGAGTATGAAAAGTATGGCAAGGCCGCCAGAACCTTTGCGGTGTTCAGCAGTACGTTTGCGCAAGCCATTCCCCTAATTTATAGCGGGCAGGAACTTCCCAATAAAAATCGCCTGAAGTTTTTTGTAAAAGACAGCATCCGCTGGACGGGTAAATATGATATGGCGGCGTTTTACAAAACCTTACTAACCCTGCGCAAAACCAACCCCGCCCTGGCCACTGATGCCAGCTACCGCCGCCTGCCCACAAGCTACGACGAAGCTATACTCGCTTATCTCCGGGAAAAAGATGGCCGGAAGGCAGTGGTTATATTAAACCTCAGCAACCGCATGCAGCAATTTAAAGTTACAGACAGTGTGCTTACGGGCAATCCCCTAAATGTATTCAAGGATGAGGAAGAAAATATCTCCAATAATTTCAGTTTCCGGTTAGAGCCGTGGGGGTATGTTGTGTATGATTATAGGTAGAGGTTTAAAGGGTTTTAAAGCCTGCCTGCCGGTAGGCAGGGTTCAAGGTTCAAGGGTTCAATGTTCAAGGGTTCAAAGCCTGCCTGCCGGTAGGCAGGGTTCAATGTTCAAGGGTTCAAAGTTGAAGCTTGGGGCAGTAAGTATGAAGTAGCAAGTATCGGGTATCGGGTATCCAGTATCAAGTTGTAATTAGCAAGACTTACGCATAGAAGCACAGGCCTTTAAACCCGCCTGGCTGCAAAGCCGTTAGCTTTGCGTGCATTCAACGCTGCTGGTTTTTTGTTTGAAGCGGATCAAGCCTCTTTCTCCTTCTCTTTCTCCAAAGGAGAAAAAGCGGCACTGTATACCTTTTACAAACATTTGTTCTTCCACATTAGCATTTATTTCGTTAATCAGCAAGAGCCCTGAACGAGTGGAAAAACCTGTTGTAAACCCAACGGGTTTTGCTCCGCATGGCTTTGTCTGCCAACCCATCGGGTTTCATAAATCATAAATCATACATCACAAATCTCAAATCATACATCATAAATCATAAATCACAAATCTCAAATCATAAACTGTCTGCCAACCCATCGGGTTTCATAAATCATACATCATAAATCACAAATCTCAAATCATACATCATAAATCATAAATCACAAATCTCAAATCATAAACTGGCTGCCAACCCGTCGGGTTTCATAAATCATACATCATAAATCACAAATCTCAAATCATAAACTGGCTGCCAACC
>JBBSJJ010000191.1:0-4419 GCA_038257335.1 Chitinophagales bacterium | reverse complement strand
TCCAGGATTAAATATTGAATACAGGTTTCTACAAATACTTTTTGATTTCTGCGGGTTGCATTGCGAACTGCATTTAAAGCGCCTTCGCAGGTGAGGTGCACAATATAGCCGGGGCAGCCTGTATAGTTGGCCATATCTGCAAAACGTCCACTGGCTTCTGCTTCGGTTACTTCAGGTTGTGATAGGTAATGATACAGGGGAGAAAGTTTTCCTTCGCTTTTATGTTTCGCAATTAAGTAATCAATCATATCGCCATTGGTAGCATGCACATTTATCAAGCCACCATGTTTTTTTACTTCCTGCATAAGGCCAATCATTTGCCGGTCGTTAATCATCAGGGCGCCTTTATAAGCCATGAATGTTTTGAAAGAAGTAATGCCTTCCTCTTCTATAAAATGTTGGATCTCTTTTTTAGTGTCTTCGTTAAAATCAGTGACTGCCATGTGAAAGCTGTAATCGCCCACGGCGTTGTTATCGCTCCTGCCTTTCCATTCCTGCAAAGCAGACTGCAAACTTTTGCCCTGTGTTTGTAAAATAAAATCTATCACTGTGGTGGTGCCGCCATACAGGGCAGCACGGGTTCCTGTTTCATAATTATCGCTGCTATAGGTACCCATGAAAGGCATATCCAAATGCACATGCGGATCAATGCCGCCCGGCATTACCAACATGCCCGTTGCATCTATTTCTTTATCGGCTTGTACGTGTAGGTTTTTACCAATGGCTGAAATGGTTTCGCCTTCAATAAAAATATCAGCAACATAATTATCTGTTGCTGTAACAATCTTTCCGTTCTTGATTAGAAGCCCCCCCACCCCCCGAAGGGGGGATAGAGAAACCTTCAATTCTGCATCGGTGTTTTTTTCTTCAGCCATTATAAAAAATTTTTATTTTGATGAATTTCATTTTAACGTTGTTACTATTCCATTGAATAAGTGTACTCATTCTTCTATTACTCGCATAGATAAATAATCAGCAATGTATCTTCTGTTCAAGAGTCCCGAAATAATCGGGATGTGCCATGCGATCCCGATGCAACAGGACAGGCTGCCACCGAAGCACCATTGAAATACTTCTGCCGGGTACAACCAAATTATTTCTTGTTCTTCATCAACAGCCAATAAATAATGCCACTTACTCCAAAGCCTACAAACCATGCATAGTTGTATAGATGTGCTATCCATTCGGCCACCGATACTTTGGGCAATAATTTTACGGTTACTAAAAATCCCGGCACATTGGGAACGATTCCCGCAACGAGTGCAATAATAGCAGCATTGTTAAAACCTTTGCTGTAACTATATATGCCTTTGCTGTTGTAGAGTTCTTTTAACTGCAATTCTTTTTTGCGGATGAAAAAATAATCGGCAATCAGGATGCCACCCACGGGGCCCAGCAAACTTGAATAGGCAATGAGCCAGGTGAAAATATAACCCGTGGGATCTGCAATTAATTTCCAGGGAAAAATCAGTACTCCAATGATGCCTGTGATGTATCCGCCCGTTCTAAAATTTATTTTCTTTGGCGCTAAATGCGCAAAGTCATTTGCAGGACTCACAATATTGGCTGCAATGTTTGTTGCCAATGTTGAAATGGCCACCGCAATCATAGCAATGCTTACCAGGGCTTTGCTTTCAAACTTTCCGGCCAGCACTACAGGGTCCCAAATAGTAGTGCCAAAAACAATGGCAGTAGCGGAGGTTACCACTACGCCCACAAAAGCAAACAGCGTCATGGATGTGGGCAAACCAATAGCCTGCCCGTTTATCTGGGCTTTTTGCGAAGTGGCATATCTTGTAAAATCGGGAATGTTGAGTGATAGCGTTGCCCAAAACCCAACCATGCCGGTAAGTGCGGGAAAAAAGAATTGAAAAAAGTCTGCTGAGTTGGCAAACTTAGAAGGTGTTTTTAAAATCGGCCCCAGGCCATGTGCTGCATTGATGGCCCAGTACAACAAGGCCAATGCTGCCAGTGGTAAAAAGATCGCTTTGAATACCAATAACTTTTTGATGCTTTCTACACCTAGATAAACGACGAACATATTTAATAACCAAAAGACAAAAAAGCAAATTGCGGGGCCAGTTTGCAATTCAAAAGAAGCAGGAAAAATTGGGGGCAAGGTTTCCAACGACGGAATCCATAAACGAAACATTTGATATAATGCAAAGCCACCGATCCATGTTTGAATGCCAAACCAGCCACAGGCAACAATGGCTCGTAACATGGCGGGAATGTTGGCGCCTTTTGTACCAAAACTTGCCCTTGCAAAAACCGGAAATGAAATACCATATTTGGCGCCGGCATGGCCGTTCAATATCATCGGAATTAATACAATCGTATTGCCAATAAAAATGGTGAGGATAGATTGCCACCAGTTCATACCGCCTTCAATTAGAGAGCTGGCCAGCATATAAGTCGGAATGCAGAGGCTCATACTGATCCATAGCGCTGCGTAGTTCCAGGTGGTCCAGGTTCTTCTAAAAGCAGGAACCGGCGCCAGGTCAGCACTGTAAAGCGACGAAGATAAAGCCTCACCCTCATTCTCCAAAAGAGAGGGAGCGGTGCTGTATATCTCCGATGAACTTTTATCTTTCCCCATTTAAATTTATTCTTTAATCATCAATAACGGCTCAATGTTGCTATTCGCTGTTCATTTTAAAAGTGTAAGTAGCAAGAAGTCCCCCTTCGGGGCATTTTAGCCGGCTATATTTTCATCGGCAATTAAAAGCGCCTCACTAATAATGGCCAAACCTTCATCTATCTGTTCTTTAGTTATGGTCAACGGTGGGCAAATAAATATATAACTCCATCTTACAAAAGTGTACATGCCCAACTCTTTTATTTTTGCAGCCACCTTATTCATTACGATCATTTCATCTGGCTTTGCATTAAAAGGAGCCATGGGTTCTTTGGTCGTTCTGTTCTTCACCAGTTCCAGGCAGCCTAACAATCCTGTAGTTCTAAAATCGCCAATGCTTGGATGTTTTTCTTTGAGCAACTCTACCTGCGCTGTAATGTATGCTCCCATTGCGGCTGCGTTCTCTATCAGGTTATCGTCCTCATAAATTTTGAGTGTTTCTAATGCGGCAGCACAGCCAACCGGGTGTGCAGAATAGGTTAAGCCTAAGGCCAAAACAGTATCATCATACTTGGCTGCAATTTTATCGCTCACCATCAGGCAACCAAAAGGCAGGTAGCCGCAGGTTAAACCTTTTGCCATGGCAATCATATCGGGAATGATGCCATGATTTTCAAAACCAAACCATTTACCTGTTCTGCCAAATCCGCTCATCACTTCATCTACAATTATCAGGATGCCATGTTGATCACACAACGCTCTCACTGCTTTTAAATAACCCACAGGGTATTGCAGGCATCCTGAGGTACCACTTTCTCCTTCCAGTAAAATGGCTGCGATATTGCCTGCGCCTTCGTAGGCTATAATCCTTTCGAGGCTTGCCACAGATTCTTTCAGCAAATTTTCTTCGCCATATTCCCAACGGTATAAATAAGGTAAATCGAAGTGAACGAAATTTGGGGCTTGCTGACTGTCCATAGCCAGTTTGCGTGGATCGCCACTGGCCGTCATAGCACCATTGCTGGACCCATGATAAGATTGATAGCGGGTTAATATTTTATGACGACCGGTGTATAACCTGGCCAGTTTAATGCCGTTCTCAATGGAGGTTGCTCCGCAAATAGTAAAGAATGCTTTGTTTAAATCGCCGGGGCAAATTGCTGCCAGCTTTTTACCCAGGTCTCCACGAGCCTTTGTAACGCAACTTGGTGTTACATAAGAAACCTCCTGCATTTGTTTTACCACGGCATTGGTTATACGCTGATTGCCATGACCGATATTTACGTTCATCAGGCCACTGCTAAAATCAATATAGCGCTTGCCATCGTAATCGTATAGGTACACCCCTTCGGCATGTTTTACTGCGATGGGATTTTGGCCTTTTTGCTTGCTCCAGGAAAATAAGGTGTAATCGAGATTATCCTGCACTACTTGCTCCCCCGCATCTGAAGGGGAGCTTTTTGTTTCTGATAATGCAGGAGCTGTTTTTGTTTCTGACATAAGTTCTATTTTTTGTACTCAACATTTGATTGTAATGGCATCCTCTTTTGTGTTATATCACTAAGATCATTGGTAAAAGGTTTGTTCATGTTGGAATCCTGTTAACGACTCCTTTGACCCGACGTATTTAATCATCCGGTTTAAAACCTATTCGTTTTCTTGGGGGTACTGGTGGATTAAGTAATTGTTTCAATGCCTCAAAAATCAATGCTATATCTTGTTTATTAATTTTTACATCTTTCTCCAATTTTTCCAACTGCAACAAGATGTCCTTATTCGTCAGGATCATTTCCTGCATCTTCGTAAAAATTCTTATAATCTGTATATGAACCTGGATGGCT
>JBBSJJ010000190.1:0-4438 GCA_038257335.1 Chitinophagales bacterium | reverse complement strand
CATTTCTACCCGGCTCATCTGGGCTTCGGCCAATTGCTTTTCGAGTTCGAAAACGATGTCGGCATTTTTTGCAGCCACTGCAGTAGAATTCCCTACCAAAGAAAATAAAGTGCTGATGTATTTTTTGTATGCCTCCTGGATACCGGCATTGCGTCCCTCATTTTTAAGATAATAATCTCTGTCTGGCAGGGTAGTGCCGCCCTGGCTTAATTGCGGTATCATTACCTCTACATTTTTTCTGTCTTGTCCCACAAAAAATCCATACAAAGGCGATCCTGTGCCTTTTACCCTCATGCGGGCTAACGCTTCCAGTAAGTCTCCCTTGTCATCGATGTCAGCAATTTTTTTCAGCTCATTTTTGATAGGAGTGTAGCCTCTTTTCTCAATGGTCAAACTGTCCATACCTGCTGCATAAAAATCAGCCACTCTTCGTGCAGGTGTTCCTTTGATAGCCGCTTTATCGGCGCCTGCTTTTTCCAACACATCCCTCACGGCGTTGATATTGAAATCTCTCAACTGGGTGAAACTTCCCCAGCGGGTTTCTTTTGCCGGCACCGGGTTTTTCTTGATCCAATTACCACTTGCGTACCCATAAAAATCATCTCCAGGTTTAATGGTTAGATCCATATTGTCTGGGTCTATAAATTTTCGCACATCTTGCTGTGCAAAGGCAGGCGTCATACACGCAACAAGCAAGGCGCTGCCTATTATTTTTTTACATTTATTGAACATAGCTAATCGATTTTTTTGGAATTTTAAATTTAGTGCAAAAACCCGGCCGGGGTAAAACCATTTAGCCAAAAATCCTTTCGAAAAACCCCAGGTAAAAAAGCGTCCCATTAAAATAAAAAAAGCGCTCTCCCCGGGAGAACGCTTCTGACAATTTTATTTTCGAACTTAAGCCTGTACTTCTTCTTCCATGTAAGCGCTCACCGGTTCGCAGGTACAAATAAGGTTGCGATCTCCGTAAGTATTGTTTACCCTGCTCACCGAGGGCCAGAATTTATTTTGTTTTACGTACTCCAGCGGGTAGGCAGCTACCTCCCTGCTGTAGGAGTGTTTCCACTCGTCTTGCATCACTACCAACTGCGTATGTGGCGCATGTTTTAAAACGTTGTCTGCCTTGTCTGATTTTCCTTCTTCAATGGCTCTTATCTCAGCTCTTATACTTAACATAGCATCACAAAAACGATCCAGTTCTGCCAGGTCTTCGCTTTCTGTGGGTTCTATCATGATGGTGCCCGCTACCGGGAAACTTAACGTGGGTGCATGAAAATTATAATCCATCAGGCGTTTGGCAACATCTTCAGCTTCTATACCGGCGCTTTGTTTAAACGGCCTGAGATCTATAATAAACTCATGTGCGCAAGTACCGTTCTTACCTGTGTACAAAATAGGGAAATCAGTCTGCAGCCTTGTCTTCATGTAATTGGCATTAAGAATGGCGTATTCTGTGCTAGACTTTAAACCTTTTGCTCCCAACATTTTTATGTAGGCATAGCTGATGAGTAAAATGCTGGCGCTGCCAAATGGAGCCGCACTTACTGCATGAATGGCCTTATCAGCATTATGCAAAGTATTGTGCCCCGGAAGATAGGGAGCCAGCTTTTCATTTACACAAATGGGGCCCATGCCGGGTCCGCCACCACCATGCGGTATAGCAAAGGTTTTGTGCAAATTCAGGTGACAAACATCGGCACCTATATTACCCGGACTCGTTAATCCTACCTGTGCATTCATATTGGCACCGTCCATGTAAACCAATCCTCCGTTGTCATGAATCAATTGGCAAATATCTATGATGCTTTCTTCAAATACACCATGGGTACTTGGATAAGTAATCATTAAGCCCGCAAGGTTGTCTTTGTGCTTAAGCGCATTGGCTTTTAGATCCTCTAAATCTATATTGCCTGCCTCGTCACATTTGGTTACTACCACTTTAAAGCCCGCCATCACTGCACTTGCAGGGTTGGTGCCGTGCGCACTGATGGGTATTAAAATAATGTTGCGGTGAGTGTCATTCCTGTCTGCATGATAAGCACTAATGGTTAACAGCCCGGCATATTCGCCTTGCGCACCACTGTTGGGCTGCAAAGACGTAGCAGCAAAGCCGGTAATGTTACTAAGCCAGTTTTCTAATTCTGTAAGAATTTGCTGGTAGCCCTTCCATTGGCTTGCTGGCGCAAAAGGATGAATGCTGTTGAACTCCGGCCAGCTTACCGGTATCAGTTGCGTGGCGGCATTCAGTTTCATGGTGCAGCTCCCAAGCGATATCATGGAGGTATTCAGGCTAAGGTCTTTGTTCTCCAGGCTTTTAATATATCGCATCATCTGGCTCTCGCTTCTGTGCGTGTTAAACACAGGGTGTGTTAAGTACGCTGAAGTACGGGTGAGTGCAGTAGGGATGTTGGTTAGCAATGCATCTGCATCAAACTCAGCTACAGCGGTATCACTGTTACGCATAGCCGCAAATACATGCAGTATGTGCAGGATGTCTTTTTGGGATGTAGTTTCATCCAGCGAGATGCTCACTGCACTGGGGTAGTAGGCAAAATTAATCTCTTGCTTTTCTGCAAGTTCCCGCAGCCTTGCTACATCTTCTACATTTACTTTAATGGTATCAAAGTAAGCGCTGTTTGCTGCAGCAAAACCTAGTTCTGCCAATGCTTTGCTGAGCGTTTGCGCAAGCAGGCTAATACGTTTGGCAATATTATTCAATCCTTCTGCGCCATGGTACACGGCATACATGGCAGACATATTTGCCAACAATGCTTGTGCTGTACAAATATTGCTGGTAGCTTTTTCCCGGCGTATATGTTGTTCCCTGGTTTGTAATGCCATTCTCAGGCAACGGTTGCCCTGGGCATCCTGGCTCACACCAATGATGCGGCCGGGAATGTTTCTTTTAAAATCATCTTTGGTGGCAAAAAATGCAGCATGAGGCCCACCAAAACCCAAAGGCACGCCCAGGCGTTGTGTATTGCCAATAGCCACATCTGCACCCAACTCGCCGGGAGGTGTGAGCAGCGTAAGAGCCAACAGATCTGTTGCCATTACCACAAAGCTGTTTACGCTGTGTGCATGATCTATGAATTTTTTATAGTCTTCAATTTGACCATTGCTGTTGGGGTATTGTACGATGCTGCCAAAATATTGTTCGTCTAAGGTGGCCGTTTTGTAATCACCAAAAACAAGTTCCACACCTATGGGGAGGGCTCTTGTAATTAAGATATCTTTAGTTTGATCAAAAATAGCATCATCCACAAAAAATTTAGGCGCTGTAATATGATCGTGGTTTTTATTTTTTTGGTTAAAGAGCATGGCCATAGCTTCGGCTGCAGCTGTGCCTTCATCCAGCAAACTTGCATTTGCAATTGGTAAGGCTGTTAAATCGCTCACCATGGTTTGAAAGTTCAGCAGGCTTTCCAATCGCCCCTGGGCAATTTCTGCCTGGTAGGGTGTGTACTGAGTGTACCAGCCTGGGTTTTCAAACACATTTCTCAGGATCACGCTCGGCACAATGGTATTGTAGTAACCTTTTCCAATGTAAGTTTTAAAAAGCTTGTTGAGAGAAGCTGTTTTTTTAAGCTCTGTTAGATATTGGTATTCACTCACCGGTTCCCCGGTTTGCAAATCTTGCTTTAGCCTGATGGCCGCGGGCAAAGTTTTATCTATCAACTCATCCATCGAACTCACGCCGACTTTTGCCAACATTTGTTTGGTTTCTGCTTCGCCTGGTCCAATGTGGCGCCGGATAAATTCGTGCTGTTGTTGCTCAAAAAGATTCATATTAAGAAGAGTTTTATTGTATGATCCCAAAAGGAATGGTCGGTTTATAAAATCCTGTGTAATAAAATTGCCGCAAATTTACGATAACAACATTACATTTCAGGCCTCCATTTTAGTAGTAAATAGTGTGTTGTTAAAGCTTGTATTTCTTAAACAGATTAAAACAAATTTAATGCTGCTTTGTTGCCTATGGGCAAAATTTAGTGAGTAAAGCGGCACAAAAAACTGCTGTTACATTATTGGGTGGGCCTCTGCCATTTGCAATTATCTTTGCAAAATGATCGATCCGATATTAAAGAACTGGCAGAAGAAATCTGGCGACCGTATAAAGTTGTACAAAAACTATTTGCACCGGGCAGATAAGAACACTGTTTTGAAACAATTGCCCGAACTTCATGAAGCAGCATTTAGCAATATCAATTGCCTGGATTGTGCAGCCTGTTGCAAGAACTATTCGCCCCGTTTTAAAACCACGGATATCAAGAGAATATCACGCCACTTAAAACAGAAGGAAGGAGAGTTCATAGAAAATTATTTAAAAGTAGATGAAGAGGGCGATTTTGTTTTGCAGAGCAAGCCTTGTACTTTTTTAGGAGCCGATAATATGTGCAGCATTTACGATGTAAGGCCATCTGATTGCAGTCGCTTT
>JBBSJJ010000189.1:0-4456 GCA_038257335.1 Chitinophagales bacterium | reverse complement strand
TAATGGGTTTTGTTGTAAAACTCCAATCTAATCCACCGGAATAATATACACCCATCTTTATATTCTTTGCTCGTACTGCCTTGGCTAAGCCGCCAATAAAATCTTTGGGGCTACTTATTTGATTGGGTTGTAAAAACGGGTGCTGCACTTTTGAAGGGTACATTAAATAGCCATCGTGGTGTTTGGCAGTAATCACTACATATTTTGCACCAGTGGCTTTTATAATAGTTGCCCAATTACCTGCATTCCACTTGCTGGTTTTTTGCTGCAGGCTGTCTTTAAAATTATAATAATCAAACCCTGCACCGTACTTGTTTGTGTGATGATTTTGTGTGGGGCTGCCAGGTATACGTAAGCTGTTTAAGTACCACTCTGCGTATGGATTATTTGTGTAGAATGCCTTCCAGTTGGTAACGGTATCTGGTGTGCCATACGGTGTAGACCATGCTGGTACTGAGTACAAGCCCCAATGAATAAAAATACCCAGCTTGGCATTACCAAACCATGTGGGTATTTCTCTTTTAGCCAGGCTGGCTTCTGTTGCTTTATACAAAACTGTTTTGCTCTTTTGTGCAAACACATTACCAGCAAGGATGATGATAAGAAAAAGTAAAATCTTTTTTTGCTGCATGTACGATTGAGTTACTTTATGTAAAAATTAAATGCATTATTGAACTTATTCATACGCCTCATTCAGGCACATCATTTCCAACTCCTTTGCTAAATTAACAGATGCCCCGGTAAATGTAATGCGGTAGATTTTTCCGGGAAGCATATCGAAATAATTATCAGAAAAAAAGCCTTCTGTTTTGCTGGTGAAAAACGCTACGTTTTTGGCAAGTGTATTCGTTGTTAGCATAAGCTCATATTTGTTGGCATTTAATTTCTTTATTGTTTTTGTAATGGTGGGCTTTTGCAATTTCAGGGCTTTGAATTCCTGCAAATAGTAAAGGTTGCTGGCTACAATTTTATTACCAGTTTTTACTGTTACTTCCAGTACTGTTTGTGTGCCATCATTTGTGGCTACTAACGCTGCCTTTGGTATGCTTAAATAGATTTTACTGGTGTTGGCTGCGAGCAAGGTGTCAATTTCTTTTTGCCAAATAACTTTTCCTGCAAAGCTGTACAACTTTATAGTAAGTGCAGCTTTAGTATACGTTAATTTATCGGATGCTACAGAAATATTTACAGCATTGCCCACTGTATCTATAATGGGATAAATGGGTTGAAAGGCTTTTTTTATGGCATAGTGCAACGCCTTCCAACGGCCAAAATAATCTACGCTGCTCCACGACATGGTAGGCCAGCAATCATTAATTTGCCAATACAAAGAACCCATGCAACGGGGCATATTACTTCGATGTGTTTCAATGGCATATTTTACACCTTCGGCCTGCATCAACTGGCTTACATACGCAAACTGTTTAAAATCTTCCGGTACTTTGTAATAGCGGGCTATGTAGGTTTTTATCATTTCGTTGCCGTTAAAATTATCCCCTATCCAGGGCATCAGGCTACGCTGCCGGTGTTCCATAATTTCAGAACGGTAAGCAAGGTCTTTGTCTTTTGCAAATGCTTTGATCGTTTTCATTTCAGGAAAAGATTGCAAGCCATACTCACTCACAAACCTTGGCACATCGGTAGAGTAGGAGGTAAAAGGTACATCGCCAAACCAAACCGTCCAGTCATGTTCATCACCAGAAATTCTGTTGGATATGTTATTGCCTGCGGCTTGCGGAGATGAAGGCCAGTAGTACACTTCAGGCTGGTATTTATTTACAGCATCTGGTAATATGTTGTAAAATATCTTTTCATACACCTGCCACAATGTATCGGCAACTTCAGGTGAATATTTTTTATTCCAACCCCAGTTGTGCCATGCCCGCAGGTTTTCATTATTGCCACACCACAAAGCAATGGAGGGATGATTGCGAAGGCGTTTTACATTGTACTCTGCCTCTTTACGAATGTTATCCAGGTGCAGCGAATCGTTGGGCTGCAGGTTGCAGGCAAACATAAAATCGTTCCATGCAAGCAGGCCATTTTCATCCAACATATCAAACAATTCTTCATTTTCATAAATGGCACCGCCCCAAATACGCAGCATGTTCATGTTGGCGTCCACCGCATTTCTCACCACAGTTTTATAACCGGCGATTGTATTTCTCGTAGTAAAAATATCGGAGGGTATATAGTTGGCCCCTTTCATAAAAACAGGTACGCCATTTAATTTAAACGTAAAACTGGTGCCAATCGAATCTTTTTCCTGTACTACTTCAATCGTTCGCACGCCTATGCGTTTGCTAATGGTTTGCACAAATTTATCACCGGTAAAAAGTTTTACTTCAACATTATAAAGTTTATGAGTACCCAATCCGTTTGTCCACCAAAGCGAAGGTTTATTGATGGCAAAATTTACATCAACAGTATTGCTACCAGCCTGTAATGTTACAGCCGCAGCAGATGCTGTTTTAACCTTGTCAATATATACTTCCAGCCTTGCAGGCAGCGCCTTGTCTGCTACAATTTCTAAAATGGCTTTGTAGCTTGCTTTGTTGCTATTAATTTCCATTGGTTTTACGTATAGGTCATCTAGTTTCATTGTGTTCCAGGCTTTTATTTTAACGGGTTTCCATACGCCGCAGGTAACCAGTCTTGGGCCCCAGTCCCAGCCATAATGAAAAGGTGCTTTGCGGGTAAACACATTGGAGCGTTCATTCTCGGGAGCTATTTCATTGGCTGCCATTAACGTGTAGGGAACTTTACGTAGTTTTTCCATACCCACCGTTACGGCAGAATGAAAATAAATGCGCAATTTATTCTGGCCTTGTTTCAATAATTTCTTTGCAGGTATTGTCCAGTCAATAAACATATTGTCTGCTTTTAAAACCAGGGTTTCATTCAGGTACACATCTGCATACGTATCCAGGCCATCCAGTTGTAGGTCAATATTGGAAAATGAAAGCGTAGCGGCATTGATATTGAAAGTTGTAGTGTACTCCCAATCAGCATTTTCAATCCATTTTACAGCCAGTTCATTCTTACCAATAAATGGATCAACTATTTTTTTATTGTCTGATAAATCGGTATGTACACAGCCCGGCACTATTGCCGGCAGCCATGCTTTATCTCTTGCTTTTCTAAATTTCCAGTTGTTGCTTAGTTTAATAGTTTGTGCAAAATTGTTTTGCGCATAACCTGTATTTATAAGCGTAAGAAATAGAAATGTGGTGAGGATAAATTTCATTTTTTGTTAGTTATTATTATTGATTATTATTGATTATTATTGTTGTCCAACTAAGTGGTTAAAACCTTTACCCGGCATGTATAACCTCACCCCAGCCCCTCTCCAAAGAAGAGGGGCTAGAACCCCTAATGGTAGAGGCTTTTAGCAACCAAGCCATTTTTACTCGAAAAAGAATGATTTTTTTTGGTAAAATGTTGAGTTTTATAAAACATTTATTAATTACATAATTAAAGTTCATAAAAAGTATGCTGTACAAGTGAGTGACACAACGATGCTGCTACAAAGACCTGAAGCTGGTTTCAAAATAATTAATTCAAACAGCTTCTAATTGGTAATTCCTTCAAATCAAAGAAGAGTAGGTAAATCATTCATTGGTTCTCCTGTCTGTTTTTACTTCTCTACAGCGCTACATTTTACTGCTGTTTATTCTTATCACCCACACCCCATGTCCCTCAATGCTAATTTGAGGAACGGTTGAAATTAATTGTTGTTTGCCGGTCCATAAGTCAGTAAACTTTTTTCCGTTCGAAATATTCATTTTTTGCCAGTCTATTTTTTTTGTAATCGGTAAATCGCTGCGGTTTAAAAAACAAAGTGCAATTTCTCCATTGCTCAATTCTTTCCTAAAGATTTGAAACCTGCCTTCATCAATTATTTTTTCTGCCTGTTTGCCCAGGGCATCCTGGTTGAGGGCAATAACTGCTTTGTTGGTCAAAATGGTTTTGGTGCTATCTGTCATTTTTCTCAAATCATTTCCGGCCATTAGTGGCGAACACATCATTGCCCACAAACTAAAGTGAGAGCGGTTTTCATTAAATGTCATGTGGCCATTTCCTACCTGTAGCATATCCATATCATTCCATTGGCCTGGCCCCGAATATGGTTGCAGCGTGCGCTGCATATCGAGCGTTACCAATACACCGCCGCCCCATACTTTGCCATCGTCAGCATACAGGCCATGGTCAAAATTATCTGCTATGTCTCCTGTGGTGCGCCAGCTATGGCCAATATCTTTTGCCCATTTCCACGGCTTGGTGACGCCCCATTCGCAAATGCTCAATATCATTGGGCGGCCTGCTTTTCGGATGGCATCGCTAAACATTTTATAAGAAGATGGTGCATCTAAATTATCTGTATTGCACCAGTCTATTTTTACATAATCAACATCCCATGCTGCATACGTCCGCATATCCTGGTACTCGTAGCCAC
>JBBSJJ010000188.1:0-4571 GCA_038257335.1 Chitinophagales bacterium | reverse complement strand
CAGCTAACATCTGGCAACTGGTATTACCTTTAAAAGGCTCTAATTTTAGAACGTATGAACATCTTTGTAATAAACAGCGGCAGTAGTTCTATAAAATACCAACTGTTTAAAATGCCCGGGCAGTTGCCGGTGTGCAGTGGTTTGGTAGAAAGAATAGGCATGGAAGATGCACAGATTTCTCATAAAATATTTTTAAACGGAGAGGAGAAGCAACTGCAGCAAACAGGTAGCATTCCTACGCATGAAGCCGGCTTGCTCATAGTTGCACAACTGCTAACCGCCGGAGAAAATGCGGTGATAAAAGATCCCAACGAAATAGATGTGGTGGGCCACCGGGTGGTACACGGCGGCGAGGCTTTCAAAGCAACCACTATCATTGATACTGCTATCAAGGAAAAGATAAAAGAATTGTTTTCGCTGGCACCTTTGCACAACCCCGCTAATTACCTGGGCATTGGAGTAGCCGAAAAAATATTTAGCCGGGCCACACAAGTGGCAGTATTTGACACGGCCTTTCACCAGAGCATGCCGGAAGAAGCATTTCGTTACGCCATTCCCAAAAAGTTTTATACAGAGCATCGCATCAGGGCCTATGGTTTTCATGGCACATCTCACAAATACGTGAGCAGGCAGGCTACAGCCTATTTGAATAAACCGGCCGCTAAATTAATTACCATACACCTGGGCAATGGTTGTAGTATGGCTGCAGTAGAAGCACAAAAATCTTTAGATACAACGATGGGGTTTGGCCCGTTGAGTGGACTGGTAATGGGCACCCGTGCGGGCGACGTTGATGCTTCCATCATTTTTCACCTGGTAGAGCAACTCGGATATTCTTTAAAGGAAGTAAGCGAACTCTTGAATAAAAAAAGTGGTATGCAGGGCTTGACCGGATTGAGCGATATGCGGGACATCAACCAGGCGGCAGCCGCCGGCAACGAAGACGCCCTCATGGCCACGGCCATTTACACTTACCGTATCAAAAAATATATTGGTGCTTATGCTGCCGTTCTTAACGGCCTTGATGCCATTGTTTTTACGGGCGGTGTCGGCGAAAATGCCGCCAACATCAGGGAGCAGGTTTGCGGCAACATGCAATACCTGGGCATCAATATAGATATAGAAAAAAACCTCCAAACAACCGGCCCTTTGCGTGAGGTGAACAGTACAGCCTCGCCGGTAAAAATATTGGTAATTGCTACCAACGAAGAACTGGAGATTGCAAGACAGTGTTACGAGTTGATGAAAAATTAGCCTCCAGTTTACTGCAACTATATTAACGTAAAAAAACTGCAGGTTGCCCTGCAGTTTTTTTACAATTATTTTTTTTCAGACTGATCTTAAGCCAACTTCTCTGTAATAAATTCTGCCAGCCTTTCATCACTCATTTTATTAGAAGTACACTCAGTGGTCTTCGTGTTTTTAAATTGAGGCGTGTCTTCCAGGTAATGCATAAACTGTTCCTGCGATGTGCCGGTTCCTGTAAGATGTATTTTGGTAGCATTTTGCATGTGCGTGGTAATTTCTTTAAAATACTTTGCCTGCAGCGTTTTTTCCTGGTTGTTTGAATTTTTTTCGCTGGAGTTTGGGGAAATTCCTTCCCCTGTTACATGGGCTATTACCACCATATTATCTTCATTGTTTTCGTCAGTTCCCACGATCACTGCGTTCTGTGTATCCATCCACACACCATACTCATTTTTATTATGCATAATTTTTGTTTTAATGTACTCAACATAAATCAATAACCGTACCGTGTAAAATTTGCAATTCGTATTACCTTGATTGGCTTTTTGCAGCCGTCTAATTTTTGCCAGAGTGCGACCGGGGCCACACAATGAAACAAGGTCTATGCTTTCTTCCTGGGCTTTCTAGCCTTCTTACCCGGTTTCAAAATTACTTTTGTCCAGCCCTTGTCCTTGTCATCAAAATGTTTATAGGCCTCTGGTGCTTCATCCAGCGAAAGCTCATGCGATACAATGCGGGATGGTTGTGCTTTGCCGGCAGCAATAAGCGTACAGAGTTGACGGTTGTATGATTTTACATTTGCCTGGCCTGTTGCAATGGTTTGGCCTTTCATCCAGAATTGACCAAAATCAAAATCCATGTGTCCCTTTTTTTGCAAAGGCTCCTTCGATTTTGGATCCTTGGGAACAAATACACCCACCACACCAATACAACCGGTGGCTTTTACTGCCTGCACCAATTCATTCATGGTAATGTTGGAATGCTCTACGCCGTGTTTGTCGCAACATTGATAGCCTACACATTCGCAGCCTTTATCTGCACCCATGCCTTTGGTAAGTTCTAGCACCTGGTCTACTGCAGGCGCTTTAGAGAAATCAATTGCAATGGCGCCCAATTCTTCTGCAAGCTTTAAACGATCTTTTTGATTGTCTACCACCATTACCTGGCTGGCTCCTTTTATAACTGCAGAATGCGCTGCCATCAGGCCCACAGGACCGGCACCATAAATTACCACTGACTCTCCGGGTTGCAGCCTGGCAAGCTCTGTGGCGTGATAACCAGTTGGAAATATATCGGACAACATTACATAATCATTTTCCTTTTCCGTTGCATCTTCTGGTAGTTTTAAGCAATTGAAATCTCCATAAGGCACCCGCAGGTATTCAGCCTGTCCACCGCTGTAGGGGCCCATTCCTGCAAAACCATAAGCAGCACCGGCGGTGCCGGGGTTCATGGTCAAACAAAAACCGGTGTAACCAGTTTCGCAATTTTTACAATGCCCACAGCCAATATTAAATGGCAGGCAAACCATGTCTCCTACTTTAATGTGATGCACCGCATTTCCGATTTCTACTACTTCACCCATGTTTTCATGACCGAGTATTTTTCCTTTCTCCACATCGGTTCTGCCTTCATACATATGAAGATCAGAACCACAAATATTGGTAAGTGTTATTTTTACCAACACATCTGTGGCTACTTCAATTTGTGCATCCGGCATTTCCGACACCCTTACATCATAAGGGCCATAATAAACAAGTGCTTTCATATTATTTTATTTAAAAGTGATCAGGTAACCTTTATGCACTTGTCTTTTAGTTACTAAAATAAAGTGTATAAAAATAGCCGGCTTAAAATTTTTAAATGGTAGCTGAGGCGGAAATATTGAATAAAAAATTACAAAGGCTGTACCAGATATTTTAAAGCATAGCAAGCAAATTAGAAAGATATTGTGTAGAAATTATGGGGCATTTGAAATTATTATAATTGTAATGATGCTGTAGAATTTTAAACAAAAAAAGGACGATGCCAGAAAGATTCACGGGGTGATTGCTGGTAAACGCTGAAGAAGCATTGGGAAAAATTAGCAGGATTATTAAAACAATTTACTCCTGGATTTTTTTGGCTTGAAAAGTATTTTAGATAAGAGCTTTTTCAAAACACAAACTGGTTGCTACTCCTGCATACTGGCCATAATTTGGAATGGGTTTGTATCCGAGTTTATGATACAGACGAATGGCTTCGGCTTGCCTGGTACCAGTCTCTAAAACACAGCCTTCATATTGCAGTTCCCCGGCCCAGGTTTCTAATGCTGTTAAAATAAGGGAGGCTATGCCTGCTCCCCGGTGAGCCGGATCTGTGTACATTCTTTTTATTTCCATCGTTTGCGGGCCAAGTTCTTTCATGGCACCACAACCTACGGCTTTAGCATCCTTGTAGGCTACTACCACAGTTTTAATGGCATCCAGCTTATTAAACTGGTCGTAAAAAGAATGATCATCGCCATCTACTTCGGCCAAATAAGCATCCAGTTTTTTTACCAGTAATACAAAATCTACATCAGATGAGTCCGTTCTTTTTAAATGAATCATAGTTTTAGTTTGGGGGGGGAATCGCTAAAATAAATGAAAAGTTTTCGGAAGCAAAATTATCATTTGATGGTTGCATCGTGAGACAGCAACAATCACCGTTGTAAAACCATCAGCTAATGCCCGTGCTCGAGTAATCTTACTGAGCGAAGCGAAGTATCTGCAGGATGGAGGTACGGAAAAGCAGATCCTTCGTACCTCACCGCAAAGAGCGCATTGGCGTCAAGCTAATCAAGCCTCGTAGAGGCGACACTTTGGTAGTACCAAGAGATTAAAAAGAACAAAAGCCCCATCGGGGCGACACATTTTGAGATGCGTTTGTAAGCGAAAAATAAATTGCGCCCCGATGGGGCTGTTATAAAATGGCTATGATTGTTTCTACCAAAATGCCGCCCCAATGGGGCTCAGTGCAAGGGTTTGAAGAGAATTGATTTTTTTAAACTTCAGCCAATGTGCAATGAGGCCAGTAATGAGATCCGTAATCAGGGCCACAAGCAGGGGCAGGCAGGGCAGGAATGGCAGGCAGGGAAAACATCAGCGATTATAGAATATAAATTCATCAGCCCTGACGATGCCTAGGCATTTTTTACTGAGGCGAAGCGAAGTATCTGACCTCACCGTAAAGAGCGCACTTGCGTCAAGCTAATCAAGCCTCGTAGAGGCGACACTTTGGTAGTACCAAGAGATTAAAAAGAACAAAAGCCCCATCGGGGCGACACTTTTTGAGATGCGTTT
>JBBSJJ010000187.1:0-4658 GCA_038257335.1 Chitinophagales bacterium | reverse complement strand
TGTATGCGTCTTAATTTCTTATCCTTC
The DNA here is from genome assembly GCA_038257335.1 of Chitinophagales bacterium. GTDB lineage: Bacteria > Bacteroidota > Bacteroidia > Chitinophagales > Chitinophagaceae > Ferruginibacter. The sequence goes on along the minus strand of JBBSJJ010000187.1, from coordinate 4,631 downwards.
TTCTTTCGGCGGTCCATCAGGCCTGTTAGGTCTCGGCCCACGGTTTTGCGGTCCACGTTGTGGCCTGCCTTGTCCGCCGCCAGGTTGATTGCCGCCTTGCTGCGGTGGTCTTTGTTGCGGTCCATCGGGGCGGCTAGGTCTTGGCCCACGGTTTTGTTGCGGTCGGTTGCCTTGCGGACCTTGCTGCTGCGGGCCGCCCTGTTGTGGTGGTCCATCAGGCCTGTTTGGTCTTGGCCCCCGATTTTGTTGCTGTCCCCGGTTTTGCTGGTTGGGTCCACGCTGTTCCCTTGGTTCCCGGGGTTCATTGGGTTGGCGGCCCTGTGGCTGCTGACCTCTTTGCTGCCCACGATTTCCTTGTTCCTGGCCACGTTCTTTATCCCTGCGTTTGCGGGTAGTTTTTTCCAGGCTTTTTAAGCTTATCTGGCCGACGATATCTGCGTATTCTGGCTCTACTTCTTTTGGTTTGCCGGTAATTACTTCGGCTGTTTCCAACACTTCGGGCTTGATGCCTTCCCTGTTTTGTAATTTGATTTTTTTGACGGTGTCAATAGCCAACGGGTATTGCTTGTTGCTATCGGCCATGGTGTACCACATAAGGTTGCGAAAAATATCTTTCTTTACCAAAAAGGCTCGGCCCTTGGCAGTTTCCAGCATGTCTGCATCGGTAGGGAAAAACTGCAGGGCATCCATGTAAGTATCTAACTCGTAATTCAAACAGCACTTCAAACGTCCGCACTGTCCGCTGAGTTTTGTTTGGTTAATACTCAAATTCTGGTAGCGGGCTGCGTTGGTATTTACACTTTTAAAATCGGTGAGCCAGGTACTGCAGCACAATTCCCGGCCACAACTTCCAATGCCACCTACTTTACCAGCTTCCTGGCGGGCACCTATCTGGCGCATTTCTACCTTTACCTTAAACTCGCCGGCATATAATTTTATCAGTTCTCTAAAGTCTACACGATCATCTGCAATGTAAAAGAAAGTGGCTTTGCGGCCATCGGCCTGCACTTCTACCTCGGCCATCTTCAATTCCAGTTTCAACTGGCGTGCCATGGCCCGGCTGCGAATGAGTACCTGTGCTTCCCTTGCCTTGTTCTCTTTCATTTTGGCAAGGTCCATATCGGTGGCACGGCGCAATATCTTTTTAATATCCGGGCTCTTCTCGTCTATTTTATGCTTTTTTAACTGCAGCCTCACCAGCTCGCCGGTTAGGTTTACCATACCCACGTCAAAACCGTTCACCCCTTCGAGGGTGATCATTTCGCCTTTTTCGTAATATTGAAGGGAGGTATTTTTGAAGTAATCTTTGCGGCTTCCGTTATTGAAGCTTACTTCTACAATGCGGCAACTACTTTCAGGATCGCTGAAAGGGAGATTGGCCAGCCAATCGTGTACATTCATCCTGTTACAACCACCACTGGAACAATGTCCGTGACTCTGACAACCACCGGGAGCGCCGTCTTTGGCGGTTCCACAACTTCCACAACCCATATTTTAAAATTTATCCCGATAGCCATCGGGAAGTAAATAAATGTTTTTTTGGGAGCCTGGCAGCCATTATCTGCCGATGTTCCCAAGGGAAATGGTTCTGCAACAAAAGATTGTTGGTTACCCAACATTTCTTCTTTGCTCAACTTCGATGGCGTCGCACCTGCCTACCGGCAGGCAAGCTCTTGTACTTTTAAACTATATAATACTTTACAGCTCGGGCATGTTGAAAAATGGTATGCCGTACAAGTGAGTGACACAACGATGTTGGGGATTGCTGTAAAAGCTTGGGCAATAAAAAAAACCTTCTACTTCTGGCAAGATCCGCTCCTGAACCGTTTCCTCATTGTACCAAAATTACTGATTTGTTGCTAATTATGTGGTACAACTTAATGCTGAGGGCATGAAATAACATTTTAGCATTGGCATTGCGTTCTATATAATAGATGGCCTGGTCTAGTTCGTGCACGATGGCTTCCTGCTGCTCGAGGACGCAAAGCTTGTTGAAGCGCTGGGCAAAATCGTGTAAACTTCCCTCTTCGCCGGTGGGTAAAGCCTGGCTTGCCGTTCCCATACTTAGCTTGAGCGCCGTTTGCAGTATGTGAATGAAGTAAATCAAAAATTGCTTTTGTTTTTCCCTGCCAATTTTGCTAATCTCATCTATCCATTTTACCTGCGCAACCGGGCCGGTTTTAAGAATACTGTTCAGCCAATCCCGCAGCAGCACTTCCCAATCTTCGTCGCTGTGGGCCAATTGCTGCAGGGCTTCGTGGTAGTTGCCATCGCTTACTGCGGCTATTTGCGCAGCTTTTTTCATGGGCACGCCTTCCTGCAGCTCCAATGTGGCTTCAATGTCCCGGCTGTGGAGCTGGGGAATTTTTATGAGTTGTGTGCGACTAAGAATAGTGGGCAAAATGAGGGCATCGTTTTCTGCCACCAATATAAAGAGCGTACCGGCGGGCGGTTCTTCTATTAATTTCAACAGCTTGTTACCTTCTTTGCCGAGCAATTCGGGCATCCACATAACGAGAACCTTGTAACCCGCTTCAAAGCTTTTGAGACTGAGTTTTTTAATGATTTCGCCACACTCACGGGACGTGATGTTGCCCTGTTTGTTTTCTGCCTCTATAAACTGCAGCCAATCGTACGCATTGGCATAAGGATTTTTTAGTATAAAATCCCGCCACTCTGTAATGTAATCGGCACTAATGGGTTGCTCGCCCGTTTTTTTGGTAATGACCGGGTAGGAAAAATGAATGTCGGGATGCACGAGCAGGGCTGCTTTTTGGCAGGCCGGGCATTCGCCGCAGGCATCATTTCTTAATACTGGTTCCTGGATGTTTGTTTCTGTTTCGGCTGTAGGTTCTGGTTCGCCGAATAGTGAGGGTGCGAACAAGGATGCTTCTACGCCGGGCTGCTCATTATCATTTATCAATTTTCCATTATCCTTTACTCCCTTTCCACTTACTTGCTCGCAAACCATGTATTGTGCCATGGCGAAGGCGAGGGAAAGGGCGCCACTGCCTTCTTTGCCCAAAAAAAGCAGCGCATGGCTGAGGCGGTTTTGCTGCACCATGTGCACGAGCTGTTCTTTGGTTTCTTTTTGCCCTATGACTTGCGAAAATAACATGGCTGCAAAGTAAAATAAAAAAAGCCGCCAAGAGTGGCGGCTTTTTAGAAAGTATATTTTGTTTTAGAGTTTGCTAACGATCTCATCGCTGAGCGGCGTAACCTTGCTGGGGAAGTAGGCTACCATTTGACCTTGCTCATTTATGAGGAACTTATTAAAGTTCCAGCCGATGCTGGCATCCAACACGCCGTTCTCCGCTTTGCTGGTAAGCCAATGGTAAATAGGAGCCATGTCGTCGCCCTTTACAGAAACCTTTGCCGCCATGGGGAAAGTAACACCATAGTTTTTTTCGCAGAAGGCTTTTATTTCTGTGGCCGTACCGGGTTCCTGGCCGCCAAAGTTGTTGGCAGGGAAGCCAACAATAACCAACTTGTCTTTGAATTTTTCAGAAAGGGCCTGCAACTCTTTGTATTGAGGAGTATAGCCACACTCTGAAGCTGTGTTTACGATCAATATCTTTTTCCCTTTGAATGCACTAAAATCGATGGTGCCATTTTCAAGACCCGGTACTTTAAAGTTGTAGATAGATGTGGCTGCCTGCGTAGTTGTGGCGGGTACCTGGCTGTTGGTTCCTTTCGGTTGAGTTACACATCCTACCATCACCAGAGCCATTGCACAATATTTTATCATAGTTTTTATTTTTAATAACGGTTTAAAATGCGTTTTTGTTTAGAAAGTAAAAATAAACAAAGCGAATGGCATGACCTTACTGTTTTTCATAACAACCAATATCTGGTAGACCTACAGGCCGTGGGTTATTGTCAAGATCTACGCTCAGCGGTGTTGTTAATCCTTTGTTTATCCCGGGCGCCAGTGGCTGGTTGTTGTGGCTGAAATTATAAATCCTGCTGGTTACATCTATACTGTCAAAGAGGGGATCTATGTTTTTAATGGAGGCTGTTATAGTTGAATTGACCGGGTCGATGCTTGCCCGGTAAAGGCAATTTAAAAATCTAACATCGAAAATTGTGCTGCCTTGTTTATTGACCACTATTTCATTTTCTACAAAACCTTTATCGCCCCAAAATATGCTGTTGGTAAAAGTAGCCTGTAAATCCATTGTGGTAGGGTTGCCCGCTGCAAAATTGGCTACCGATAATACCGGCGTTTTGTGCAATAACAAATTGCTGGAATAAGAAGCCACTGTGCAGTGGTTAAACGAATAGCTTCCACCCTTTTCTAGCAAAATATTATTGGCACAATTGCTTACCAGGAGGTTACTTGCCTGCACGCTGCTGTTGCTGCCAAGAATACCGGCGTTGAAGGCATTGTTTATAATGCATTGTTGAAGGCTGAGTTTTGGATTTGCATTGCTTGCGGGTTCCAGTATTACGAGCGCCTGGTAAGCGTTGTTGATCTCTGTAAACTGCAGCAGGTTATTTTTACTGCTACTCCTGAAGAAAATCCCGGGCCAGCTTGCCGGAAAATTTTTGTACGGTTCGTCTAAGCGGTCGCCGCTGAAAACTATCTTATTGTTTGCAGTGCCGTTTGCAACCAGGGTTCCGTCAATTAC
>JBBSJJ010000186.1:0-4718 GCA_038257335.1 Chitinophagales bacterium | reverse complement strand
TTTTAAAAAAGTAACCGCTAATGATGTTAAAAAAGTAGAAACAACGATTAATAACAGACCCGTTAGAAAGTTTAAATACAAAACCCCTAATGAGGTACATTTACTAAAACAACGTGTTGCACTTATTGCTTGAACACAGCCATTAAAAATATAATAATAGTTCGCAATTATAGGTCTTCATCTAAACGTCTAAACCTCTAAACCACGCTCATGAAGTTCACAACATGTTGCTTATTATTTTTAATCAACAGTGCGTTAGTAACTGCACAAGAAAATAGGTTCTTCCCATCCTATCAATTTAAAAAACGGGGATATTATTTTTCAGGATTTAGATTGCGGTCCCTTGTGTGATGCTATTGAAAGTGTAACCGCCGGTTATAAAGGAATGCCCCTATCACATATTGCCATTGTTGAAATTGCAAATGGTAACATTCAGGTAATTAAAGCCATTGGAAAGAATGTGCATAAAACTCCAATAGATACATTTTTAAACCGCATTGTTGATAGCAACGGAAAACCAAAACTAATTAGTTAACCCTCAAAAAGTCGCTTTTTAAAAAAGCATAAAAATCCCAGTAAACCTTTTGAATGTATTTAAAGAGGAGTACCCAACGCAAATTTGCCTCTGTACGCCAGAGGTTCATTCGTCATTTAAAATTCATTGCAGCAGCCGCAAGAATGACGTTCATATTGTCTCCTAATATTCCTTTCAAGTAATTTTTGCTCAGCCGATAGCTTTGTTTTAAATGACCGATGACTGGTTCTATGCCAGCTCTTTGAATGTGTCCTTGTACTTTTTGATTTGAAATATTTTTTTCGGGCTTTGGAGAGTTTATTTTGGCGCCATTGTATTCCTTTATGCCTCGATAACCTCTGTCAACAAATACTTCTTTTGGCTGCCCGCCATTAAGTCTTTCATATTGCTCTAGTGCTTCTGGTATTGTTTTAGAATCGTGTAGTGTTTCTGTAAAATTGACAGCCCCCCATTATTATACCACAACTCTGATCTACTATGATAGATGCCTTGCTTCCAAACTCAAACTTTTTATGATCTTTGCCATTTGAGTAACACTTCACATTTGGTTCGTGAAGGCTGTAAATCTTATGACTGTCGCCCCTTTTTTGTGAAAGAATTTGTTGGGCCAATTTTTAGAAATGGCAAGTGTACGCCAAGCCTTTCTAATACTAGCTTTCGGGCAATTTCTCTCATAAGCCTTCCCGCAATTATTTGTATTTTTTTATTTGCTTTTCTTGCTTCCTTAACACCATTTTTATGTCTTTTAAACCGTTGCTTATAACTTAACGTTTTTACTATTCTTACGTATGACTGCCGTAGGTCAATCGCTTCTTCATCTGCTATTTTCCAACACTTCTTTATTATCTTTTTATAGTTTTTATCATCAGTAGGATAAGTGATATTCTTTTCTTGAACAGTACTGTCCAGGCTTACGGCATTGCCTACATTATCATCATCTTTTCGGTTGACTCTTATGCTCTCTTTTAAAATTAATTCTACACCAGCTTCTCCAATGCGTTGCCGAAACGTAACTAACTCAGTAGGCACACAAGGCACTCCTGCTGTAAAAAACTGCTGACCACTAAAATATTGATAGTAGCAATTTTCTGACCATTGCTATACTATATTTTCATCACTTAGATTACGTAATTGTTTTAAAATAAGCAGAGAAACCATCAACCTAATTGGCTTGGAGGGAGCACCCATATTAACACTGTAATAGATTTTAAAAGCCTCGTCAAAAACACTCCAATCTATCTCATCTGCCAGAAGAAACAATGTATGTTTTTGGTTTAACTGATCAGCCAAACAACCAAACATTCCTAGCTGCGGCGATTTGTTTGTGGATCTTAGCATCCTTAAATTTGCAAGCTTTTTAGCAATTTCTCAAATATCTTGCAAACTAAATCGTATACTATTGGGGATAAAATCAACCCCCTCAGTGAATCACAGAGTTTTTGAGGGTTAACTAATTATCGAACGAACTATCAAGGCAATTATCAGCTTCCGGAAGACACTGCAGAAGAAATTTCTGATTTTGCCGATTTCATAATTAAGCGCTGTGAAGAGCAGCAAGTAATCCAGGGAATTCAACAGTTAATTGCTAACAGTCGCACTTTTTCATTTCTGGCAGATGAAGAAGATTTGTATTCAGTGTCTGACTTGAAAAGCTGTATCAGGGCCAAAGCTGATATTGTTTAACTACTTTTCCATTTACTGATTTAAGCGAAAGAAAACTTCGTCTACAGACGTAGTTGCCTAGTCAAATCTTTACGTGACCATTTGTTTTATCACTACGCAAAAACAAGGCAGGAACTCACTGGTATTACTATTTCTAACAGTTCTGCTTTCGGTCTTAAAACAACTTCGCCTATACGCACCAGCAAAACATTAAGCCTTACACAACCGCACTAAACCACCAGCTGTATATAATGCCCATGTTTCTTTAGCAGCCAGGTAAGTTCTTCAAGCTCATCGGTAAAAGATTTCAGCATCCAGGGAGTATGGTCAATTTGCATAGCCTTGTTTACGGCAAGATGGTATTCCGCTGTTTGTCCCAAACCGAAATGGGCTTCAGCCTTGTTTACCATAATCCAGAATTGCTGCTGGTTCTCACTGGTGGCCCGGTCGGCAGAAAGATTTTGGTCAATGGTATAGGCTAAGGGTTCTATATTTCTATTTTTTCTTCCTTCTGATTCTTTCCAGTTTTGCTCGCACATTTCAAGTACCTCCATCCTGATGCGTGAGGCACATATCATATCAGCTATTTTATCTTCGGTAGTATTGTAGATGGAAGAATCAACTCTTTTGTTGAGCAGGTAGGCTAAATTGATACCATGATAACGGTTGCGAAAGAGATAATAACCCCGTTGGTAAAATTGAATGGCGTTGCTGAGGTGCTGTTCGTCGCCCCGCACTCTATACAATCGTTTTTCAATTTTGCCGGCCATTGTAACGGTTTCAGTGTCGTTGGTATTTTCCAGGTCCAGTAATTTTAATAGTTGCATGGCTTCCTGCAATGCAGCAACATTATCGGGTTCTTTGGCTTTATACGTGGCATAGGCGAGCCTTTGCACGAGGTAGGGGTCGTAAGTTTCCAAATGCCCTTCATGTTTGTTCATATCATGAATGGCCTGCTTAAAAAACGGTTTAGCTTCCTTGTATGCTCTTTGTTCTATCGCTTGTTCGCCTTGCTCTATCAAAAGAGAAAGTGTGCTTTTAGGCGCTTTATCTTCAGGTATTTGTGGAGCTCCTTCTGCAATAGCCGTACTTACTTCTTCCAGTTGCTCCAATGCTTTCGCTACTTTCTTTTGCATAGAGGGAGGAATGAGTTCCTGTAGGTGCGTATACACAGGGCTATCCGGGTCTTGCAGTTTTAATACGGCATCAATCGTGTCTCCCAGTACTTTCCTGAATCTTTCTACTTCTTCATAATCTATAGCGCTGCCCAGGTGTGTGTACGAGGCAATTTTTATATGATTAAGATCGAAGGGATAAGCAAACTTGTCTTCGGAAATTACAATGGTGGTGCGTTGCCGCAAGGCATGCCGGATGCCGAGTTCGTAAAACGCATTTACATTGGCTGTAGAAATATCGGCTATCACAATATCTGCATCCAGCAATTGCTGGTACATGTATAAGTCTATCGGGCCAGAATGCAGGATTTCATCTGCCCGCACGCAAATAAGATTTTTACTTTCTACCACGGGCTTAATCAAAACTTTGTAGGTTTTATTAAGATCCAACTGGCGGCCAGTAGCCAGGTCGGTCTTGATGCCAAAACCCATTACTACAAAGCAACTCAGTTTTTCTTTTTGTGCAACAGCTTCGTTATTCATACGCCTGAAATTTAATAGGGATAAAACCGGCAGGGGTAAGGGAGAGAACTCATTAATTAAAATGAATACAAAAACAACATACAAAGTATAGTATTTTTTTTGAATGTAGTTAGATTTTACAGGGGTTTTTATATTACATTTATTTCATTGGGAAGCCCCAACAATGTTTAAGCCTCTTACCATACAGCACTTTGCACAGGCTAAATACTCTGTATATTTGGCAAGCGGAAGTTTTTTACAAAACCCTGTTCGACGCCATTATAACGGCAACGGTCGTTCTAAAATACAATCATCATGACAGGACCCAATAAAGACCAAATATTTCCACTGGACAATTATGACCGGCTTTGCTTTTTAAAAAACGTTGTAAAGAATCCTAACATCATCGTTGGGGACTACACTTACTATGACGACTTTGACAACGTAGAGAACTTTGAGAAAAATGTAAAATATCATTTCGACTTTGTTGGCGATAAATTAATGATCGGGAAATTTTGTATGATTGCTTCCAACGTAACTTTTATTATGAACGGAGCCAACCATTTAACCGATGCATTGACAACGTATCCTTTTGCCATTTTCGGAAATGGGTGGGAAACTGCCATGGTGGGAAAAACCTATCCAAACAAAGGAGATATCGTAATTGGAAACGATGTGTGGATCGGATACAACGCAACCATAATGGCAGGTGTGACCATTGGAGATGGAGCCATCATAGCAACCAATGCTACCATCGTAAAAGACGTAGCACCCTACTCCATTGTGGGCGGTAACCCTGCCACGGAAATTAAAAAGCGTTTTGTAGAAGACAGCATACTTAAACTCTTAAAAATACAATGGTGGAATTGGGACATAGAGAAAAT
>JBBSJJ010000185.1:0-4735 GCA_038257335.1 Chitinophagales bacterium | reverse complement strand
TGTGGTAGTATGTGATGAGCAAACCTTCTTACAAACTCACGGTTGCTAAGCGTCATTAACTTTTAGCTGCCGCCATCTTTATAATCTTTGTAGTTAAAGCTTACTTCTTCATCCGTTACGTTTTGCAGCCGATGATTGCTGACCTGCCTGCCGGCAGGCAGGTGGCCAATTTGTGTGTGTATCGGCCCAGGTATTCTATCACATGTTTGGGCCCGCCAAAGGGGCGCTTGGCATACACTACCCATGGTTTTTCAAACATGCTTCCTAAAACTGCTTTGTCTGCAAAGCCGCATTGTCGCAGGCATTGCACATACCTTGCCCTAAAGACTTTGCTCATGGCCTTTACAGGGAACAAAAACCTTTTACTGTGTTTTAAATGTTGCCAGCGGCCTTTTTTATTTACACCGGCACCGGGTACAATGCAATGCAAATGAGCCTGCCTGCCGGTAGGCAGGGGTGTAAACTTAGGTTTTGTCCCCAGGTATGCAAGATGCTTAACATGCCCAGCTGCACACCCGCTTTGCTTGCAAACACCTTGAGGGTTTGCAAGGTGGCTTTAAACAATGCATCATAAACCGTGGCAGGTTGTTGCAATGCAAGGCCATTGATCTGCTGCGGTAGAGTAATACCAAATGAAAATAAGTGCAGTGGCGGGACGTTCCTGTTACAAAGTTCATGTAGGTTACCACACAAATTTTATGAAGCAGTTTGGCTCTATTCACATTGTGTGTATATTTGGCGGGAGGGAGATTTTTTCACAAACTCCTGTTGTTCGTTATAATAAAAATCATACTCCGAGAATATGAACATACCGATTTTAGTAGCAAATATTTTGACACTTTCAGCTTTTTTCATTCATACATTTATGGGAGACAAAGAATTGAAACTAGTAAAACCAAACTTTGAAACGGACCACAATTATCAGAAAACAGAAAAATGGACCATGGCAAGGTGCGGTTGGCATTGGGTTTCGTTTGATTTGCTTTTTGCTTCAATCGGCCTGGGACTGATTAACTTCACAAACTATTTTGACAATGAGAAAACTTTGCTGCAAATAATGACAATTTACTTTTTAGGTTACGCAGCTGTTTGGGCATTCACAATTTCGATTTCAAAACAATTTGCTAAAAACTATTTAAAACTTGGTCAATGGATGTTGCTCATAATTATAAGTGGGCTCTTATACTTCGGCACTAACTGACAAACAATTTATCCTCAAACCTGGTGGATATACAAATATTTTAATTGCTACCGGACAATTAATCAGAGTATTTTGGGCTGACAAAATGTTTGAAGTAACAGGAAATTCACCGGCATTACCAGCTTAAAAATTATATGTAGGCATAAGAAGAAACCATTAAAGTTTTTATCCCTAAACGGCTTCAGTTGAAGGCAGAAGGAACACAAAATACCGCCCCAACGCCAGGTCGTCAAACATTGCTTGTAAACTCCTGAAAACGCATGGCTTTCAAGCATTGTGACAATCATCTCTGACAATTTCTAAAAGTAACACCCAGGGGATTTAGCAACAGGCTTCTATGAGTATTTGTCTGCAAAATCATTGATGGGGCTACCCGTGTGTTAATTATTAGACGTGTAACTGGCGTTATCACTGTTCGTTTTATCTACATTGCGGTTAGGATTATTGCGCTGTACATTGTCTGAAACCTGCTGGTCGTCATCCGTGTATTTACGGGTTAATTCTTTATCTTTTTCAAGGTCTTTATCTTCCATATTTTGCGGAACGCCGGTACCTTCTGATTTGTTCAGGCCAGAAGGCATGCCTTTTTTATTTGCTGCCATGTGCATATTTTTAAGAGTGAAAATAATAAGGCCAATGTTGCTATACCGTGGCCAGGGATCACAGGAACGCAACCAGAATGGTGCCAAACTTGCCAGGTGTTTTGCAAAGCACAGCGCAGCCACAGCAGGCTTTTATCTAATGCTATGAACCGTTGATGACGAGGTGTAAAACAACACCAACAACCACACGCAATGCGGGTTGCTGTTTCGGAGCCAGGAGTTTTTTAGTAAGTAATATGCTCTTAAGAGCTTGGCTGTATGCTTCTCAAACTTACGGCCAGGCCGCACATTTGGGTAAAAGCTTCCGTATAGCTTTTAGCCGCGGGCGTTGGTAGTAGTTTTATAAAAGTTAATAGTGAAATAAATTGTTCAAACCATACTTTTTATATTATCATTTATGTTTGGTATTGGAAACATAAAAGTATCTTTTAAGGCTGGTCCCTAAAAGATATTTATAGAAGTTGGTAAGTGTAAAAAAAAGTTGCTGTAGCTGATAGCAGGGTTATGCCAGTTTCAAATTTGTGTAAGGACTTTTCAAATGTTTTTAGTGTGGCAAATTAAAAATATTTAAATTGAACTCTGGATTAGGGGAAACAGGAAGTTTAATCACATTAAAGGATATTAAACCCCAGCCAACACGCACTGTTTAACAACCAAATTTTTTAAGAAATATATTTCCAATAATCATCATTGTACAAATCCCATCTTTATATCCGGGCAAACGTAATCCTGCTGAGCATTGGTTTTTATCCTCCCATCATTAAAGACTAAAATCCAATGAAATGTATTTTGCCAATCATAGTGATGGCACAATTTCTTTGTACGTCACTTTGGTTTGCTGGAAATTCGGTGATAGCCGACCTGGCAAACGAACTGCATTTGGAACCGGTTTTTTTAGCTCATTTAACAAGTGTCCTACAACTAGGTTTTATTACAGGCACTTTAGTTTTTGCCATCTTTAGTATTGCTGACCGCTTTTCTCCCTCCCTTATTTTTTTCACTAGTTCCATCGTGGCGGCGCTCTTTAATCTAGGCATAACCATCAGCAATGTCGATTCGGAACAAATACTTTTTTTTAGATTTTCAACGGGATTTTTTCTTGCAGGAATTTATCCCGTGGGTATGAAAATAGCTTCAGACTATTACCAGGCAAGCCTCGGTAAATCATTGGGATTTTTAGTTGGTGCCCTCGTGCTGGGAACCGCATTCCCTCATTTACTAAAAAACTTTACCATTGGTTTTCCATGGAAGTACGTCATATATTCAACCAGCTCATTATCGGTATTGGGTGGGTTAAGTATTTTAGTATTTGTTCGGGATGGTCCTTTTCGCAAGCCCGCACAAAAATTAAAGTTTACCGCATTCCTTAAGGGGTTTAGATCGGGAGATTTTCGTGCCATTGCATTTGGATATTTTGGACACATGTGGGAACTGTATGCTTTTTGGGCATTCGTACCTATCATGCTTGGTTCTTACAATCGCAAATACCCAGGCACGGGTCTGAACGTTTCCTTACTATCTTTCTTAATCATTGGCTCTGGCGCTCTTGCTTGTGTGCTTAGCGGATTAATTTCCAAACGATACGGTGCAAAGAAAATAGCCAGCACGTGCCTTTTTTTATCCTGCTTATGCTGTTTAATTTCGCCCCTTTTTCTGTTTGCAGATTCGGCTATTTTACTAATTGTGTTTCTTTTCTTTTGGGGACTGGTAGTGATTGCAGACTCTCCCCTATTTTCAACTCTAGTGGCTCAGAACGCACCCGAAGAGTCCCGGGGTACTGCTCTAACAATTGTAAATTGTATTGGGTTTTCAATTACGATAATCAGCATTCAATTTATCAGCTTCTTTTCTAACAATTTAAATGGTCAATATATTTACATGTTACTTGCCATTGGACCTATACTTGGGCTGACGGCCTTATTTACCAGAAACAATAACCTGCCTATTAAGAACTTGGTGAACAACTAAGTTCTAAGCAATTTCCAACCGATCGCTAAATTTACAAGCAACAAATATTAGTGATTTTAAAATGTGGCCAATAGCAACGGAAAATGGGGTTTAACCAGTTCCGAGCCAGGCTCTGGCTATAAAATCGTCAGGAATGCCCTGCCAAAAAGATTGCCGAAGCTACCATGAATGGCTTTGCCAAATAATCACTCAATCTATCCCCAGCCAAGACACAATTCGGTTGCTATTCGTACTCACTTTGTATGAATAATATAAATAAAGGGCGTGCTCATTTCATTGTTCCGCAGCATGGTTAATAATCATGGGACATACACGGCAACAAAAAATCCTGTGATAATTTACCACAGGATTTTTTTAAAACAGGTTTGAATATTTAGATTAAAAAGCGGGATCTAAAGGGGTGTTGCTATTGCCGTCTCTTTCACGAAATGGATAAGGAAAAAAGTTTCTCTTACGCTCGCTCAAGGGCCGGTTAAAGCGTCGCATATCTTCTAGTTTAAATCCGGACAAATACAACTCTATGGAACGGTTCTTATAAATTTCCAATAAAACTTCATTTATGGTAGCGGGTGTAGCTGGCGGAAGATCTGCACCTACGCCGTAAATGTCGGCAGCGGGAGTTTTGGTTACTACCTTATTCAACTCAATTATTGCATTGGCTAAATCTGGCGTCGCAAGCCTTGCATAGGCTTCTGCTTTTATCAGCGTCATTTCGCCTGGCAGGTAAATCGGAATAGCAGTAGTGGCAGCTACCCAAAAACCTCTAAGCCTGTAGCGTGGTAAAATGGTGGGACTGATGGCAGTGTAAAAAGGAATTCGCTTATCGGCAAGGTTGGGTGCAAGTGCGGGTGGTAAACCCAACGTAGAGTCTTTCGGTTGGTAAAGATTATTGGTAGATGTAGCCGCCCCAAAAATTGGGTTGGACACTGCTGCATCAAAATTAAATACCGAGCGTGCTGTTAGA
>JBBSJJ010000184.1:0-4959 GCA_038257335.1 Chitinophagales bacterium | reverse complement strand
TAGGCAATAGGCAATAGGCAAAGGGCAAAGCCTGCCCAGACAGAATGTAGGGGGCGAAAGGCGAAAGGCGAAAGGCGAAAGTCAAAAGTCAAAAGTCAAAAGTCAAACGGCAATAGGCAATAGGCAATAGGCAAAGGGCAATGCCTTCCCCAACAGAATGTAGGGGGCGAAAGTGAAAAGTGAAAAGTGAAAAGTGAAAAGGCAAAAGGCTAAAGGCCCCGACAGAATGTAGGGGGGCAAAGGGCAAAAGGCAAAAGGCGAAAGGCAAAAGTCAAAAGTTAAACGGCTAAAGGCCCCGACAGAATGTAGGGGGGCAAAGGGCAAAAGGCGAAAGGCAAAAGTTTTTCAAAAGTCGGAACTCAAAAAAAACAGTAGAATACCATCGTTACTACGTCTTAGAAAAATTAACCAGGCAAAATAAAGCAACGCGGTGTTCGGCGACCTCGAAGTAGCCGAGGCTGAGCTCAATAAAGTGCAGCGCATTTGGAAAGGGCAACCCTACAAGCTGCATGCTAGAAAACCTTGTATTTAAAAGCGTCGTGCCCTGCAGTAGCGTGAAACAGTAGAGGAAATCGCTTCGGACTATAATTTTAACTGACGGCAAAGTAGTGTAAGGATAGACAGCGATGCCCCAGGTAGTTACTTCGATTTTACTCCACAACGTATCATAACAAAATATTAATAGTGGTAACCGTTGGTTTAATTTGAAAACCTTAGCTTTGCGTCAACAATTTACAAGCAAGCATTGAACCAATACAACCATATTAGTTTTTCTCCCGCATCTGATGCGCAGTTATCCTCCCGACGACCTGGGTGCTGATAGGCCGAGCATAACCATCTGCCCCTATCAGTGAAAAAATCCCCCTGACTATTGGCACGCTAAGTGCACACTTCATTTTCAATCTCTTTTTCATCTTTTCAATTTCAAATAAATTGGAACAAGCAAGTATCATTATTAGAACTGCCACAGCAGAAGATATATCATACGCACCCATCATAACCGCCGAGATGGAATCATCGGCCAAGGCCAGGGGCACGGGTATAGCGCAGCGCTCCTCAGAGTACGTGGCTACGAAAATTCAGGAAGGCAAGGCTGTGATTGCTGTAACCGAAACCGGCGACTGGGTAGGCTTTTGCTACATTGAAGCCTGGGGGCACGACGCTTTCGTGGCCAACAGCGGTCTCATTGTTGCACCGGCTTTTAGAAAAAGTGGTGTGGCAAAAAAAATAAAGGAGAACATCTTCCAGCTCTCCCGCCAAAGATACCCGCATGCAAAGATATTTGGCCTCACTACCGGCCTTGCCGTGATGAAGATTAACTCTGACCTGGGTTACGAGCCCGTTACTTACAGCGAGCTTACGGATGATGAACAATTTTGGGCTGGGTGCAGAAGCTGTGTAAACTTTGACATTCTCATGAGCAAGGATCGCAAAAATTGTATGTGCACTGCCATGTTGTATGATCCTACGGATCATTATGAGCCAGAGGAAACTGCTGAAGATTTTAAACAGTATTCAAAATTGTACGAGCGCTTCATGCGCATCAAACAAAGTAAACTCATGAAATTTTTCATGCGCAATCAAAAAATTTCAGGGGCAGGCAAAACTGTCTTAAGTTTCTTTTATAATTTTTAAAAAAAGTTCATGACAAATAAAGTTACCAGCAATGCTTTTGACGATTCAGTGATACCGGAAGGCAACGGTAAAAAGCTGGTGCTCGGTTTTAGTGGCGGTTTGGATACCAGCTTTTGTGCTGTTTTTTTAGCAAAGCAAAAGGGCTACGAAGTACATTCCGTGTTAGTAAACACGGGCGGCTTCAGCCAAAAGGAACTGGAGCAAACCGAAGCACATGCTTACAAGCTGGGCGTAACTACACATACTACCATAGATGCTGTGAAAGATTATTACGACAGTATTGTAAAATACCTGGTGTTTGGGAATGTATTAAAGAACAATACTTATCCTTTGAGCGTAAGCGCCGAAAGGTTGAGCCAGGCCTTGAGCATAGCAGCACATGCAAAAAAATTGGATGCAACAGCCGTGGCACATGGAAGCACCGGAGCCGGCAACGACCAGGTGCGCTTCGATATGATCATCAACAGCATGCTGCCGGGTGCGGAAATCATTACGCCCATCAGGGATATGAAACTCAGCCGGGAAGCCGAAATAATTTACCTCAAGGAAAACGGGGTAGATATGAATTTTGAAAAATCTGCTTATTCCATCAACAAAGGTTTGTGGGGTACCAGTGTAGGCGGCAAAGAAACACTGAAGAGCAATGGTATGTTGCCGGAAGAAGCCTGGCCCACGCAGTTGGATGCATCCTTACAATCGGAGAACATTAAATTGTCGTTTGTAAAGGGGCAATTGTCTATGGTAAATGATCAGCCATTTTCGCATCCTGCGGAAGCCATACAATTTTTGCAAAAGATTGCAGGACCTTACGCCATTGGAAGAGATGTGCATGTGGGCGATACCATCATTGGCATTAAAGGGCGTGTTGGTTTTGAAGCCGCAGCGCCGATGGTTATTTTAAAAGCACATCATGCATTGGAAAAACATGTGCTCACCAAATGGCAGTTGAATTTAAAAGATAACCTGGCGCAATTTTATGGCAACTGGCTGCATGAAGGGCAGATCATGGACCCGGCGATGAGAGATATAGAAGCATTTTTTGAAAGCACGCAGGCGCATGTAACGGGTGATGTATTGGTAGAGTTGCTGCCCTACAGGTTTGTAGTTACGGGTATTGAATCTGCGTACGATTTGATGAGCAATCGCTTTGGAAGCTATGGCGAAATGAATACAGGCTGGAGTGGTGAGGACGTTCGGGGTTTTTCGAAGATCTTTGGCAACCAGACGGCTATTTATCATTTGGTGAAAGAGGAGGCGGAAAAGGGAGCAACGTTTAAGGTTTAAGGTTCAACGTTTAAGGGTTTAACGTTTAATGGTTTAAGGTTTAAGGTTCAACGTTTAAGGGTTTAACGTTTAATGGTTTAAGGTTTTTTCAACTAGTGATTTTCATAGAGGTTTCAAAGGTTTCACAGGTTTCACAGGTTTCAAAGGTTTCAAAGGTTTACAAGAAGTGATATTTAGCATATAGTATTTTTTATTTTGAATTTTTAGCATGAGTGCAAACAAAATTAAGGTGGGGATTATTGGTGGCGCCGGGTACACAGGCGGTGAGTTGATCAGGATATTACTCAATCATCTTCACGCAGACATTTCTTTTGTGCAAAGCAACAGCAATGCAGGTAATCTCTTGGGCAAAGTACACGAAGATTTAATTGGAGATACGGACATATTGTTTTCGGCTGATCATCATTTTGATATTGACGTGTTGTTTTTTTGCGCCGGGCATGGCGAAGCAAAGAAATTTGTGGATACACAAGCCATTCCTGCAGCAGTTAAACTAATCGATATTGGTAATGACTTTAGGTTAAAGGAAGATGCAGAGATCGCCGGCAGGAAATTCGTTTACGGTCTGCCTGAATTGAACAGGGAACAAATAAAAACTGCTGATAGTATTGCCAACCCCGGTTGTTTTGCTACAGCCATTCAACTGGGTTTATTGCCGCTGGCAAAAGAAGGTTTATTGAATGATATTTACACCACAGGTATTACAGGTTCTACCGGTGCCGGGCAATCGCTTTCGGGCACATCTCATTTTAGCTGGCGGGCCAATAATATCCAGGCTTACAAAACACTTAGTCACCAGCACCTGGGCGAAATTGGCCAGTCTCTGTTGCAATTGCAACCATCATTGGCCACAGGCAAGGCAGAAGGGAACGGTGTAAGTTTCGTACCATGGAGAGGCGATTTTACAAGGGGTATATTCATCAGTTCACAATTGAATTGCGATCTGAGTATAGAAGAACTAACGGAACTATACAAAGAATTTTATAAGAACCATCCCTTTGTACAAATGAGCAAAGATCCCATTAGTATGAAGCAAGTGGTGAATACTAATAAGGCAGTAATACAGCTGGAAAAAATTGGCAACAAGCTGGTGCTGCATTCAGCTATTGATAATTTATTAAAAGGTGCCAGCGGCCAGGCGGTGCAAAATATGAACCTGATGTTTGGCCTGGAAGAAACTGCGGGGTTGAGGTTGAAGGGGGCGGGGTTCTGATTTGAGGCAAAAGGAGTAAGGTGTAAGATTGAAGGCGTAGGGTGGAAGGCATAGGGCGTAGGGAAGGAAGAAGAAGGCGTAGGGTGGAAGGCATAGGGTGGCAGGTGAAGTGGTATTGAATAGGTGAGATCATAGGGATTTTTTTATTTTACAGGGTTAAAAATATTTGTAACACAAATTACTATGGAATGCTGAAGCTGTCACAGGCCTTAAACCTTAAGCCTTTTACTTTTTTAGTGCCTTAAACATTCTTTTATGAGAGATTATAAAAAACTGGACGTTTGGAAAAAGTCTCACGAAATGTACATGTTCATTAAAAAAAATATTGCCAGTAAGTTTCCAAAAGATGAGCGGTACGAATTAACTACGCAACTATTAAGAGCCGCATTATCAGTTCCCTTGAATATTGTTGAGGGATGTGGAAGGTATACTGACAAAGATTTCGCTCATTTTTTAGACACTTCCCTCGGCTCAACAAACGAATCAGACTATTGCTGTTTTGTTGCCTTAGAATCTCAGTATATTACGAGTGAAGAATATGATACTGCCAATAAATTACTCAATGAAGTAAGAGCAATGCTCATCAGCTTCATTAAATATCTTAGGAATAATAATTTGAACCCTAAGCCTTAAACCCTATGCCTTAAACCTTTGTCTTTATGAAATTATTCGACGTATATCCGCTCAACGATGTTACCATTGTAAAAGCCATTGGCTCTTATGTTTGGGACGATAAAGGCACCAAATATTTGGATCTTTATGGTGGCCATGCAGTCATCAGTATTGGCCATACGAACCCGCATTGGGTGAAACGAATAGAAGACCAG
>JBBSJJ010000183.1:0-5093 GCA_038257335.1 Chitinophagales bacterium | reverse complement strand
CTTTTGCCACTAATAAAACTAATTAACACGAATTATTTTTGAGTTGTTTCCCACTTTTAATTTCTACTCATAATTTTTTGCCGCTGACTATTCTTTTGCCACTAATAAAACTAATTAACACGAATTATTTTTTGAGTTGTTTCCCACTCTAAGGCGAGCTCAGGTTTTTACCTTTCACCTTTCACCTTTGACCTTTCACCTTTCACCATTGCCCATTGCCCATTGCCCATTGCCCATTGACCCCCCCATCAGCTCATATACAATCTCGAATACAATTGTTCATGCTGCATACTTCTTATGTCAAACCCTGTGCAGCACATGCCAATCAAATCCTTATCTGGCTGCAAAGATTGTGTTGCCAATTCGTGCATCAAGGGTAACAGAGAAAATAAAATCTCCTGTCCATCCTGCTGCCCCAGCGGAATAAGTTTTACACAGTTGGTTACAAATGCTGCGGCTGCATTGTAATAAAAACCTGCCAGTGCCTCTTTTTTTGTAATGCCCAGCGCCTGGGCAATCAAACCAAAAACAATACAATGATTGGCTGTTGACTTTTGTTGTTGCACTTCTTTATTAAATGTTGTTACGATCGTTTCTGGTAACATCGGTTCGAATAACTTTAAAAGCCGCATGCCTAACTTTTTACTTGCCTGTCTTATTTCTGAAGGGAGCTTTACTGCTGTACATTCTTCATCCAGGTTCAGGATATTTTGCAGGTCATTGTTCTTTGCTGCATCATATACCAGCGAAACAAATGCCGCATCTGTATAGCATAAATTGCGGCTCAGCATTTCTGTTATAAAAATGGTTGCACTCTCTCTGTCTTTTACGATGTTTAATTGCACATACGTTTCCAGCCCTGCCGAATGCGAAAAGCCACCAATGGGCAAAGCGGGATCTGCCAGGTGTAAGAGGTTTAATAAAGCAGCACTCACGATGCAGGTATTTTAAGTTTCATAATTTTTGTAAACAAGGTTTCTCCTTTACCATCTGCATGTGCTGCCACCGATGTTTTTAACGGATGCAATAATTTTTTGCTTTCTTGTTTTACATCATAGCCCTGTGCCAGTAATAGCTGGTACAAAGGTTTTTCAAAAGGCACCAGCAACAGGTCCTGTTCATAAAACAAGGGGAGGTGTTTGTTGCCTATCTCATAACATATCGAAGCCATCTCAAACATATTTTTTGGTACTACTACGATGCAATCGCAGGGTAATATTGATATGGCAATAATATTGGTTTCGTCAACAAACAACATATCTCCTTCCGAGTGTTCCGGATTGCCGTTTAAAAATTTCAGCGAAATATCTATGCCTGCTTTGGTTTGTTTTCTCAAAATTCTTTTCCTTGCTTCGTACCATTCCAATGGCAGCCAGTCTATGGTTTTACCTGCTGCGTCATAATTTAATAAGTTGCCTTTTTTAGTTTGTACCAGCATTTGTTGTTGCTTAAAATAGGTTCGTATGCAAATTGACTTCTTAAAATAAAAAATACCGTTGTGCCAATGGCAGTTCTTTCATGGGCTCGCAGGTGATGTGCACGCCATCTACTTTTACTTCATAATTTTCCGGGTTCACCTCTATTTGCGGTGTGCCATGGTTGTGTATCATATCTTTCTTTGAAATGTTTCTACAGTTTTTCACAGGTAATACCATCTTTTGCAAACCGTATTGCTGCACAATATTTTTGTCTAAAGAAATTTTAGAAACGAAACTGATACAGGTATTAAACAATGCTTTGCCATAGGCGCCAAACATGTGGCGGTACATTACCGGCTGCGGTGTGGGTATAGATGCATTGGGATCTCCCATGCGACTTCCAATGATCATTCCGCCCTTAATGATCATCTCTGGCTTGGCACCAAATAATGCCGGCTTCCATAACACGATGTCTGCCAGCTTACCTTTTTCGAGGGAGCCCACATACTCTGAAATACCATGGGTGATGGCAGGATTGATGGTATATTTTGAAACGTATCTTTTCACCCGAAAATTATCATTTCCTGTTTCCACATCTTCTGGCAGGGCACCTCTTTGCACTTTCATTTTATGAGCCGTTTGCCATGTTCTTGTAATTACTTCTGCCACACGCCCCATTGCCTGTGAGTCGCTGCTCATCATACTAAATACGCCCATATCCTGCAAGATGTCTTCGGCTGCAATTGTTTCGGGGCGTATGCGGCTGTCTGCAAATGATACATCTTCTGCTACATTTTTATCAAGGTGATGGCAAACCATCAACATGTCAAGATGTTCGTCAATAGTATTAACAGTATAAGGCCGGGTGGGATTGGTAGACGAAGGCAAAATATTTGGATACATGGCAGCTTTGATAATGTCAGGTGCATGTCCGCCGCCGGCCCCTTCTGTGTGATAGGTATGTATTACTCTACCATTAATTGCTGCCATGGTATCTTCCAAAAATCCAGCTTCATTCAAAGTATCGGTATGAATGGCTACCTGTACATCCAATTTATCTGCCACCTGTAATGTAGCATCAATTACTGCTGCTGTGCTTCCCCAGTCTTCATGAATTTTTAGCCCCAGGGCACCTGCCTCTACCTGTTCTTCAAGCGGTGCGATAGAGGAGCAATTTCCCTTGCCAAGAAACCCAAGGTTCATGGGAAAGGCTTCAGCAGCCTCCAACATTTTTTGTATGTTCCATGCGCCCGGTGTTACGGTGGTGGCGTTGGTTCCATCGGCAGGCCCGGTGCCACCACCAATCATGGTAGTAATGCCGCTAAACAATGCGTGATCTATTTGTTGGGGGCAAATAAAATGAATATGCGTATCAATGCCACCGGCAGTAGCTATCAAGCCGGCGCCACCATGTACTTCTGTGCTGGCACCAATAATCATATTGGCTGTGATGCCATCCATAGTATCGGGGTTGCCGGCTTTGCCAATGCCCACAATTTTTCCGTCTCTGATACCAATGTCTGCTTTTACAATACCCCAATGATCGATGATCATTACACTGGTAATTACAAAATCTAGCACGCCTTCTTTTCGGGTAGCCGTTGCCGATTGTGCCATACCATCCCTGATGGTTTTGCCTCCGCCAAACTTTGCCTCATCTCCATAAACCGTAAAATCCTTTTCTATCTGAATGAGCAGCTCCGTATCACCAAGGCGCACCCTGTCGCCGGTGGTAGGTCCAAACATATTGGCATATTTTATCTTCCGGATATTTAAACTCATTCGTTGTTGTTTTTAAAACGCAGCAAATAGGATTTAATAAGAGCCTTTGATTTGCAACTTGCAGAAGTAACCTTTCCGTTGGTAAGATTATTAAAACCGGTTATTTTTTTCTTTCCTCCAAAGCCCACCAGTTCTATTTCATTGGCTTCTCCCGGTTCAAAACGTACAGCAGTGCCGGCAACAATATTAAGTCGCATGCCAAATGCTTTTTTTCTGTCGAAATCCATCTGCTTGTTTATCTCAAAAAAATGGAAATGCGAACCTACCTGCACCGGGCGGTCACCGGTATTAACTACCGTAAGCCTGATGGTTTTTCTTCCTGCATTGCATTTAATAATTCCCTCTTCAATAAAATATTCTCCTGGTATCATGCTGGTAGTTTATAGTTGAGTGATGAGCGTTATCATTCAAAGTTTAGGATATATTATCTAAGGATTTTCAATACGACATGTGTTGAGTATTTTTTTACTCCGTCCACTTTGCGTATGGGCAGGCCTCCATGTTTCACCCCGTACAGCCATGGTTAGCCTTTCACTATTCACCATCGGCACCTTCCTTAAAGTTCCCGCAAGCTTTCACTTTTCACTTTTAACCCTGCCTACCGGCAGGCAGGCATTCACCCCTCTCCCTTATCGGATCATGCACCGTCACCAGTTTCGTCCCATCCGGAAAAGTGGCTTCTATCTGAATTTCATGAATCATTTCCGGAATACCTTCCATTACATCATCACGGGTTAAAATAGTGGCGCCGAACTGCATAAGGTACGCAACGCTTTTGCCATCCCGGGCAGCTTCCTGCAATTGGCTGCTGATAAGGGCAATGGCTTCGGGATAGTTTAGTTTAAGACCCCTTGCTTTTCGTTTTTCCGCCAACTCGCCGGCCAGGAACAAAAGCAATTTTTCAGATTCTCTGGGAGACAAATGCATGTCTTCATCATTTAAATTGTAAATATGGGGCGCAATCGAGAGAGTAAAATATAAGATGTTAAGATAAGAAAAAACTGCCAACAAAAATTTTAACGAGTGGTGAGGGTCATAGGTCTTTCTTGCAGCAGGAAATTAGTTCCTACTGTTTCATATACGACAGCAATTCTGTAAGTTCAATTTCTGGTACTAATAAATCATGGGAATATGGGATGCTGAATTTTACAAAAACGCTCGTCATTCTATAAACGAATAAATAAGGCTTATCATTAACATTTGTAGTAACTATAGCATTTGTGCAATCGGGCCCTCGAAAGCCCAAAGTAAACGCCATAATCACCCCTATTTTACTGACAGTGGCAGTACATGCTGTTTTTACTTTTAGATCTAAGAGGAACCAGCATTGATTAGACTGTCTGTGGCATAGGAATTGACTTGTAATGTATCCAATACGTTTTACAGCTATGATTAAATTCACCTATATCAATTCTTCAAAGCAAACCTTTTCTTCGCTTTTTTTACCTACTTCAACAACTTTTAAATTTAATGACGGGCTATGAAAATATTTATTAAAAATATGGTTTCGCTTCGGTGCAAGATTATCGTTGGTGAAGCTTTGCAAAGAATAGGTATTCACTTTGTAAAAGTAGAAATGGGGGAGATTGAAGTTCATCAAAAAATATCTGCAGAAGACTATCGCTTGGTAGAGGACACTTTATCTGCCTATGGCCTGGTGGTAATTGATAATAATAAATTAAAAATTGCCGAAAAGATTAAGCATATCATCATTGAACTGATACATCATTCTGAGGAGCAGTTACACATAAACTTTTCCAGCCACTTGAGCCAAAAGTTACAGTACGATTATACCTATTTAGCAAATATATTTTCTGAAACAGAAGGTATGACGATAGAAAAATTTATGATATGTCATAAAATCGAAAGGGTAAAAGAGATGTTGGCACATGG
>JBBSJJ010000182.1:0-5155 GCA_038257335.1 Chitinophagales bacterium | reverse complement strand
TTATTATTATCTTTTTTTGCTAATACTTATTGCCAGAAACCGATGAATTTGGAAATAAGTGTGCTAAGTGCAAATAGTATTGATACGATTTTCCTGGTTAGGGGTAGCAATCCATTCAAAAAGGAAAACCTTATTGATTCAGTTAGGTTAATAAATAATAAAGGTCATTTAAAAATTCATTTAGATGAAGCCGGCGCTTACATTATGCGAACCTCGTTATCAAAAGGCGTAAATTTTTTATTCTTTTTCGCAACACCTGGACAAAAAGCAAAAATAACATGGACCATTCATGGCCCACAAAACTCCACGGCCCAATTTTATAACAACTCGGTTAACAGGGTGTACCATAATGAAGTCACCGTCCCTGCAGCCAATGCAATAATTAAGATGAATGCCTATTCAGATAGCGTGTATCAAGCTCGTATAAATAATGATAGCAGCAAAAGAGTGGAGTATCTTCAACTGAGTTTATACTGGAGAGATAGTTTAAGAAACATATACTTTAAACATATAAAACTTCACCCTAAAAATATTTCTGCCTTATTTTTTTTGGATACATATTATAGAAACTTTTCAGACAAAGAAGTTGCTGCTATACTTCAATCCCTACCAAAAAAGCTGCGGCCGCATTCATTAGCAAAAGCGATAGCCTTTAATAAATTCACACTGGAAAAAATTACCAGTTTTGCTGAATTTAAATTAGTTGATAGTGTTGGGAAGGCGTTTACCTACGAAAATTATATCGATAAAGTTGTACTTGTAGATTTTTGGGCAAGTTGGTGTAAACCCTGTCTTGCAAATATTCCAATTATTGAATCAATACGTAAAAAGTATCCAAGTCAAAGTTTCGAGGTATTAGGTGTTTCGGTTGACGAGAATAAGGATGCCTGGCTTAAAAGTTTAAAAAACAGCCATGTAGCTTGGAGAAACGTTTTAGAGCCTTTGTCGATGAAAGGTATGACTGCTAAATTTTTTAAAATATCGGAGATTCCAAGGTACGTGTTGCTCGGTAAAGGTGGTGTGATTCTGGTGAGTGATCTCAATATTGCCGACGCACCCAAAGTAATTGAGGAGGCACTTCGCAATTGAGATGCAGTCAATCATTAAGATCCGGAAATTAAGGTTCTTAAGCAGCGCTCAAGTCCTTCGCCATCCACAGGAAAAGCGGCCGTGTTAATTTGTTGGTTATTGCCAAATAAATAAGTTCTATTTTGAGTTTCCCCTCTTACATCCAACCCAACCAAATGGACTGCGGCCCTACCTCCCTTTATATAATCTGCAAATATTATAAGGTAGATGTCTCTGTTGAGAAATTACGAGAGCTTACGGAGATAGGCAAAGAAGGGGTGAATATGCTGGGCATAAGTGATGCGGCCGAGCGAATTGGTTTCAAAACGCTACCTGCACAGTGCAATATCAAAGAGCTTACCAACGACATAAAATTGCCCGCTATTTTGCATTGGGGGCAGCAGCATTTTGTGGTACTCTATAAAATTAAAAAAGATCGTTACTACATTTCCGATCCTGCAAAGGGGTTAATTAAATATAGCCAGCAGGAATTTGAACAACACTGGCTGAGCAGTAAAGATGAGCATGGCCGCACCGGGGTAGCATTAACCATAGAACCGACTGCCGATTTTTTTAACAATAGATTCCATGATGAAACTAGCGGGGAAGATAAAAAGGGATTTAGTAACATACTGCCTTACCTATACCCCTACAAAAGATTGATTGTACAATTATGCCTTGGCATGTTGCTGGGCAGTTTGCTGCAACTGGTATTGCCATTTCTCTCCCAGTCTATTGTAGATACCGGTATCAATACCGCCAATGTACATTTTGTGTACATCATTTTAATTGCACAACTGAGTTTGTTTGCCGGCAGGCTTGCGGTAGATTTTATAAAGGCCTGGATATTGTACCATATTAGTAGCCGCATCAATATTTCAATTCTCACCGATTTTTTAATAAAGCTCATGAAGCTGCCGGTGAGTTACTTTGACAGTAAAAAAACCGGTGATGTATTGCAACGCATGAACGATCATCAGCGGATTCAGAATTTTTTAACGGGCACCTCACTCACCACTTTGTTTTCGCTCTTCAATCTTGTCATCTTTTCTGTTGTACTGGCCATGTATAGCAATGCTATTTTTTTTGTTTTTCTATTGGCCGGAGTATTATATGTTTTATGGGTAATTGTTTTTCTTAAAAAGCGCAAACAGTTAGACTATAAACAATTTGATGTAGCTGCTGCAGAACAAAGCAAAACAATGGAATTGATACAGGGTATGCAGGAGATAAAACTGCATGGCTGCGAAAAACAAAAGCGATGGGGCTGGGAGCATTTAAAGGCAAGGAGTTTTAAGCTGGGCATCAAAAATCTGGCATTAAACCAATGGCAGCAAACGGGTGCTTTTTTTATCAATGAAGGTAAAAACATTGTGATCACATTCCTTGCTGCAAAAGCAGTGATAGATGGTAATATGACGCTCGGTGGTATGGTGGCTATTCAATACATCATAGGTCAGTTAAATGGCCCTATAAAACAGATGATTGGATTTGTACAAAGCTGGCAACTGGCAAAAATAAGTTTAGATAGGTTGAATGAGATACATGGACTGAGGGAAGAGGAAAGCCCCCTAACCCCCCAAGGGGGGAATGCAACAAAGCGAGTGGAGGAGTTAACTCCTTTGATACCCACGAACAAAACAATTGTATTGAGCGACCTCACATTTAAATATCCCTGGTGCCGGCAATGAGCCGGTATTGAAACATTTGGACCTGTTAATCCCGCACGGAAAGATTACCGCCATTGTAGGATCAAGCGGTAGTGGCAAAACAACGTTGCTAAAATTGCTCTTAAAATTTTATGAAAATTATACGGGCAATGTACAAATCGGTGAAAGTAACTCCAATCAATCTTCGCTTCCATCTTATGCATATCCTCCCCCCTCGGGGGAGATAGAGGGGGGCGGGGCCGCTGCTGGCGTAAGTCTTCAGCATCTCAGCCATCGGGCATGGCGCAAACAAATAGGCGTGGTAATGCAGGACAGTTTTATTTTTAGTGATACCATCGCTGCCAATATTGCAGTAAGCGATGAGCAACCTTCTTTACAAAAATTGAAAGAGGCAGCACATGTTGCCAATATCCTCGATTTTATCGAAAGCCTGCCGCTTGGCTTTTATACAAAGATCGGCGCCGAGGGCAATGGAATAAGTGCCGGGCAAAAACAACGCATGCTCATTGCAAGAGCCGTATATAAAAACCCTGATTATATTTTTTTGGATGAAGCTACCAATAGCCTCGATGCCAATAACGAAAAAGTAATCATAAAAAACCTGGAGCAATTCTTTAAACATAAAACAGTGATAGTAGTGGCCCACAGGCTAAGCACGGTAAAACATGCAGACCAGATAGTGGTGTTGGATAATGGGGTAATTACAGAGTTTGGTACGCATGAACATTTGGCCGGGTTAAAGGGGGCCTATTATACCCTTGTAAAGAACCAATTGGAACTGGGTTCTTAAATCATTAGGCTATAAAACTAAATTCATATGCCGCAAACATCAGCAGCAGCCAATAATGACGAGGTAGTTTATTCTCCAGCAATAAGGGATATTATTTCCTATAAGCCCGTGTGGATTGTAAGAAATGGCATCATGCTGTTCCTCGTTATTGTGGCGCTGATCATCTTAATGACCTTTTTTATTGAGTACCCTGATATCGTAAGCGCCAACGCAAAATTGGTATCTGTAAATCCGCCAGTGGAGCTAAGAACAAAAGTGCCTGGGAAGTTAATGCGCCTCTATGTAAAAGAGAAAGACAGCGTGGCGGCGGGCACCATCATCGGGGAAACGGAAAGCCTGGCAGATGCCGCAAAAGTTTTAGAACTGACTGCTGCCAGCATTAACCTAAAGCAAATGATGGAGGCATCTGAAACGGAAAATGCTGTTCGTTTTTTTGAGAACAGTTACTCCAAAAACAATTGGGATGTGGGTTTAGGAGAAGTACAGGAAAGCTACCACAGCTTTATGTCTTCTTTTCATGTATTTAGCCAATACCTGCAAAGCGGGTTCTATTTCAGAAAGAAGCGCTTGCTCCACGCTGACATTGGTTTTCTGCAAAGGTTGCATCAAAACCTTTTGCAACAACAGGCCATGCAACGGGAAGATGTAGCCCTTGCCCAAAAAACCTTTGAGGCCAATGAAAGCTTTAGCAGGGATAAGGTGATTTCAGCTTTTGATTATCGAAATGAAAAAAGCAAGCTCATAGGAAAATCGCTGAGTTTACCGCAACTCACTGCATCTCTGATAAGCAATGAATCTGCGATGCATGAAAAACGAAAAGAAATGCTGCAACTGGAAAATGAGATAGCACAACAAAAAAATATTTTTATCCAGTCGCTGAACAGTTTTGTGGCGGTACTCCACCAATGGCAGACCAACTATATAATTAAAGCGCCTGTGAGTGGCACTGTCGCTTTTGCTGATTTTATACAGCAGAACCAATTCTACCCCGTAAACCAAACGATCTGTTTGGTAAACCCAAATACCACGCAGTATTATGCACAGGTACACATTACTCAAAATAATTTTGGAAAACTAAAAACCGGCCAGCAGGTTTTGCTAAAATTACCAGCCTATCCATACCAGGAGTTCGGATCATTAAAAGGGCAGCTCAGTTTCATTTCTACCATACCTAGCGATAGTGGCTTCATCGGCAAGATTAAGTTGCCTTCCGGGTTGCAAACCAACCAGCAAAAGCGGCTGCAATACCGGGAAGGTTTAAAAGCCAGCGCAGAGATCATTACCTCAGATAGAAAATTAAGTGACAGAGTGTTGTCTTCCTTTAAAAGTCTTTTTGATAGAAATAAATAAATGAATTAATAGGGCGGTAAGTGTAGTCAGAATAGGTCACCCTGCCCCTGCTGAGATACAGCTGCCTTGCCGAGCGCAACGATGGTGTCGTGACCAGCTACCGCTTCAATTATAGTGCGAGGCTTTTTTGTATTGCAATGCTGCCATATCATTGGTTGTAAAAAGTTAAACTTTTAAAAAGTGGTAATTTACAACCTTTGTAATAGGGGGATTTTCAAAAATATATCTTCAATTTACTATCAAGCTTTTAAAGTCAGGTTTCCAAATATTATTGTAA
>JBBSJJ010000181.1:0-5165 GCA_038257335.1 Chitinophagales bacterium | reverse complement strand
GATGAAACTGAGCAACAACAGCCCACCGCTTATTTCATACAAAGTGAGTGTTCTGGGCGTGAAACGCAGGAGCAGTTGTTTATTCATGATGGGAAACATGGCGCTGCCCATGGCGGAGAGTAATCCGAATAAAATACCTGTTTTGTACTGGGGATGAAAATCGAAAATGATGTAGATGCCGGCAATGGCCAGGAGGCCAAGGGCTAGTTCGCTCCACACTATTTTTTTGCGCAGCAGCAAAGGCTCCAGCAAGGCCGTAAAGAAACCCGTGGCCGAGAAACAGACCAGCGCTACGGATACATTAGCATATTTTACACTTCCATAAAAAGTTACCCAATGCAGCGCCAGGATAAGCCCTACGCCGGCGATCTTCAGCATGTCTTTTTTGGCAATGAGTTGTAATTGCTTTTTATAATACATCCAGCCGGCCAGCACAACAACCGTCATCAACATGCGGTACCATACCAACAGGCCTTCATTCAACGAAATCAGTTTACCAAGTATAGCCGTGAAACCTGCTAAAAAAACAGCCAGGTGCAATTGTATAAAAGCCTTTTTCATTTGCGGCAAAGATATAGACCGCAGCCATGTGAAGCACCGTGGCTCGGCGGTAAGCAGGGAGTAGTTTGTTAAGCGGTTACAAAAAAGGCTAAAAAAGCGGGAACGGTGGCTCCCCAAAACTAAACATCATTATATTTGCCCACTCATAACCAACGACTCATGAATTTTAAACGCATCAACAACATTACCGGCTGGGCTATTTGTTTAATTGCCTGTGCTGTTTACATTATGACTATGGAGGCCACCGGTAGTTTCTGGGATACCGGGGAGTTTGCTTCCAGTGCTTACAAATTGCAAATACCGCATCCGCCGGGAGCACCCTTGTTTGTGCTCATGGGCCGTTTGTTCATGGCTCCCTTCGACCCCATGAATGCCGCCACCGGTATCAACCTCATGAGTGCTTTGGCCAGTGGCTTCACCATCTTGTTCCTGTTTTGGAGCATTACGCATTTTGCCCGCAAAATTGTATTGAAAGATGGTGGGGAGTTGAGCTCTGATAAAATTGTGGGCATTATGGCCGCCGGTGTGGTGGGTGCCCTTGCTTATACTTTTTCTGATTCCTTTTGGTACAGTGCTGTAGAAGCAGAGGTATACGCTTTGTCGTCTTTCTTTACCGCCGTGGTTTTTTGGGCCATGCTTAAGTGGGACCAGGCCGTGGCCGAAGAACAGGAACAAGGCATCCTGGGTCATTTTACCCGTGCCGATCGCTGGATCATCCTTATATTTTTTATGATGGGCCTTTCTATTGGCGTGCATCTTTTAAATATTCTTACCATTCCTGCAATGGTGGTTATCTATTATTACAGGAGATATAAGGTAACCAACTGGGGAACTTTTTTTGCTTTTGTAATTGGCTGTATCATTACCGGGCTGGTGCAAAAAGCAGTGATACAGTGGAGCATCAAGGGAGCCGGCAATATGGACATCCTTTTTGTAAATAGTTTCGGCCTGCCCTTCTTTAGCGGCTTCGCCTTTTTCTTTTTGATACTGGCAGTCCTCATTTACTTCGGCCTTAAAGTGGCTGCTAAAAACAATTGGAACTTTCTTAAACTAGGCCTTTGGTGTTTTTCTTTTATGCTCTTAGGTTACTCCACTTACTTCACTACTTTAATAAGAAGCAGTGCCGATACCAGTGTTGATATGTTTAATGTAGACAACCCTGTGAGTTTGGTGGGTTACGTAAGCCGTGAGCAATACGGCGACTGGCCTATTTTGTATGGCCAGGATTTTACTGCCGATATAATAGACAGCGATGTAACAGAAACCTACATAAAATCTGATGGTAAATATGAGAAAAACGGCCGCAAGGTTTCTTATGTGTATGCACCACAGGATAAACATCTGTTTCCCCGTATGTGGGATCAAAGCAACGACCAGGGCCATGCTGATTACTATGCCAATTGGGCAGGCATCGGCAAAGACAAAGAAGGTAACTGGGAGCGCAAACCTACCATGGGAGAAAACATTGGTTTTGCCCTGAGCTACCAGGTAAACTGGATGTACTGGCGTTATTTCATGTGGAATTTTGCCGGCAAACAAAATGACGTGCAGGGTGTGAACATGGACAATGTGCGGGATGGCAACTGGAAAACGGGTATCGGTTTTTACGACAACCTGCGCCTCGGCGATCAAAACAGGCTGCCCGATAGTTTGAAAAACAACAAAGCCAACAACAGCTATTTTGCCCTGCCTTTTATACTGGGTTTACTGGGGTTGTTGTATCACATTAAAAAAGATGGCAGAGATGCACTAGTCGTAGGACTGCTGTTTTTCTTTACCGGGCTTGCCATTGTATTTTACCTTAACCAGGCTGGCAACCAGCCACGAGAAAGGGACTATGCGTTTGTGGGTTCCTTCTATGCATTTGCATTTTGGATAGGTATTGGCGTATTATACGTGCGGGATCTGATACTGCCGGTTGTAAAAAACCTGCGCACATCAGGCTTTATTGCAGGGGCGCTTTGCCTGTTGCTCGTACCTGTTATTATGGGTAGCCAGGGCTGGGACGATCACGACCGCAGCCACAAAACATTGGCTCCCGATCTTGCCAGGAATTACCTGGAAAGTTGCGCTCCCAATGCCATCGTTATTTCCTTCGGTGATAATGACACTTACCCACTTTGGTATGCACAGGAAGTGCAGGGCGTAAGAAAAGACATTCGTGTAATCAACAGCAGTTTGTTGGGCACCGATTGGTACATTAACCAACTGCGTTACAAATTAAATGAAAGCGCCCCTATTGATCCCATCTGGTCGGCTGCGCAAATTGAAGGTTCTAACAGGGACATCGTATACAATGCTCCCAAGGCAGGCATCGACCCCAACCAATTCATGGATTTGTATACCATGATGAAAGATTGGGCAGGCAGCGACGATCCGGGCAAAATGGAATCTGGCAGAGACGGCAGCATGCTGAATGTTTTTCCTAGTAAAAAAGTAAGCTTACCGGTAGATATTAACCTGGTAAAACAAAATGGTACTGTAAATGCGGATGACAGTGTAGTAAGTTCGGTTCAGTTTGAAATTCCTAAATCGGTTCTCTATAAAAATGATGCAGCTATTTTGAACATCATTGCTGCCAACAACTGGAAGCGCCCAATCTACTTTACTTCTCCTTATGGCGAGTTGGGCTTTCAAAATTACCTGCGCCAGGATGGACTCACTTACAGGCTCGTTCCTGTGCTAAACAGCGAGATAAACCAGGAGTGGATAAAAGACAAACTCATGAACAAGTTTGCCTTTGGCAATGCCAGCAAACCAGGTGTTTATTTTGATGAAGAGAATCGCCGTCACCTGAACTCTATCCGCCTGGCATATGCGCAGGCTGCCAGCAGCTTTGCCGATGCAGGCAAGTTGAAAGAAGCCAGCCAGATACTGCACAAAGCAGATACAATGATGCTGCAGGAAAACTTTGGTTACGGCATGGTAAGTCGTGGCCAGCAACACAACCAGATATCTTTACAGTTCCTCTACGCTGCTTACAAATCTGGCGACATGGTACTGGCTGATAAAGTAGGCAAAATATTGAAGAAGGATATGGAACAGCAGGCTGCTTACTACGAAAGCCTTTCTGAAAACAAGCGTTATGCTTTGAGCCAGGAAGAAGAAAGAAATGGCAACCTGTTGAGAGGTTTGATGGGCCTGGAACAACAGTTTAAAACTCCAGCCCTTCCTAACCCGGAAAATACTGGTACCATTAATACACAACCAGCCGTTCCGGCAGACAGCCAACGCTAATACCTAATTGCACACATTAAATAAAAAGACCTGCCCGCAAAGCAGGTCTTTTTATTTAACAACCAAACCAAACAGGCGGGAAATTTGTTACGTAATTTGTGGCGTTGGGGGGAAGAAGTTGTTAGGGGTTAGATGGCAGGGAGGTTGATTAGTTGATTAGTTGATTAGTTGATTAGTGAGAGAGCACCTGACGATGTAGGGTGCTGCACTAAAAAAGCTTTTGTCTGACATCTGATTTCTAACATCTAACATCCAACTTGTTGGCCTGACATCATCACAAATCATAAATCAAAAATCCTAAATCATAAATCAAAGTATGCTCGGTTTTAATTTTTCAAAATACGATCCTTCGCAAAATGCCAAATCAAAATTTGAGCAGTTGCTGGATCTTTTTTTACAAATACTCACGCATACCAGTGGCGACTTTAGTGAAGCCATGCAATGGATGAATGAGCTGGACAAAGAGTATAAACTCACAGACGACAAATACGGCATGGGCGATTTTTTGGAAGACCTTAAGCAAAAGGGATACATAGATGAGGACCCTGGCAATGGCAGCATCAAGATCAGTCCTAAAACAGAACAAGGCATTCGTAAGAAAAGCCTCGAGGATATTTTTGGCAAATTAAAAAAGACCAAACAAGGCAATCACCAAACATTCAAACCCGGTGGTGGCGATGAGATCAATCCTGAAACCAGGCCTTTCCAGTTTGGCGATACCATGGAGCAGATAGACTTTACCAGCAGCATCCGCAATGCACAGATCAATCATGGCATCGATAGCTTTAGGATGCAGGAAGATGACCTGGAGATAAGAGAAACTGATTTTAAATCGCAGACGTCGACGGTATTGATGATTGATATTTCTCACTCCATGATCTTGTATGGCGAAGACCGCATTACGCCTGCTAAAAAAGTGGCCATGGCCCTGAGTGAACTCATTCAAACAAAATACCCGAAAGACACGTTGGATATTGTGGTATTTGGAAACGACGCCTGGACCATCGAAGTAAAGGATCTGCCCTACCTGCAGGTGGGCCCGTATCACACTAACACGGTTGCAGGCCTGGAGCTAGCCATGGATATATTGCGCCGCAGGCGTAACCCCAACAAACAAATTTTTATGATCACCGATGGTAAACCCACTTGCCTGAAGCAGGGAAAAAAATATTATAAAAATAGTTTTGGGGTAGATAGAA
Organism: Chitinophagales bacterium; assembly: GCA_038257335.1. Lineage (GTDB taxonomy): Bacteria > Bacteroidota > Bacteroidia > Chitinophagales > Chitinophagaceae > Ferruginibacter. The sequence continues at coordinate 168 of JBBSJJ010000181.1, read as the reverse complement.
AGATTTTAAACAGATGCATGAGTCTGGCTACACAATGCAAAAAAGCAAAAATACCCATCACCACATTTATGATAGCAAGCGACCCCTACCTGCAGCGCTTTGTGCAGGAATTTACAGAAACCAATAATGGCAAAGCGTTTTTTGCTTCGCTGGATAAACTGGGCGCAT
>JBBSJJ010000180.1:0-5296 GCA_038257335.1 Chitinophagales bacterium | reverse complement strand
ATTGGAACGGGAAAATGGAGATTCTGTGATACGTGCAACCAGGTTTGCCAATAGTGAAGACCGTTCACTAATTTGTACTGGAAGTGTACCTCAAGGGTCAAAAATCAAGTTTTCGATGCCACCAGATTTTGATTCCATCGAAACAGTCGTTGCAGAATGTGAGGGCATTAAAGACAACGCACAGCAGCAGGCCGATGCCTTGATCATGTTCTCCTGCGTGAGCAGACATTTATCCTTTGGGGCATTAATGAAAGAGGAGATCGATCAGGTGCAAAAAATTTGGGATGCGCCCATGGCAGGCTTTTTTACCTATGGCGAATATGGAAAATCCCTATCTGCTGTACAGGCAGGAAAAACTGGTAAACATGAATTTCATAACAATGCCTGTTGTGTGGTGGCGTTAAAAGAAAAAGTCCCCTCCGCCCCCTGATGGAGGACCGTTTTAGTTAATGGGAAAACTTGAATAAAATTATACCATCACAATCTCAGGCAAAATAAAAGACAAATATGAAAGCAAAATCAATCAAAGGAAAAACAACAGGAGAAATTAGAGCAGCATTGGAGCAAACCATGGCAGACGGTTTCAAACCCACATTGGCCATTGCATTTATTTCCCTAAAACAAGACAGGAAAGCCATCTGCGAAATGCTAGATGCCGCAAGCATTGCCATCTATGGCGCTACCACCAATGGAGAGTTCATTGATGAACAAACAGAAAAAGGTTCAGCAGCTATCCTCCTACTTGATATTAATAAAGATCATTTCCAGGTTTACCTGGAAGAATATCCTCAAAAGAATTACCGCGAAGTTGCAAAAGGCGTTGCTCAAAAAGCAAAAGAAAAGTTTTCCAGACCGGCTTTTTTGATTGCAGGCAGCCACATGGAAACCGATGCAGAACAATTGTTGTTTGGATTTGAAGACGTGGCAGGTAAGCAGGTAAATGTATTTGGAGGTATGGCAGGTGATGATTATGCTTTTGCGGAACAGTTTGTTTTTACCAATGAAAAAGAAAGCAATATGGGGATGGTCTGCCTTGCGTTGAATGAAGAAAAGATCAGAATAAAAGGGAAAGCTATCTGCGGCTGGAAAGCAGTAGGCACCGAAAGAACTGTTACCAAAAGTACCGGCAATCATGTATTTACGGTGGATGATATACCGGTGCTCGACATCACGGCTAAATATGGCGGTCTAGAAAATGTATCGCCAGATAACGAAGGTTTGTTGATGGAGCTTGCCACCCAATTTCCTTTGCAACTGCAAAGAAAAACAGGCGATCCGGTGATGCGTCCCGGCCTGTTGGTGGACTGGAGCGATCGTTCATTCTACTGTAGCGGCTCTGTTCCACAAGGAAGCAAGGTCAGGTTTTCTCTTCCCCCCGATTTTGATGTAATGGAAAAAGTGATTAAAGGCGTCGAAGAATTAAAAGCAACTGAAATTCCCGAAGCGGATGCTGTAGTTGTATTCAGTTGTGCAGGCCGCATTCTATCTCTAGGCCCGCTAATGAACCAGGAGATTGAAGGCGTAAAAAATGTATGGAATGTACCGATGGTGGGCATGTTTTCCAATGGTGAACTGGCAAGAGCTACCGGTGGAAATTTAGAAATGCATAACCTTACTACTTGTGTGGTTGCGCTGAAAGAAAGATAGTATTGTGCACACCCATTATTTATACTACAACAACTGCAGAATGGATTTCAATAAACAAATAAGAGCAGCAATCGTAATAATCACGCTTATTTTGTTATCGGCATCTGTTTGTGCACAGCAAAGCAAGCCGGCCAGCCTGCGAAATATTTTGCAAACAGCTACAACTGACTCGGCACGGCATAATGCCTCCTTCAATTTATACTTATATTTTATTGAAGCTGACAGAGACTCAGCACTTTTTTTTGCGCAGCAACGTTTAACTCTTTCCCAAAAAAATAACATCAAGCTAGCAGAAGCAGCTGCTCTAACAAGCAAGGCGTATCAATATAACGCTATGGGCAGATATTCAGAAGCCTTCCAGCACTTATTGCAAGCACTTAAAATTACAGAAGACTCCAAAAATGAAGAGGTAGAGGGATGGAAGGTAACCCAGTATCCCATTCCCGGTAAGAGCAGGCTGATTGTTTTATCTACCGCACATCATGTATTGGGTGGACTGATGCGTAATGCAGAAAATCCTGAACAGGAAATACTTCAATTAAAAAAGGCATTAGAAATTGCTCTTCAAATCAATCATCCCGACCGCCAAATGACAGCAAACATGAATCTGGCAAGCGCATATTTCAATTTGAATCAGCCGGATTCAGCATTCTTTTTTTCAAAAGAGGCGCAAGTACTTTCTGAAAATCCGTTAGCACAAAAGTACATGGGCAATAATATGCTTACTATTGGTGACATCTATTTGGCAAAAGGAGATACGTTACAAGCTAAAAATAATTATCATGAAGGTTTGAAGTCATCGATCAAACAATACAATCAAGCCGATAAATCAAATTTAAGTCATCGGCTGATTCAGGTGTACCTAATGGAGCATAAGAAGGATTCAGCATTATCGTATGCTATAAATAACCTACAGTTAATCAAATCAATTGAGGGAGTGGGCTACAGGGAAATTGATATGGGAGTTGCCTATGAAGACCTATATCTCGCTTATAAATTAAACAACCAACCAGATAGTGCCTACAAATACCAGGGTCTTGCTTTGGTAACCAAAGACAGTTTGTATAAAATCAAAATTAAGAACCTGGCAGATTTTCAAAAACTATCTCTTGGTGAAGCACTTCGATTGGAGAATTTAGAAAAGGAAAAAATTCAGACGCAAACAAAAATCAGAACGTATGGGATGCTGGCAGGGCTTGCCGTTCTTTCGATAATTGGTTTAATACTGTACCGCAACAATCGTCAGAAGCAAAAAGCGCATGCTGTATTAGAAAAAACATTGTCAAATCTAAGGTCCACCCAATCCCAACTCATTCAATCCGAAAAAATGGCCAGCCTTGGAGAACTAACCGCAGGCATTGCCCATGAAATACAAAATCCGTTGAATTTTGTAAATAATTTTTCAGAAGTAAATACCGAGTTGATTGAGGAGCTAAAAAGTGAAAGGTCAAAAGTGAAAAGTGAGAGAGACGAGGCCTTAGAAGGCGAGTTGTTGAATGATCTTGCTGAAAACGAGAAAAAAATAAATCACCACGGCAAACGTGCCGATGCTATCGTAAAAGGCATGTTGCAACATTCCAGAAGTAGCAGCGGAGCACAAGAACCAACAGACATTAATGCTTTGTGTGATGAATATCTTCGCCTCTCCTACCATGGCCTGCGTGCAAAAGACAAAAGTTTCAATGCCACTATCAAAACTGATTTTGACAACTCAATTGGCAATATCAATATCATTCCGCAGGATATTGGAAGAGTAGTCTTGAATTTAATAAACAATGCTTTTTATGCCGTGGATGAAAAAAAGAAAAGCCCCCGATCCCTAAAGGGGGGCATTGAATTCTACGAACCAATAGTGACTGTTGCCACCCGAAGACTCAGCTCCCCTTTAGGGGCGAGGGGGCCTTCGGGGGGGCTTTCGGGTTTGCTTCAAATCTCTGTAACCGACAACGGCAACGGCATCCCGCAAAAAGTATTAGACAAAATTTTTCAACCCTTCTTTACCACAAAACCAACAGGGCAGGGAACGGGCCTAGGTTTGAGTTTAAGTTATGATATTGTAAAAGCGCATGGCGGTAAGTTAGAAGTAGAAACGAAGGAGGGAGAAGGTTCTGTTTTTATTTTAAACTTACCATTTGGTTAAAAAGATTATATGAAGTCAGTTATAAAAATATTACTCTTATCCCTCCTGCCATTATGCCTTATGGCACAGACCGGAACTTATTACGATTACAATAGTTACAGCCCACACCGGGTTGACAGCCTGCACTTGCTTTTTAAAAATACCGGTAACGATACTGTAAAAATGGCTGCGAGCAGGGACCTCGGTTTATATTATGGAGAAACCAATTCAGATAGTGCTTATTATTTCTTTTCACTGGAATTGAAAATTGCGAAACAGTTTTCTTTAAAACTATGGATGGCCGATGCAAATGATATGTTAGGCTATAATGAAACAAAAAGAGGGAATTATCCAGCAGCGCTACAGCATTTCCTTATAGCTGTTCAGTTGGGAGAAGACGTTGAAACAGAAAAAAATACCTGGAGGGTAGTTAAATTTTCAGAAGATGGTAATCCGCAAAGAGCCAGGCTAACATCACTTGCTAATATTTATAATGATTTTGGGTTACTCTACAAAGCGATAATGAATCTGGACAAGCAAACTGAGTTGTACAAAAAATCAATCAATATAGGAAAGAAAATAAATGATCCCATTGTTTTATCCTATGCGTATGCAAACATGGGCGAAGTATATATGAACATGGGTAAAACAGATTCAGCATTGCAATTTCACAACGAGTCACTTGATTATGTAAAAGCATCCAGTTTTTATATGTATAGCGGGACGGCGTATAATGCGATAGGTAATATTTATTTAGGAAAACAGATGTATGATTCATCTAAAAAATATTTTATTAAGTCAGTTGATGTAAGCCTGGCAGATGAAAATATTTCAAACGCAGGTTTTGCTTATATTGGTTTGTCCGATCTATATGTCAAAACAAACCTTCTGGATTCAAGCTTTCATTATGCAAAAAAAGCACTTAATTTATTTAATAAAAATGGAGAACTCGCAGGAACACTGAAGGCATTAGAAGCCATGACATCAGTATTTAAAAAGAATACCCAAACAGACAGTGCATTTTACTACCAGGAATTAGCTATTGCTTTAAAAGACGTCTTACACAATTCGGATAAAGTAAAACGATTTGAGACTATAGGCTTCGAGCAGCAATTAAAGGTTCAGGAACTTGAGAAAGAGAAAGTGATCACTCAAAACAGGAACCGTACCATTGCCTTTATCAGTGGCTCCATTATATTCTTCTTGATTGGGTTATTGCTCTATCGTAACAACCGGCAAAAACAAAAAGCCAACAAGGTTTTAGAAAAAACATTAAGTGATTTAAGGTCCACCCAATCCCAACTCATCCTGTCAGAAAAAATGGCCAGTCTTGGTGAACTCACTGCAGGTATTGCCCATGAAATTCAGAACCCGTTAAACTTCGTGAATAATTTTAGTGAAGTGAATACTGAATTGATTGAGGAATTGAAAGCTGAATTGGCAATTGGCAATATGCAATTGGCAATAGAATTAGCAGATGATATAAAAGCTAACGAAGAGAAAATAAACCACCATGGTAAACGTGCCGAT
>JBBSJJ010000179.1:0-5456 GCA_038257335.1 Chitinophagales bacterium | reverse complement strand
AGGACAAACCGGCCTGGCCATTGCTCCAAATTTATATTTTGCCATTGGCATTTCCGGTGCCATACAACACCTTGCCGGTGTAAACCGAAGTAAGGTGATAGTGGTTATCAACAAAGATCCCGAAGCACCTTTCTTTAAAGCTGCCGACTATGGCATAGTTGGCGACGTCTTTGAAGTGATGCCAAAAATTATAGATGCGGTGAAAAAATTGAAGGGCGTAGCCTGATCTTTTGCGGTATAAGTATATTTAAAGCCTTTCAATTGAGTTTGGAAGGCTTTATTTTTTATATTTGCCATTTGCTAAAATGATATCAGAGCAGTACATTGCCAAAGGATTATGAAAAAAATTGAACTGGAAATAGTAGCACTTTCACACAGCATCACACAAACACATTCGTATGCAGTGGTATTGGGAGAAATAAACGGCCTTAGACGTTTGCCAATTGTGATTGGTGGGTTTGAAGCCCAGGCCATAGCAGTAGCACTGGAAAGGATGAACCCCAGCCGCCCGCTCACCCACGACCTGATGAAGAATTTTATGATGGCTTTTAATGTAGAGTTGCACGAAATTGTGATCAACGATTTGCAGGAAGGCATTTTTTATTCTAAGCTTATTTGCAGTTCTGCCAACGACACGGTTGAAATAGACTCCCGCACTTCCGATGCATTGGCACTGGCGGTACGCTTTGGCTGCCCCATCTTTACTTACGAGAACATATTGGAACAGGCTGGCGTTATGATGGAAGAAGACCATAAAAAAGAAGCGCCTCCCAGTTCAGGCTCAACTGTTACCTCAGACCAGTCTTCTAAAAACGATTTGAAAGCCTTAAGCCTTGCAGAACTCAACACCCTGCTCACCGAAGTTCTGGAACACGAAGATTATATACGAGCCATTGCCATTAGGGATGAAATAAAAGCCCGGGGTAAATAATTGCTGCTTCGTATTATCAATATTATTTTTTGGATCCTTCTCTCAGCAAGTTTATTTGCACAAAATAAATTCAGTGGCCGGGTGCTTGACCAATCAAACAATGCAGCCATTGCGGGTGCAAGCGTTTATTTCAACAACACTTCTATTGGCACAATTACCAATGAAAAAGGAGAGTTCTCTATCCCCAACCCGATTAACGGCGAGGTAATTATTTCGTCTGTTGGCTACGAGCGGCTCATACACCGGTTGAGTATTACTGAACTCACTGGCAAGTCTTTTACTTTTAAATTGGCAGAAAAAGAAGCTACGCTGCGGGATGTGATGGTACTACCCGATGCCATGCGAAAGAAATACCTGCAACTATTTAAGGAGAATTTTCTTGGCCTTACAGAAGAGGCAGACATGAGCCGGATAACCAACCTCCACTCTATTGATTTTGCCGCAGGTGATGAGAAAAATGCTTTTGTTGCGTACAGCGATACTCCTCTTACCATCATCAATAAAAAGTTAGGGTACATTATAAAATTCGACCTGGTTGAATTTTATCTTAATCAAAGAACCGGGCAGACATCCTTTTATGGCTTTACCCGGTATGAAGAAATGGGTGATAAAAAACGCTGGGCAAGAAACAGGGAAAAAGCTTACTATGGAAGCACGCTGCATTTTTTCAGATCGCTCATTGGGAACAATCTGGAAAAAGAAAGTTTTTCTATTCTACGAGTAAGGGTAGATAGCCTTCGGCAAACTAATGCACTCGGGAAGCTGTTTTACAAAAAAATGGATGTAGGCATACCCATTAGCGCCACAGAAATCATTAAAAAAGACCCTAAAGAAAAGCTTTACATAGCAAGTTGGAAAGACAAATTGATGGTGCAGTACCTTAAAAACCCCGCCAGCAAGGCCTACCTTTCTAAAAGAACCATAATTAACGGTAACCTTCCCATAGGTGCCAGATCATACCTGTTGTTGAATGATACCACGGTGGGCATAGATGATTACGGCATACTTGCAGACCCGATGAATGTTTTTTATACCGGCTATTGGAGTTATGAAAAAGCAGCCAACCTACTACCTTATAATTATTACCCCGACAATGATTAAATAAAAAGTTATGGTCGTTTTTCCAAATGCCAAGATCAATATCGGGCTAAACATATTAAGCAAAAGAGAAGATGGCTACCATAACCTGCAAACCGTTTTTGCAGCTATAGCTATTAAGGATGCTCTTGAAATAATTGAAGCGGAGCCAGGTACCGAAGGAGTTCAGTTTACCAGTTCCGGTTTGTATGTTCCGGGCGCTGTGGAGGGTAATCTTTGTGTGAAGGCTTATCAAATTTTAAAAAAAGACTTCCCTGCTTTGCCTGCCGTGCATATGCATTTGCACAAAACAATACCCATGGGTGCAGGCCTTGGCGGCGGATCGAGCGATGCAGCATTTGCGCTGCAACTGATCAATCAAAAATTCTCTCTACATTTAAGTTCCCAACAACTTATTAATTATGCCGTGCAACTGGGCAGTGACTGCGCATTCTTCATTTTAAATAAACCCTGTTATGCCACGGGGCGTGGAGAAATATTAGAACCGATAGAACTTGATTTATCCAACTTAGGAATTCTTTTGATTAACCCAGGCATACACATCAGTACAAGCCTGGCCTTTGGTAATATCAACATTGGCGAACACCCGCAAGACCTGCGCTTGCTCCTTGCTAAAGACATTAAAACCTGGAGGCATAACATTGTAAATGATTTTGAAAAACCTGTTTTTGCTGCCTATCCTGAAATTGCGCAGATAAAAGAAACTTTATATGATCAAGGGGCCTTGTATGCCAGCATGAGCGGAAGTGGCAGTAGCGTGTATGGTATATTTCCAAAAGAAAAACTTCCTGCCCTGAATTTTCCAGAGCATTACCTTCAAAGATGGTTTTAATCTTTTATCTTTGAAACATCAACACTTCTACTACGATAGCATTTTTGTACAGCAACCTTGATTTGCTGAATCATTAAGGCCCCCCGACCCCTAAACGGAGCCCTGCTCTTTTATAGTAGTAAGGCCCTGAATCATCTTTCATCTCAATTAATTATTTTTTCTTGCATTTACGTTAAGGAGATGGATTTTACCTTCACTTTTCACTTTTCACAACATGAACACAACCATCAACTCCGCACAATACTATTTCGACATAGAAGAAAAATATGGCGCACACAATTATCATCCTTTACCTGTAGTGCTAAAAAAAGGGCAGGGCGTTCATTTATGGGATGTAGATGATAAACGTTATTTCGATTTCCTAAGCGGCTACTCTGCGGTGAACCAGGGTCATTGTCACCCCAGCATTATAGCTGCACTCATAGAGCAGGCGCAAGTACTTACACTCACCTCCAGGGCATTTTACAATGATCAGCTCGGAGAATATGAAAAATTTATAACCAACTATTTTGGTTACGACAAAGTGCTGCCGATGAACACGGGTGTAGAAGGTGGCGAAACAGCCATCAAACTAGCAAGAAGATGGGGCTACACGGTTAAAGGCATTGAAGAAAATAAAGCAAAAATAATTTTTGTGGAAGGCAATTTTTGGGGAAGAACCCTTGCTGCTGTCTCTTCTTCTACCGACCCCAGCAGTTACAAAAATTTCGGGCCATACATGCCCGGTTTTGAAATAATCCCTTACAACGATTTGATTGCTTTAGAAAAAGCCTTGCAGGATAAGAATGTGGCTGCCTTTATGTTTGAGCCCATACAAGGTGAAGCAGGCGTGGTAGTGCCAGATGAGGGATACCTGAGTGGCATCAGGAATCTTTGCAGTACATACAATGTGCTGATGATTGCAGATGAAATACAAACCGGCCTTGCACGCACCGGCAAAATGCTGGCTTGTGATCATGAAGATGCAAGACCTGATATTTTAATTTTAGGCAAAGCATTAAGCGGCGGCACACTGCCTGTGAGTGCAGTATTGGCAGATGATGAAATTATGCTAACCATACAACCTGGTGAACATGGCAGCACCTATGGCGGCAATCCGCTAGCCTGTAGAGTGGCTATAGCCGCACTCACTGTTTTAAAAGAAGAAAACATGGCGGCCAATGCAGAAGCAATGGGTACAATCTTCAGAGAAGAAATGGCGAAACTTCAATCGCCTTTTATCTCTGTCATTCGTGGCCGTGGGTTATTGAACGCCATAGTTATAAAACATCCAAATCCCGATGCAGCCTGGGACTTGTGCATAGAACTAATGAAAAATGGTTTGCTGGCTAAACCAACGCATGGCGATATTATCAGGTTTGCGCCTCCCTTAAGTATTTCGAAAGATGAACTGATGGAAGCGGTGGGCATCATCGGGAAAAGTTTAAGCATACTGGCGTAAGAATTATTCTTCATAAATTAAAAAAATTACTGGTAAGGCGGAAAAGGGTTTTAGTTGGATTTCAGTTTTCGTTATTTCGCCTTACCAGAAAAATATTATTACAATTACGAAAACATCCTGCGAATGAACCACAGACTTCGGCTGAAGGATGGTATGCGTGAGCTATGAAATAGTCGACTCAAAATACCAGCTTGGAACCAGGGTACCGTGATAACCTTCATTTAACTTATTTTCGCTGGCAAAAGCGAGCCGCTCGCCATCATGCATCATGTTTTTTAGCAACAACAATCACAATAGCAATCTTTACAAACCTTTCACAGATATTGTCATTGGCATCAGCGATGGGCTGATCATTCCCTTTGCCATCATCACTGGCTTAAGCGTTATTGCTGCCGACAAAGTAATCATTGTGCAGGGAGGACTCATGGTGATAGTGGTGGGCGCTTTTGTCCTGGGACTAGGTGGTTACCTTGCAGCCAAAAGCAGGCAGGAAAGCTTTGCGCAAAAAACCGCCGAGCAAGAAGCATTGACAAAGAAAGAAGAGTTGGATAAAACCCTCCATCTTTTTAAACAACTAGACCTTGGCAAAGACATGCAGGACCAGGCTGCTGAAGTAATAGAAAAAGACAGCAACGAATGGAAGGCATACCTAAAAGAACACCAGGCCGAGTTGGAAATACATGATATTTCGCAACTTCCAAAAACTGCCCTTATCATTGGGCTATCTTATGCCATTGGTGGAATGATTCCATTACTCCCCTACCTCTACTTTACCAACATAGCCGACGCATTTTTTTGGTCCTGCAGCATCACATTGCTCGCACTGGTTATCGTTGGTTTTATAAAAAGTAAGGTCAACAAAGAACCGTTGCTTTGGGGCACATTCAGGTTGATGCTTTTAGGAGGAGTTGCGGCTGCAGTGGCTTTTGCTGTTGCCAGGATATTTACCGCCTAGTCTAACTTACTTTATTAATAAAATCATTCCTAGTGTTATGTGAATGGTGAATACTTCCCGATTGACAATTTAATGTCGTTGACTTAAGCTCCTATGGAGCTTCCTGTTTATAGAATGGTCTGGCTAATTGTATTAATAGCTCCGTAGGTGCTTCCTGTACTTAGGAGACTCCTATGGAGTCTAGAAAAATTATTCATGT
>JBBSJJ010000178.1:0-5576 GCA_038257335.1 Chitinophagales bacterium | reverse complement strand
TCCTAAATGTGCAGTAGCCAAACAATGCTCATTGTATGCTGTCTTACTGAGCCTGCGAAGTATCTGCCGGGAGATGCTCCTTGCCAGCAACGACTCCCGAAAGTAATAACCATATCTGTTAACGGCTTTGTAGCCAGGCAGCTTTCTGCGAAGCAGAAAATGTTTTCCTTCGGAAATCAAAGAAGTAACTGGCCACGAATGCACGAATAAGAAAAGGATTTTTAAAGCTTCCGTTTCATGCAGCACCTCCCCTCCTAAATGTGCAGTAGCCAAACAATGCTCATTGTATGCTGTCTTACTGAGCCTGCGAAGTATCTGCCGGGAGATGCTCCTTGCCAGCAACGACTCCCGGGATGATTACTTTTTCTTTTATAGCATCAGCGTCTTTGTGGCTAACTATTTTTTCTGCGAAGCAAAAAATACGGGCACGAAGACGCAAATACGCTGAGGTATTTCCTTCGGAACGCTGCCTCCATAAAGCAAGTAGGTTGTCGCCACGAATGCACGACCGCCCGAAGAATTTTCCTTTACCTACGCAAAGGCTCCCCTCTCACGAACCTATAGCCTACCAGGTACTCCCTGCACTTACATTTTATTTAATAGCATTTTGAAGTTATTTTTAAACAATGAATATCTCCCTCAAAAATCAAAGAATACTTGTTACCGGAGCTTCCAGGGGCATTGGAAGAGCCATTGCAAAGCAACTGTCCGAATCGGGTGCCGAAGTAATCATCCACTACAACTCCAACAAGGATGAAGCCGACAAATTAAAAAATGAGCTTCAACATATAAGCTTTACCGCCGCCTGCGATTTGTCGGACGCTACTGCCGTGAGCGGCTTTATTCCCCGGCTTGTTGAACAATATGGCCCGATATCGGCGCTGGTAAACAATGCCGGAATTTCGCCCAGTGCAGCAGATTCGTTGCCCACGAGTGAATGGTTGAAAAACTGGGAACACACTTTTGCGGTAAACACAAGAGCTGTAGGAATTTTATGTAAAGAGTTTGTAGACCACGCCAAAACACAGCAGCAAGGTAGAATCGTAAACATATCTTCCCGGGCAGCTTTTCGTGGCGATACAACAGATTATATAGCCTATGCGGCATCCAAAGGAGCCATCGTAAGCCTCACCCGATCTATTGCGAGACATTACGGAAAGCAAGGCATAAAAGCATTTTTGATAGCTCCCGGATTTACGAGAACAGACATGGCCAATGCTATACTGGAAGAATACGGTGAAGACTTTGCTTTGAATGACATTGCACTGAATGAGCTGACCACTCCGGAAGATATTGCACCCATGGTGACCTTGCTTTGTAGTGGGTTGGCAGATCATGCCACCGGAACGTCCATCGATATCAACGCCGGATCTTACGTTCGGTAAAACGTATCAGCAAAAGGGAAAAAATCCTACAGCCGGTTGGCTTCCATTCTAAAGTAGCCTCCTGCGGCTAATGCCTGCCGTTAGCCAGGTTACCGGCACTGGCAAAAAGTTGATAGCCATTTTACAATAGTCCTATAACTATGGCGTAGCAAGTGATAACAACGTGCTACGGCGTCTCATCCGCTGGGCGCTACCACCCAACGGATGAGAACAGGAACATCTGCACTGTAGAGAAAATATTCCTGGCCTTAAATTCTCTATCCGCACTTTGTTTAAAAAAATATCAGCCATCAATTTGCTTTGATGTTAGTGATAGTTTTAACGAAAGGTAAGTCGCCTTGCAAAAATGCTGCAGCAGTGAGGCCTTAAAAAACGAACAACCCAGGCAACACCCGTTTACTGCGGTACTTCCTCTACGGGCATTTCATCGTTCAAATGTTTGATGACGGGCCGGGCAGTTAAGCCATGAATAACCACCGATATAAGTATGGTAAAGGATACCAGGGCCCACAATTCGGCTTCGTGGTTAAAACGAACTTCCCTTAGTGCAAAGGCCAGGTAGAACACAGTTCCTATTCCCCGTATCCCGAAAAAACTGATGGCTAGTTTTTCCTTGGTATGAATATCCGCAGAGAACAGTGTGCCCAACACCGCTACCGGTCTTATCAAAAACAAAAACAAGAAGGTGAACAACGCCATTTGCCAGGTAAGTGCATCCAGTATGCCGCTCACCAGGTTACCCCCAAACAAAATGAGTATAACGGCAATGAGTAACCGCTCGGCCTGGTCGGTTACGTTATGCAGGTCCTGGTGGTACTCATGTCCTTTTTCATAGTGACGTAAAGCAACGGCACTCACAAATACGGCTATGAAACCGTAACCGTGCACCAACTCTGTAATACCGTATACGGCCACCGTAAGTGCAATAGCCAGGAAACCGTCATTGGTTTTTAAAGAAGGAAATTTTTTGGGAAGTGAAAATACCAGGTAACCTGCAAGCTTTCCCAACAGGAACCCCATAATGGCACCTGCCAGTATCTTATACAAAACATCATAAGCCAACCAGCCCAGCAAAGTAGCCCCACTGCCTTGAGCCATCATTGCCAGGGTAATGGCGAGCCAGGTAAAAGGGAACGCCATGCCATCGTTCATACCAGCCTCAGCAGTCAATGCAAATTTGGTTTCAGATTTGGCGCCCTCATTGGGTGGGCCAACCTGTACATCAGAAGCCAGTACAGGATCGGTAGGTGCCAGTGCGGCGCCCAATAATACTGCAGCAGGAAGATCTAACCCTAGTAAATAATATCCAGCCAATGCGGCACCAGCTACGGATAACACCATCGCTACAGAGACCAGTTTTAAGGGACTGCTCCAGTTTTTTAAAGAAAAGGGCCGGTCAATTTTAATGCCTGTACCCATCAGGGAAATAATTACCACGAGTTCTGACAAGCGAACGGTAATATGAGGGTTTTGTGCCGGCAGCGGTGATGGAAGATAAGTGGGAAAAAGGGCATAGATAATTACCCCTGCCGCCACATATATAATAGAATAGGAAACACCGTTTTTTTTTGTAAAGGCGGGCATCCATGCCATTGCAAATGCTGCTATGCCAATAATGGTAAGGAAGAAGATGTATTGATCCATGGTGGCTAAGTTAATCAAACCCTAAAACAAATATGGCCACGATCGCAAGAATATACAGCAACGATTTGAAAAAGATAGCCACGAATGCACGAATAGACTCGAGCGATTAGAAAAAGATGGCCACGAATGCACGAATAGACTCGAGCGATTAGAAAAAAATGGCCACGAATGCACGAATAGACTCGAGCGATTAGAAAAAGATAGCCACGAATGCACGAATAGACACGAACGATTAGAAAAAGATAGCCACGAATGCACGAATAGACTCGAACGATTAGAAAAAGATGGCCACGAATGCACGAATAGACACGAACGATTAGAAAAAGTTTAGCCACGAATGCACGAATAGACACGAACGATTAGAAAAAGTTTAGCCACGAATGCACGAATAGACACGAACGATTAGAAAAAGTTTAGCCACGAATGCACGAATAGGCTCGAGCGATTAGAAAGAAGATAGCCACGAATGCACGCATAGACTCGAGCGATTAAAAAACTGCGGCAGGGTGAAAGAAATGACGAACTCTACATTAAAAACTTCGAAAAGCCCTGACACGATAAGCTCCGGGTTTGCTGGTTACTTGTTGACTGCCGTTAGAAAAATTCTGTGTCCATGCCACGGCTGATGCGCTTTCACTGGAACTCCAGTATGTTCCTGAAAACAAGTTGAAATAGAAGGCCGCCGACATATAGAATTTATTCAACTCGTCTTTACTGGGCAGGTACCAATCGCTATAACCATTTAGAACAAGGTTATTACACATAGTTGCTGCTATGCCTGCAGTATAGCAAATAGTTGGAATTCTGGCCGTATTTAGTTCGCCGGTATTTAAGGCTGTCAATGTGCCACCTATCAAAGTGCCGTGACAACCCCATTGGGTCTCACCTTGATCTGTATCTGCGACAATTAATCCATGTATTTCCCCCGGTTGATAAACTGCGTCTCCTAACTGGTATAAATAAACGACGAAGCCTCCACCAAAGCGATCTCCAATGGCAATATCAGCGGGAGCGCCACCCGTCATATTCGTCCAGGTTGAGCCATTGTACACCTGCAATTCTCCCTTGGCGCCGGCATTGGTGCACCAAATCATCAATCCGGCTGTAGGAGAAGAGATCAGGTTACGGCTGGCAATATTCATCCTTGGCGGCAAAAAACCTTTTGCAGTAGATGTGATATCCAATGCAGAAGATGCTGCCGGCGCATCGGTGCCTATACCAACCTGTGCGTACCCGTTAGGTATGTACAGGCAAAGAAAAAGAACTACAAGTAAGCTAATGTGCTTGAAGGAGGATTTCATTGTTTATTAATTTAATTGAATACAATATAAGATAATGAGTAATGCCTTGGCGCAAATAAATTCTGGTAAGCTTGCACAGGCAGGTCAAAACTTGTTGCGGGTTATGATGCGACTGTGTGGCCGCACCAGGTTGTAGCTATAAATTTGCATAAGCGTTGTTTCATTTTTAGTGTTCACGGCCTCATTAACATAATCAATGCTGTCCCCTGTTTTCTGCGGCATGGTATCACTCCACGAACCAATTATGACTGGAATGCTGCTTGTGTTATTTAATCCATATCCTTCGTCCTTCCCCAATCTACCAGCCCGATATAAAAGGAATGCAGGCATAAGCGATGACAGCAAATAACCAAGAAAAATTTGGCCTCTCTACCCGGTTAGAATCTAAGCTGGTAATGTGAAGAAGCTCCATGACCATGCCGCCGCCGATGAAGTGTAAATCCCTGGATAGCGTTGACAGGATTTATACCACGACAAAAGACCGGCCGTTTTGACTACACCATAACCTGGGGCTGTGTAACAAGCAAACTACCCTCTTTTTTAAATTTTAAATTTTTTGGCATGACCAAATTAGCATTCGTTATCGCCGAATTAACTACAGAAGCAACGTGGTGTAAGGTTCAAGTAAACTTTGCCATCAACAACCAAAATTTTAGCGAAGCTGTTACATGGCGTAACCAGCAAAAGAAATTTGAGCACCTGGTGAATCTCCTGAAAGAAGTGCAGCGGGAATTGGAGGAAAGATAATGACGGCGGGCCTAACGATTAGGCCTATCGCCAAGAGCCATGGCAGAGAGCACCAATCATCCTAACTGTACAACAACGAACCAATGCACATGTGTGCTGTCTTACTGAGCTTGCTAATGTATCTGCCGGGAGAGGCTCATTGGCGCAACGAGTATAGAAGGGTACGTTGCGCCAATCACACTACTAAATTTTTTGCCACGAATGCACGAATGAAGAACGCATGTTTTAAAGCCTCGGTTAAATGCAGAGTAGCTACCATCCAAAATGTACAACAACGAACCAATGCCAAGTGTGTGCTGTCTTACCGAGCGAAGCGAATGTATCTGCCGGGAGATGCTCATTGGCGCAAAGAGTATAGAAGGTTACGTTGCGCCAATCAAACTACTAAATTTTTTGCCACGAATGCACGAATGAAGAACGCATGTTTTAAAGCCTCGGTTAAATGCAGAGTAGCTACCATCCAAAATGTACAACAACGAACCAATGCCAAGTGTGTGCT
>JBBSJJ010000177.1:0-5597 GCA_038257335.1 Chitinophagales bacterium | reverse complement strand
ATTGGAGCTGCCAGTTTATCGCAGTCCACGGTGGAAAAATGCGTTGGTAACCATGGTAGAAAAAGCCAAAATATTTGTGAGAGATGCCGGAAAGATCATCATGGTCATTAGTCTTTTGTTGTGGGCACTCAGCAGCTATGGCCCTTCTAAAAGAATGGCAGAAGTGACCGCTCAATACGATGCTCTGGAAAACGCCAACCCTGCCGATGCCGAAGAAATTAACAAGCAAAGAAATACAGCTGAGCTGCAGAACTCTTACGCTGGCATTGTGGGTAAAACGCTGGAACCCGTAATTGCTCCTATTGGTTTCGATTGGAAAATCGGTATCGCATTGGTTACCTCCTTTGCCGCCCGGGAAGTTTTTGTGGGCACCATGGCCACCCTTTACAGCGTAGGGGTAGAGGAAAGCCAGCGCACCCTGCGACAAAAGATGGACGCCGCCGTAAGAGCAGACGGTAGCAAAGTATATACCTTGGCCACAGGCCTTTCTCTTATGATGTTTTATGTGCTGGCCATGCAATGCATGAGCACACTGGCTGTGGTAAAAAGAGAAACCCGCTCCTGGAAATGGCCCACCATACAGTTTATATATATGACGGCGCTGGCTTATGGAATGAGTTGGCTGGTATATGTGTTGTTTAAATAAAAAAACCGGCCACGAGGCCGGGGATTAAATTATTTGCATACTTCATTTACCAGTTTACAGCATACTTAATGTTGTTCAACACTTGCGGGTAGAGTTGGCGGTACAATTCTTCCAGCACCTGCTCTCTCCTGGGGGCATAAAAGTTATTGTTGTTTATCATCGCCCAGTCGTTAGAAGTCAGCGCCCGGCTGTCGCCGCTGTAACTGGCTCTTTCTTCCTGCCACCTGTAATCTTCTCTAAAATTTCTGTTGCTGATGGTGCGTGCTGTTTGCACATCCCGTATCAACACATCCATATCTGCCCGGGCCGTGAAACTCATGCGGGTAACGTTAACCGTTGCATTTACCGTGCGGTAAACTGCCTTGCCAGAGGTATCGGTACCAGTTTGCACCTGGGCGCTCCGGTTTTGGCGATAGGTATTAGAGTATGGTTGGGGCAGGTCCATATTTCTTAGCCTCAAATCTACTATCCAATCTACCGCTACGTTAGCTCTTTGGGCCTCCCAATCACTGTAAAATCTTGCGGCGTAATTGCTGTTGTTGTTCTCATAACTAAGATCCCTCACCAACGTACGTTGAAAATACTCATTGCTATAGTTTAAGCCCGAATTGCCCCAGCCTGTGTTGGAAAAAAAGCTGTTGTCCTGCACAGGATTGATGACTACATCTACAATGGCACCCTCGTAAGCTTCCCTTATTTTTTCCTGCACATCTTTATACCCGGCGCTGTATCTATCTGTTTTCTTAAAATAAGAGTAGGCTTTCTTTGCGTTGTCCCGGCCGGCCCTGGCCAGGAAAGCTTGCCCCTGCACATAGTAATCTGCTGCAGCTGCTTGCCTGGTTTCCAGCAATTCTGTATTGAAATTTTGGGGCGTCAGCAGTTTAAATGCAGCAGCTGAATTGATGACAGCATTGTACATTTCCTGTAAATCGTTGTATTCTCCCAGCAATTTATCCCAACGCCCAAGGTCCGTACCAGACTGGTAGCTTTTAACTTTTGCCAGTTTGTCTTGGAGCAGATTTTTGTATAAAATGGGCACAGCCTCTAAAGCTTGCTCATCTTTGCTGTCTTTGTTAAGACGTTTTACTGCGTCGAACAAGGCTTTGTTTTCGTCGCTTCTTTCCAGGTATGTTTTATTGCTGCCGCAGGCGGTGAGCACAAGAGCAAGAAAAAGGATTTGAAAAATATGTTTCATGGCTAAAGGTTTAATACTTGTATAGATTCAAAACAAAGACCAGTTTTGTATGTGTAAGTTTATTTTCAACAAGTTATATTGATGTTAACAAGGATATGTAACTAAGTGAAAAGGCAGCCACTCATCCTCCACAAACTCCTTTCAACAATATCAAAAAATTTATTTTAAATCTTTTGATTCATGAAACTCAATACAGCACTAGCTTTCATGAATAACCTACTTCTATGTAAGTCCAGCTACTTTAAAATAAATGGTATTATGTGTTGCATAGTACTAAAAACCTATTATCTTTGTTTTGTGATAGCGAAGAAGTAGGGTGGAAGCAGCAAAGTCCGGAACGAGTTGGCAAACCTAAAAACCTAAGTTTCACAAAGTATAGCCATGAATAAATAATTTTTTGCAAAGATCTTTTCTACAACAGCCCAATTTTACCAGCCATGAAAAGCGACTGTTGTAGTAAGGTAAAAACTGAAAGCCATGAATATTGATAACACAGCCAGCCAGATGCGAAAAGGGGTTTTAGAGTTTTGCATTCTATCGGTGATCAAACAGGGAGAAGCTTATCCCTCAGACATCATTGATAAAATGAAAGCTGCCAACCTCAACATTTTTGAGGGTACGCTTTACCCCCTGCTTACCCGACTGAAGAATGCTGAACTCCTCACTTACAGGTGGGTAGAAAGCAACAGCGGGCCGCCACGAAAGTATTTCCTGCTCACCGACAAGGGCGCACAGTTTTACAACGAACTGGAGGCCACCTGGAACGAGCTGGCAAATGCAGTACAGGCGCTCACAGAGAAGCCTTAAAAAACTCAACAACCAAAAATAAAGTATAGCCATGCTTTTTTGGTACAACTCAACACCGAAACAACATTTAGCCATGGTTGCTAACCCCGCCGGGTTTCGATCAGACAAAACACTTACAATTATTACGTCATGAAACAGGTAATAAACATCAACTTCCAGGGGCAGGTAGTTCCTATAGAAGTTACAGCCTTTGATATCTTAAAACAATATACCGATAGTTTGAACCGGTACTTTGCCAACGAGGAAGGCAAAGAAGAAATCATCAACGACATTGAAAATCGTATTGGAGAGCTTTTCCAGGAGCGGCTTAAAAAAGGTGCAACCTGCATAACCGACGACGATATCAATGCCATTATCAAAAGTATGGGTCGCCCCGAAGAGTTTGAAGCCGGTGAGCCAGGAGCCGCCAGCAGCCAGGCATACTCATCTGCCAGCAGCGCTACTCAAGAAAACTTCAACACCTACAATGCCTCCGGGTCTAAACGCCTATTTCGCAACGAGAACAGCAAAGTAGTGGGTGGCGTGTGTAGCGGTATTGCCAATTATTTGGGTATGGATGTAGTGGTAGTGAGGGTAATTTTCATTGTACTCTTTGGTGCCTTGTTTATCCCCTACCTGGTATTATGGGTAGCAGTGCCAAGCTCTGCCTCTGTAGTAATAGGTAGCCCAAGAAAAAAATTATTCAGGGATGTAGATGACAAAATAATAGGTGGTGTGTGTAGTGGTATTGCCAACTATTTTGGTATCAACGTTTGGATTCCAAGGGTATTGTTTTTGCTGCCTATCCTTAGTTTTCTTTCTGGTAACTGGGGCGATTTTTCTGATGTCTTCCGCATAGGGTTTAGCCCTTCGGCGCTCATCATTTACATTATCTTATGGTTAGTTATTCCTGAAGCCACTACCACATCAGAAAAGCTGGAGATGAAAGGCGAGCGGGTAGATATGAATACCATCAAAAACTCTGTGATGGAAGAAATGAAAGGTATGCAGCAAAGGGCCGAAAAATTTGGCCAGGAAGCTAAAACCTTTGCAACTGATAAGGGTAGAGCCGTAGGAGCCGAGATTGCACCGCTGGCAAAAAGAAGCAGCAGGGGCCTGGGAGATGTGATCATCCTTTTGTTTAAAGTGTTTGCTTACTTTATTATAGGTTGTATAGCCATTGGTTTCATCTTTGCCTTGTTTGGCTTTGGTATCGTATCCATCGGCATGTTCCCTGTAAAAGACTTTGTTTTGACAGACGGCTGGCAGAATGCTTTTGCCTGGGGCACCCTGATCTTCTTCATTGCTGTACCCATCATTGGTATCATTACCTGGATTATTCGTCGCCTGGCAAAAATTACAACCAACCGCAAGCTCATGCGCACTTCCTTTATAGCCATGTGGGTACTTGGCCTGGTTTGCTTCGTTGGGCTGATAGTTACAGTAGCCAGAGATTTTAGAAGTACCAGTACCATCAACGAAGAAACAGTGGGACTGGCAGATGCAACCGTAAACAAGCTGGAAGTAAGCACTATGGCTCCTACCACCAAATATTACCGCAACCAGTGGTTTAGAATGGAACCCTTCTCTGTGGTAGAAGATGATACCGCCATGGTAGGAAATGTAAAAGTGCACATCATAAAGTCTACTACGGATAGTTTCAGGGTAACAGTATTGAAACTCGCCAACGGACGCAACAGGCGCAGTGCCGATACCCTTGCAGCAGGAATCCCTTTCACAGTTTATCAAAACGATTCACTACTAGTGATAGACAGAGGTATACCAATTAACAAAACCGAGAAGTTTCGCAACCAGCGTGTAATTGTTACCATCTATGTGCCCGTAGGCAAGCAAATAAAAGTGAACGACAATATCGGCTGGGGCAATCACATCGAAATAAACGGCCCGGGCGGAAACGATTGGAACCTTGAAGTGGATGATGTAGAACACGGGTGGGAAAAAAATGTAGACTACATTATGAAAGAGGATGGACTTTATACTTTGGATGGTGTGCCTGCAGATGATTGGAAAAACGAAGAAAGAGGTAGAAGGCAAAGAAAAGGAATTGACATTCGTGATGGCAAAACAAGGGTGAGGATCAACGAAAATGGTATACAGGTAGAAGACAATGTTGAGGCCAATGCGGATGAAAATTATCGTTACGAGAACGAGCGCAACCAAAAAACCATCGACTCTCTTAAAGTAACCATTGAGAGCAACCAGCAAAAAGTAAAAGACTCTTTGCAAAAAGCAAAAGAAAAAATTGAGCAGGAATTGAAAAAAATTGACAATAAGGTTCCTGGCAGCACCGCCAAGCTAGACAATGATCGCTTTGTATTGCCGGTGTATAACCCGCTGGCTATGATCATGATCAAATAAGAAGTTTCAATAGTTGAGTTGAGTTGAAGCAAAAAAAGATCCCGCCGCATGGCGGGATTTTTTTTAAGCTGTTGTCATGGCAGGCATTCTCTTTTCGCACCTACATGCTGGCAGGCCGGTTTTTTTACCAGTTGCCCATTTAATGTCGTTGACTTAAGCTCCAATGGAGCTTAGTGTTTACAGAATGGTCTGGCTAATTGTATTAATAGCTCCGTAGGTGCTTCCTGTGCTCAGGAGAACTTCTATGGAGTTCAGAAAAATTATTCATGTAGATGCTTCTATAAACAAGGTGCTCCTATGGAGCAAATGCCTTAAGTCAACGACATTGATTGCTTATTGCCCCCCTCATTCTGTCGGGGTCTATTGCCTATTGCCTATTGACTATTGACCATTGAGCCCATTGGCCCCCTACATTCTGTCGGGGCAGGCATTGTCTATTGCCTATTGCCTATTGACTATTGCCTATTGACTATTGACCATTGAGCCCATTGCCCCCCTACATTCTGTCGGGGCAGGCATTGTCTATTGCCTATTGCCTATTGACTATTGCCTATTGACTATTGACCATTGAGCCCATTGCCCCCCTACATT
>JBBSJJ010000176.1:0-5644 GCA_038257335.1 Chitinophagales bacterium | reverse complement strand
AGGCAATACATCCACCGGTAATTTGATCAAGGTGAACACACCGTATACCATTATCAATGCGGCTAATGACACCACCAGTAAACGGTTTTTCAGCGAAAAAAGAATGAGTCTGTTAAGCATTTTTGTTAGTTTATTTTTTTTTAATCTTCTTTTTTGCAATAGGCCTGGCAATGAAAAGTTTAAAATGAATTGAGTTCAATAAGTAATTTCAATGGGCAATGCCTGCCCCTATAAAATGCAGGGGGGCAATTTGCAATAACAGGTGTAATATGTTGCGCTCCTAAGGAGCGCCTTGCAAAACTTTTGCTTTGTTGCTACAAAGCTTTCGCTCCTACGGAGCAACTGGAGTTACTACTTAAGCAAATTATATAAATATTAAAAACCTCCATTCACCATTGCACTTTGACCTCAACTTTTTAACCAGTAGGCATTGCCTATTGTCAATTGCCTATTGCTCATTGCCTATTGCCTATTGCCTATTGCCCTTTGCCTATTGCCCTTTGCCTATTGCCTATTGCTTATTGCCTATTGCCCTTTGCACATTGCCTATTGCCCATTGCCTATTGCCCCTTGCCTATTTCCCCTTCAACCAATCTTGAAATTCTTTAATCTCCCTATTCTGGTCTGCAACTATTTTCTGCGAGAGTTTCTTCAAGTCATAATTTTTGCCGTGTGATATTTCATTCTCGGCCATGTCAACTGCACTTTGGTGATGGGGTATCATCATCATTACAAAATCTTTATCTGCATCGCCTGACATTTTCATGCCTTTCATTTCATCCACCATTTTATTCATCGTTTCCATCAGTTCATTGTGCTCACCTGCTGCATGACCAGCACCTGAATGCGCTTTCGCATCAGAAGGTTTGTGATTAGCTATCATTGTCTTTACTTGTTCAATTTCCTTCTTTTGTGCAACTACAATGTTTTGGGCCATTGTTTTTATTTTTTCGTCTTTGGCATTTGGCAGGTATTCCTGTACCATGTCCACAGCACTTTGGTGATGGGGTATCATCATGTTCGCATAGTCAAGATCAAAATCTCCGGTCATCTTCATTGCACTCATACTTGCCATCATAGTAGTCATTGATTGCGGCATTTCATGACTCATGTTTTTCATGTCCATGTTATCTGAGTGATCCATATTTGACATCGTGGTATCAGTACCAGTTTTAACGGTAGTGCTACTGTTGTTATCGCATGATTGTAACAAAAGGCCGGCACTAAATATTGCGGCTGTAATAAAAATTGTACTTTTCATAATTTAAAGTTTGAATGTTTATAAAGATTGATTAATGATTACGTTTTCACTTTTAATATGCTTGCATTAATAGCAATCCGCCCGGTTCATTCTTTAACTACTTCGACCTAAAAGTGCAGGCGTATTGTTGTTTTTGATGTTGATGCTCCATTGTTTATTTCTTAGTACTTAAATCAAATTCAATCCGCAGCAGCTCCCATGTTACTGCAATCATTCCCTGGCCGTTTTTATTATCTTCAATAAAATATTGCAGCCTTTCTACCTTTTCATTTAGTTGCTCTGGCTTCACTTTTATCCGCACTACATCTTCTTTTTGCAAATAATCATCCGTTAAATGCTGTTCCCATGTTTTGTTAATGATCACTGTCCATTCTTCTTTTCCGGGAATGGTGAAGATGGCATACTTCCCTTTTGGTATGCTGGTGCCGGCCACTACAAAATCTCTATCAATATCTAAGATTGTTGCATTGTGGGCGCCCGTAACCCATACGTCGTTGTACGGTACTAAGCCACCCCAGATATTTCTGCCCCGTACGCCGGGTGAATGATAACTGATAGTAATATTGGCACCTCCAATTTTACCCATCGCAGCAGATTTGATACTTCGTTTGCTGGTATCCCCTTTTGCATTGGGGTTGTAACAAACTTCCTCCGCTTTCTTTGTCAGCGGTGCCTGCGCAAAAGTTGTTGTGCTGCATACTAATAATACAAAAAACAATATCTTATTGAATTGCATAACCATGTTTTAATTGCTGAAAAATGATGAATGAAAGCGTTTGTTTCCAGGCAAACGCTTTCAATAAAAAATCAATGTCCTTCATGACCGCCTTCTTTGGCATCATGTCCTTCGGTTGCATTCTTTACTTCATTGCCCGTTCCCGCTTTTACGTCCATTACAAAATCTACTGTATGTACTTTGCCGGCACTTTTAAACTGGATCCAACCACGATAAATGCCGGGCTTTTTAAAAGTGGTATTTAAATCAAACTTACCAGCACTCACATCAGGATGCACATGCAGGTATTCTTTGTCATTTAAACTAACTACTACCATGTGGGCTTTTGCACCAAGGTAATTCTCCAGTGTATTTACATCAACGGTTTTGCCATTTTGTGTAAGCTCTCCTGCAATATGCATTGGTGCGCCGGTAATTAATTTTCCACCTGTTTGCAGTGTTACACTGAAGTTGTCGGATGTGCCTGTTAATTTATTTGCAGTATAAGCAACGGCTGCTTTTGCTGCGCCTTTCACATTTACAGGTATTGTTTCTACCTGGTGGCTGCCACCGCTTGGCAGGTAATCTGCAAACAAAGTATAGTCGCCCCCGTTTGCAAAACGGGTTTCATTTTTGCCGGGACCATCGCTGTACGATTTGTTATTATCCAGCACCGTTATTTTATAAGAGCCATCGGCCTGGTAATCGGGGTGGATATGTTCAAAATAACTGAGGTCGTTGCTTACCACGATCAAGTGAATTTTCTTTTCATGCTGCACATCCAACGCCACTGCTTCGGTTTCTTTACCTGCAGCTTTTGGAGTAAAGGTTAGTACAGCAGCTTTGCCGGCTTCTACCTGGCCGGGGGTAGCAGCAAATTCCATTTTGTATGTAAGCCCATTATCAACGCCATCAAAATGTTCCAGCTTCATGCCACACACCGGGCAGGTGCCTTCTTTGTCATAGGTTTTTCCTTTTTCACAATTCATTGGGCAGCGGTATTGATGTGCATGCTCAGCATTTGTTTGTGAAGTACTGTCAACTGTTGTAGTTTTTTCTGTGGATGCACTGTTGTTGCAAGCCGATAAAAATGTGATCATGCCCAGGGCAATAACAGCAGTTGTAATTTTTAATACCTGTTTCATTTTTTATTTGTTTGTTTATTAATTTATTTATGGTTGTGTCCGTCGTGACTTTCCTTTACTTTATCAGTCTTTACTTTTTTTAATGCCATGTTACATTCGGGGCATTTGCCTTCTTTGCTATAAGCTTTATCGCCTTCACATTTCATGGGGCATTGGTAGGTAACTTTTGCGACATCAGCTGGTTTTGCTTTCAGGTTCATCTTACATACAGGGCATTTGCCTGCTTTGCTGTAGGATTTATCGCCTTCACATTTCATCGGGCACTGATAAGTCATGGCCGCTGGTTTGGCCATTGGCTTTAATTTCATATTACAAACCGGGCATTTACCTGCTTTGTTATATGTTTTTTCACCCTCGCATTTCATGGGACATTTATAAACCGAATCAGCAATTGTTTTGCTGCTTTTGATTTTGGTTTTTGTTGTCTGGGCATTCATGGCAGTGCAGGAAAACACTGCTAGTGCAATTGTTAAGAGTACTTTTAAATGTTTCATTTTACGTTATTTATTGTGGTTAAATTTTTTACTTTGCCTTACGAAAAGAAGAATGAGTTTGCGCAATCTTCCATCCTTCTTTTGTTTTCTTTAATACGGAAGTTGCTACTCCCTGGCTTTTAATGCTGCTTCCGTCTTTTGCCAGTACAATGGTATAGAGATATGTCTCCGTGCTGAATGCATAAACTCCCGTTACTGTTACCATCACTTTATAGTCGCTGAATGTAAATGATTTGAATGCTTTCAATTCAGGCCCCAGGTGATGTGCAAGATAATGACTGATCGTTCCTTCGTCTTTGGCTTGTTCAAACACTTTAGAGTCTTTCACAAATAGATCTACCACACCGTTGGTGTCTAATTGTTCAATTGCTTTTTTATATTTGTTCAGGACTTTTTTCACAGCTTCCGCATCATTAGTTTGGGCTACTGCCGTAAAACTAAAAAAAGCGATTAGAATTAATAACGAGAGATGCTTCATTTTTTACTTTGATTTTAAGGTTGAATAATTGATTTTCTTGTTTATTGATTGAGGTATATCATTTTCATTTGATACACATTGGTGGTTACTACTCTTTCGCCATCTTCCGTTCCTTTATTTATTACGGTGTATTTGTCATTGCTCTGCCCCTTTGCTACAAAGCTGATGCTGTATTGCTCCGCTTTGTCTTTTATAAAAATGGCAGGCTTGCCGTTCACGTCGGTAATAGCTTCATTGGGCACCACCACCTGCCGGATGACATCACTGCCCGTCATTCTTACATTGATGTTCTCCCCTATTTTAAACTTGCTGTTGGGATTCAAAATTTCAAATACCACTTTCTGCGATTGGTTGTCTGCATTCACCGTTTGTGCGGTACTAATCATTTTCAGCTTGTAAGAAAGCGTATCATTGTTTGAGGTAACTGTAAAAGAAGTAGCTGATTTCAGTTTGGCAACATCACTGGTAAACACCTGCGCTTCTACAAACACCTGGTTAAGGTTGGTAATTTCAAACAAGGTTTCTCCTGTGTTTACTACTGCCCCAATAGAATAATTAAAAGTGCCTACTACTCCGCTAATGGGAGACGTGAGGCTTACCAATTTTGTACCTCCGGCACTACCACCTGCATTACCATCAAATAACTGTTTGTTTTTCCTGGCACTTTCGTACCTGGCTTTTGCTTCTGTTACATCTTTTTTTGCAGCAATGTCTTCAATCGTTTTCAGTCTGTCATATTGTGCTTTGGCAGCTTCAAATTCTGAGTTAACCGCATTTTTTTGCGAAAGGATGTCTATTTGGGTGCCTGCATCTAATTGTTGCTGCACTACTGCCAACACCTGCCCACGACCTACCTGCTGACCGGGGTTAACTCTTAGGGCAACAATCTTTCCTGTTTGCGGCGATTGTATGACTGCTCTTCCCAGTGGTGCAGCTGTAACGGTTCCCAACAAAACAGTTGATGCATTAAAATCGCCGGGGCCTATTTTTTGTGTAAGAATATTAAACAGGAACTGTGTTTCTTTTTCTATGATAAACGTAGTAGATGATCCGCCTGCTTTTGCAGCACCGCCTCCATGGTCTTCATCGCCATGTGCGGATAGTGTATTGTAAGTGGCTGTTGGCAGTAAACAGAAAAGCAGGATGGCCGCAGTTGTTGCCCTGCTGTTTCTTTTTTTGGTGATGAGCAACATCACTATAACTCCTATCAGCAAACCCATTAATCCAAAAAACCAATTGCTGCTGTACCAGTGCGAATGGGCTTCATCCGTAACCTCGGCTACTGCCAATTCTTTTCCTGTTTCAATGTTGTTTAGCTGAATTAAATCGGGTCCGGGAGAGCCATTAATATCAACTACTAAATTGTATGCTTTCTTTTCGGGGAATATTGCTTTCAGTTCATACACTCCCTTATCGAGCCGGGTTACATCAACTTTTATATTGGGGTTTCCGGCAACGGTGATTGCTAAACGGGCTGAATCAAGCGGTTTATTAGTGTTGAACTCACTTACAAAAAGTTTCAGCACAGCTTCTTTACCTGGGGTAAGCGGT
>JBBSJJ010000175.1:0-5704 GCA_038257335.1 Chitinophagales bacterium | reverse complement strand
GGGATGGATATTTGATTTTAACCTCCTGTCGGAAGATGTGATGAACTCGCCATCTGTCGGCCTGAAAAAACTGACTAATTGCCCATTGTACACCATCTTTAGGGAAGATTGCGGCCCCCCGTTGTATAACCCTACTACCTGCTCCCAGTTGTTAAAGCTTTGTGACGGGTTGACGAGTACAAGACCCGTTGCACCTGTTTGTCTTATTTCTAACGGATAAACCGGGTTGTCTGTATTAATACCAACATAATTGTTACCCGCCCCAATAATTGTTTTTCCGTATGGTATGTCATTGATATAAACATTTCGGCCTGCATTACCAGGGCGGATGTAGGTATCTTCTGTGCCTGAATAATAAAAATAACTGTGATTGATATTTCCAAAAAGGGCAGCGCCATCAAAATTTGTTCCCTTTCTCACATAGAGGGTTGCACTTGTTGGATTCGCCCCTATACCTATATTACCATTATTAGCGATGGTTAATGCCCGTGTTATTGTTGTAGTATTCGCATTCGCAGTTCCCGTTCCCAACATATCGAGCCCTATATAACCCGTAGTAGGATCCAAGAAAAGATTGGCAGCATACCCGGCTGCCATATGCTTACTGTTCGTGGTAAAATATTGGTTGAATCCGATGGAAGGATTATCTCTTTGAAAGGAAATACCTGTGCTTTCGCCACCAAATATGGCGCTGGTATAGCCAACGGCTCCATTTACTTCTAATTTTGCACGGGTAGGATTTGTAACACCTAAACCAATGTTCTGGGAGAATAAGTCCTTCGGTAAACTCACGATAGAAATGAAAAATGAGAACCCGATAACTATCGGATAAGAAATTGAAAAATGTTTTTTCATATAGATGGTTAAATGGATGAATTCACAATGATTTTGTCTGCAATAATTTTTCCGCTGCTTCAATGCGCCGTGCAAGTGCTGCATTCGTTTGCTGCATTTTTTTAATGAGCTCCTGTTGCTCTTGCAGCGCTTTTATAGTTAGCACCGTAAATCCATTATAGTTAATACCATGCATGTCATTAATGCCGGGGTATCCCCTACTGGTATCTGTTGTAACCGTTACCAATTCAGGGAATAATTGTTTTACATCCTGTGCAATAAAGCCAATTGTTTTTTTATGATTTGTATTATGGTATTTCATTTCATAGTCCACAGGCTTAAGTTGTACAAATTTTTGCAAGACGGGTTGCAGATCTTCAATGGCTGTTTTTAACCGGCTGTCGGAATTAGCAGTATAACTACCGTGCCCCCAGGCAAAGTATCCTTTCAATTGTCCATTATACTTTAAAGTCAGCCAGGTAGGGACATCCGGGAAAAGTTTTTGAGCACTTATCTGCCAATTGTTAAAACTATTGTTAGGTTCCACCAGCAACAACCCTCTTCCGCCTACCTGCCTTATCTCCAGTGGATAAGAAGGTATACCATTGTTAATGCCTACAAGCCCGGTTCCATCTCCTATAATTATTTTTCCGCCACTGAGATCGTTAATAAAAAGTTTGCTGGCATATTTTCCACCCCGTATATACGTGTCTTCAGTGGCGCCGTAATGGAAATGAGAATTGTAGGTTGTGCCGCCTAAAACGACAGAACCATCAAAGTTGGTTCCCTTCTTTACAAAAAGTGTTGCGTTCCCAGGATCTGTTCCAATACCCATATTGCCATTATTAGCAATAGTGAAAGCTCTCTTTGTTGTGCTGGCATCCGCATTAGCATTTCCATACCCAAGCATGTCTAATTGCATATATCCATTGTTTGGATTTAAATATTGCACAGCACCGTATCCGGCGGATATGTATTTATAACCATTATTAAAGTAAGCATTGAAACCTATTCCCGGCATATTGCGTTGCAGTGAAATGCCGCTGCTTTCCCCGCCAAAAATGGCCGTGGTAGAGCCAACAGCGCCATGTAATTCTAATTTCGCCCGGGTTGGGCTGGCAATTCCTAACCCAATATTTTGTGCGCACACCGGTTGCATCCAGGCAATTAAAAAGATTGCAGTAATGATATGGGCAATAAAAAGCTTTTTCATTTAATATTTTTGAAGTTGACTAATTTTTTAGATTACTCATTGCTAATTGTTTTACACCAAATCATGGAGTTCCACTTTAATAGCCTCCACCACTTTATCTATATTTAATACCCCGTAATTGAAAGTATGTTTGCTGCCATCTGCCAAAGTGAGTGTGGCTTTTTTAGCCAATAAACTTTTTTCTACCAGCATATCTTTTATGTCTGATTTATTTATTTCCAGGTATCCATCACGCTTGCATTTTGCCAGCATTGTTTCGGGTAAAAAAGCTTTTACTGGTACATCTGATTTGGCATCAAACAATAAACGCTTTGTAGTAATGGTAAGCTTACCATTGTATTTTCCGCCGTCGGGAGTAGTGTAAATGATTGCCCAGGTATCGATGGTAGATTCATCAGTTAACAATTCGATTTTCATTGTAATGATGTTAAAAAATATTTTTGTAGCACCCTGTTTTAAAATAACTGCCGGATCTTGCAATACCGGCAGTTTGTTGTGTTTTTAGGGTATTAATAACTTATTCAATTGGCTTAGTATTTAAAATTACGTTCCTGTTATAAAAATAAAATTCGCTTTTTCATCAACGGTGGCACTGGTTGAGTTTGCGGTGGGCTATGTTTTTTTTCTTTTTCCGTGGCACAACACTGCCCTCTCCATAACTATCAAACCAGCATAACATAATACTTGTGGCCGAATCTTAGGTACTGCCTACAGATTGTTTTCCAAAATTGGCCTGGTACCATGTCTCCATCGTGGCATACAAGTGGGGATCGGTCGTATGCAACAGCCCAACAACCGCAACGACTTAGCAAGCTTTTTAGGGACATTTTTTTACAAGTAAGAACTGTATCTTTAGAATCAAACACTGCACAACTTTATTACCAGGGCTATTATTTTATTGCAACAACCGGTTTTTCTAAATACTCAACTAATTTTCTATTTTGACTTAAAAATGCGTTTGCTCCTACTCATCATATTAGTTTCTTTTTCGGGGATTATTAAAAGCCAGCAATTGCTTTTTGAAAATTATTCTTCGGAGCAAGGACTTTCTCAAAACAGTTGCTACAGCATAGCGCAGGATGCCAATGGCTTTATGTGGTTTGGCACACAGGATGGGCTTAACCGGTATGATGGTAAACAGTTCAAAGTATTTTTACCCCAAAATGATATTGGCAAAAAGTTGCCATCTAATTACATCACTTCACTTTTTTTTGATGACCCTAAAAATCTATTATGGATAGCTACCATTCGTGGACTGTGTATATATGACCCACGCAGCGATTCCCTTGTAAGGATTGGAGAACGATATCCCTTTGCCGCCAGTTTGGAAAAACTAGCTGTAAAAAAAATAGTTTCTTACAAGCCCAACGAATACTGGTTAGTTTCCTACAATAATGGGCTTCTATTGGTAAACACAGCCACCAAAATCATCACTTCCTTTTTTGAAGATGAAGTACATAAAAACACAGTGAGCAGCATCGTGCTGCATGATGGAAAAATGCTGGCGGGTGTATCTAACAAATTATTTCACCTGGTTCCTGGTGCTAAAAATTACAAAACAAAACCCTTCTTAAACGGAACCATTTTTCCTGAAATAAAAGAACTCTTTTCGTATAACGACGCACTGTGGATTGGTACTACAACCAAAGGATGTTTTTATATAACCCAGCCAATGGAAGATTCCGGTAGCATCCATCCTTTTGCAAGTACCACCGGAGGTATTGGGTGTTTTACAACAGATGCAACTGGCAAATTATGGATAGGTACCAGGGGCAATGGCATTGTACAATACGACCCCGGAACAGGCCAGGTGCAGGCGGCTGCAAATAACAAATACAACGATCGTTCGCTGGGCAAAAACTTTGTGCTGAGTTTGTTTAAAGACCGCCAGGGTATTGTGTGGTGTGGGCTCAGCGGTAGCGGTTTAGCTAAATACGATCCGCTCAAATACCAGTTTACTGCTATCAGGAATGAACCGTTGAATGAAAACTCCCTTCCGGATGATATGATATTTGATATTTTTAAAAGCAGCGATGGCAGCTATTATGTGGGCACACAAAATAAAGGAATAGCCCAATGGAATTCAACCAACAACAGTTTTAAAACTTTTGCTGCTTCCTCTACCATAAACCAGGTTAATAATACCATCTACGACATAACAGAACACAATAACAATCTGTGGATTGCCAGTTGGGGTGGGCTCATGCAAATGAACCTGCAAACAAAGCACATTTCTTACAAAGAAAACAACAACTTGTTGGCTTCAAAAAAATTATATGGCATTGTAAAATTAAAAAATGCCGACAGCCTTTTTATAACAGGGGAAAATGGCCCTGTATTTTTTTCGCTCAAAAAGCAACAGTGGGTTTCTTTTGATGATAATCTTGGGTGGACAAAAGCTTATTTAGGGAGGTACATTTATGAAGGAAACAATAATACCTTATGGATATGTACTGTGGGGGCAGGACTTGTAAAATATGATTACAGAAAAAACAGTTTCAACATTATTGAACCCGTAAAAGAAATCTCTATTTATGTAAGGCACCTGCTACAGGAAGGAGATATCTTTTGGCTGGCAACAGACAATGGCATCGTATTGTACGACCATGTAAAAAATAAAGTGGTCAAACATTTTAAATTAAGTACTCCCGATCAATCTAGTGTATGTTATGCCACTGTTAAAGACAACCTGGGCTTTTATTGGGTAAGTACCAATACCGGGCTCTACAGGGTAAACCCCAATGATTTTTCCACTCAACATTACAATCTTGGAAATGGCTTGTTATTTTTAGAATACAATACAGCATGTACGCTTAAAGAAGCTGATGGCTCCCTGTTATTTGGCGGTGTGGGAGGCATTACCCGTTTCAATCGTGCATTACTTAAAGAAAATACCTTTAGCCCCAACCCTATTATAACCGCTGTAAATGTAAATGACAGCGCCTGGCGGTTAGCTCCGGATCTTAGCCTGAATCATAACCAAAACTTTATAACCATTCATTTTGCTGTAAATAATTTTTCCAATCAGAATAACAACCAGTTCACTTACCGCATGAAAGGGCTCACTGACAACTGGACGAATGCGGGTAACCGCAATTTTGCCAACTACACCAGTTTGCCACCGGGGAATTATATATTTGAATTGCGATCTGCCAACAGCGATGGCAAGTGGAGCGCTGGGATAACCACCATGAGTTTCAGCATTTTTCCACCCTGGTGGCAAACCTGGTGGTTCAGAATATTGGCCGTTATTTTATTGGCAGGCATTGTTACTTATTTTGTAAGTAGAAGAATAAAGCTGATAAGGAAGGAGGCCAATCTAAAACAAAAAATTGCAGAAACAGAAATGAAAGCATTGAGGGCACAAATGAATCCTCATTTTATTTTTAATAGCCTGAACAGTATTAGAGAAATGATCCTGAACAACGAAAACAAGGAAGCTTCCCATTTTTTGAGCAAATTTGCACACCTCATAAGAATCACGCTCGACCAAACGGGGCAATCGTTTATTTCGCTTCGCAATACGATTGACTACCTGCAGCGATATGTGGAAATGGAGCAAGTGCGCAATGCAGAATTTACCTGTCGCATTTTGGCCGATGATGAGCTGGACCTGGATGAAACCGAACTACCGCCCATGTTGATTCAACCTTTTGT
>JBBSJJ010000174.1:0-5755 GCA_038257335.1 Chitinophagales bacterium | reverse complement strand
TGCATGCACTGCAGGAGTGAGAGGCTTGCTGTCGGAAGAACTATTGCCGCAAGACCAAATACTGCTGCTGATAATAAGGAGCCAAATTATTTTTTTCATACGCTGAATTTTGCAGTGAATCATGCAGTTCACTTCTTAAAGAAATTACTTTTTGTACTGAGTGAACTGGTTTCATTTTTCCTGAGCCGGTGTTTGGTAACCCTTTTTAAAAAAATGAAACCAGGCTATTGTCACTTATGATAGAGGAGTTTTTTTAGTTCAATGTCTTTTCTATTTCCAGAGCTTTAGGAAACAGGATATTATTTTCTAAATGAATGTGTAAATGCAGGTCGTCCTCAAATTCATTCAGCAACCTGTACAATAAGCTGTAACTGGCGCAGGCATCTTCCGGCAATGCATAATTATTAGAAAGTGATCTGATTTCTTCCAGGTTTTTACCTACCAGCTCGTGTTCCATTTCCATCATATTAATTGGATTTTGCACTGTACCAAAATGTGCAGCCTGCAAAGGTGCTGTTTTATTGCGGGCGGCCACCAATGCTTTGATGTAAGGGAATAATACTTTTTCTTCTTTTGCCATATGGGCTGTCAGCTCGGCTTTTATTTCGTCCACCAGTTGATGAATGCGTAGCAACTCCGGATGCTGGTTGCCATGCACCTGATGTACTTTGGCTGCATAACTACTAATATCTGGCAATGTTTTGTTTACATAACTGTGGTGTGTATTCACAATATAATCTGCCAAAAAATCTAAGCTCCAGTCGCCATAAGGAACAGGGCGGGATGATGGTAATTGATCTGCGTGTTGCAACTCCTGTTCTACTTTGGCAACATCTAATCCTTTTTCTGCACAAGCTTCCTTTACTGTCTTCTTTCCGCCACAGCAAAAGTCTAATCCAAACTTTTTAAATACCTGTGCCTTGCGCAAATCTTTGGCAGCAATTTGTCCCAGGGTCTCCTCATTTTCGCCGGTAATGCGTTTGCTTATTTTCACTTTCCACGACTCCGGCCCCTGCTCTAAATATTCCCACTCAAATATATTCCCCCTTTCACCCAGCAATTGATAATACAAAGGTTTAGGATCATGATCATTGTGAATGGTCAAACTTTCCCCTTCTGCCAGTTCATCAAAACGAACAAAAATGGTGGGGTGTTTTTGCCTTGGCTCCAGCAAGGTTACGTTAAGGATATTTTCTGCTACTGCATACATATTATTTAGCTTTAAGTGTAATTGATGACTCAAAGATAAACAATAGAAGTATTTAAATGCTTTTATTAATGGTTTAATTAGCATACCTGACGAGAATCATGTTTTTGAGGAATGGTTTTGTGACTTTGGTTACACAAGCCAGCCAGATAAAAATTGACTTTTGTTTTAAAGATTGTTAACCCAAATTATCTTTATGGCACAGCATGAAATTGAAACACAATGGATGGGAAAAATGCAATTCAACGCACTCATAAATGGGCACACTGTAATAATGGATGCACCAGAAAAAGTGGGTGGCGAAGACCATGGGCCCATACCAAAACCTTTTATACTGGCGGCTCTATCTGGCTGCACCGGCATGGACATAATAGCCCTGCTTAGAAAAGCAGGTATTACGCTAGAGGATTTTGAGATGAGAGTAACAGGACGGCTGAGCAACCAGGCTCCTGTGCAGTATACAAGCATTCATATGCAATATATTTTCAAAGGAGCGGATGATGTGAAGGAGGCCACAGTGATGTGTGTGTTGGATTCGCAGGAAAAATATTGTGGCGTGAGCAGTATGCTCAAAAAAGCCATCACAGTTACCTGGGAAATTATCTTCAATAAACAATGTATTTTTAACAACAGCTAAAAGCAAGCCTTACTCAGTTAAGAAACATGATAAAAACTCCTATCCCGGAGTTTCCCTCCAACACCTTAACGAGCGATAGAGCGTACCGGTAATAATCTCCGAAGAACATCTTGCCATATTGATGATGGTTGTTACTGCATTTGTTTACGGAGCCAGGCTATAGAACCGGGAGTGAAGGCACCGGTCATTCCTTTGCTTTTTTCGGACACTATTACGTCCAGAAATTACTATTCGATTTTTATTATTCTACATAAGTTAGACAGCAAGCATATGTTCTGGATGCGCACTTATAAGTATTTCGAACCTTTTGAATATGAAAAGATAACTACGGGTATTCTATTGGAGCTGTGTAATTTTAAAACAGCAGCGCTATCAGGAGCAGCGAAAGATACTCCTATGCATAAACAAATATAGACGAACCATTATGTATAGATAACTGGATAATAAAGTGATATTGGACAAATATTTGTTCGTACTATTGCTAAAAGTGAGGCGCAAAATTTGCAATAGGCAAGGGTATTCAAAATTTGATTTTAAAGTAAAAAAACCACTGTATGAAAACACCCAACCTGCACAAATCAATTTCATCCCGAAACAATGTAAACATATTCGGCAAGGGTTCGCAAACCATGATGTTTGCGCACGGCTTTGGATGCGACCAGAACATGTGGCGCTTCCTGACGCCTGCATTTGAGGATGATTATAAAATTATTCTGTTTGATTATATCGGTTCTGGCAAATCAGACATCACAGCCTATAACGCAGAACGCTATGCTACCCTTACCGGCTATTCCCAGGATGTATTAGACATTTGCGAAGAGCTACAACTTAAAGATGTAATTTTTGTAGGCCACTCGGTTAGTGCCATGGTGGGTATGTTGGCGGCTAATGAGCAACCAAAATATTTTAGCAAATTGGTGATGATTAGTCCCTCACCTTCTTACATTAATGAAGGCGATTATGTAGGT
This sequence comes from Chitinophagales bacterium, assembly GCA_038257335.1. Taxonomy (GTDB): domain Bacteria; phylum Bacteroidota; class Bacteroidia; order Chitinophagales; family Chitinophagaceae; genus Ferruginibacter. The sequence goes on along the minus strand of JBBSJJ010000174.1, from coordinate 2,943 downwards.
GGATTTGAGCGGGCCGATATTGAAGGCCTTTTAGACATGATGGAGAAAAATTACATTGGCTGGGCCAATTTTCTTGCACCCAATATTATGGCAAACACCGACCAGCCAGATTTGGGTGAAGAATTAACGCAAAGCTTTTGTTCTACTGACCCCATCATTGCCCGGCGTTTTGCGGAGGCAACTTTCTTTAGCGATAATCGTACCGATTTAAAATATAACAAACTGGATACTTTGGTGCTGCAGTGCTCCGATGATATGATTGCACCCCTGGAAGTGGGCGATTATTTAGAAAAGCAATTTCCATCTGCTGTGCTGCGGGTAATGAAAGCCACAGGCCATTGTCCGCACATGAGCCATCCCGGAGAAGTCATTTCGTTCATGAAAGAATTTTTACAACCAAAGAGTTAATGGAGCCACTTTACAAAAATATTCCCTGCATTTATTTTTCTGCCTCTGAGGATGGATATATAACCGGGGTTAATGAATCTTTGTGCAAGTATCTTAAATACTCCCACGACGAACTGATGGGGCAAAAGCTGGAAAACATCTTTACCTTAAGCACCCGTATTTTTCAACAAACGCATTTTTACCCCTTGTTACAACTAAAAGGGCATGCTGAAGAAATTTACATCACACTAAAGTCGAAAGATGGTACCCATGTGCCGATGCTGATAAACGCAGAACGAATAGAAGAACATGGAAAGCTGAGTTTTTACTTTGCTGGCATCAGTGTTAGCAAACGTAAAAAATTTGAAGACGAAATTATTGCAGCAAAAAATGCGGCTGAAAAAGCATTGAAGGAAAATATTGCGCTGAAAGCAGCGCAAAAAGAACTACAGCAACATGCGGAAACACTAGACCGCCAGGTTACTTTATCCAATTTGCAAAACCAGGAACTGAGGCAGCTCAATCATTTAACCACACATACACTGCGGGAGCCCGTACGAAAGTTATTGTATTTTTCCAGCCAAATGTTGGAGGCGCATCAGGACGTAGAGACTCAAGCGAACTTACTTAAAATGAGAAAAGCTACAGAGGATATACACAACAAGCTGCAAGGATTGCAACAGTTTCTATGGCTCACCCATGAGGATCTGCAGATCGAAAAAGTAGACCTGCTTGATGTAATGCAGTCTGCTAAACAGCTGGCAGAACAACAAAATGCGGGCATTGACATTGTGTTAGACAGCGAAGCAATCCCTGTAATTGAAGCAAGCCTTGAGCAGATGCGTTTTTTATTAAAAGAACTTTTATTGAATGCAGTAAGATTTCGAAAGCCTGGCAACTTCGTTCACGTGCAAGTTTATGCCAGCACATTGCAGATGAATGAATTTCGGCAGCTATCAGGAAAATACAAGTATGCAGAATTTTTAAAACTTCAGATCCTGGATCATGGCATTGGGTTTGACGATCAATACCAGGAACAAGCATTTGACCTTTTTAGAGTGTTACATCCAAATAGCGGGTTGGGAACTGGTTTGTCGTTGTGCAAAAAGATATTGCAAAACCACGGTGGCTCCATTACGCTGGAAAGTCAAAAGAGTTTAAGTACAAGAGTAATCATATATTTGCCCCTTACATTGGATGAAAAGGATCTCAGCACTTAAAATATGTAATCAAGTAAGCACCCACATTCATGAACTCTGCAGAAAAAACAATACTTTACGTAGACGACGATGCCGATGACAGGGAGTTGTTATGGGAGGTAATGCAAAAGATTACCCCTGAGGTAAAGATTATCTTTGCAGAAAATGGTTTGCAAGCCCTTGAATTGTTAGATGCTTCAAACCACGTGCGGCCTTGCCTTATTGTGCTTGATTTAAATATGCCCTACCTCAATGGCAGGGAAACGCTCGAGCGGCTAAAAGCTGACCTTCACCTTAAAAATATTCCCGTAGTAATTCTTACTTCTGGCGAAAACCCTGCTGATAAATCTTTTTTTGCCAACCAAAGCATTCCTTATTATAACAAACCGGTGAGGCTTGTCGATATGGAAAATCTTGCAAACGACCTGACCACGCTTTGTGGGTAATATTGCTGGTTAAAAGGGCTGCTACCAAGCCTGCCTTTTGGAATTTACTTACCAGAATGCGCAACTATCCGTGCTAAAACCATTTCCATGTCTTACTGATTTATCGCTTCTGCCTTATAACCAGCTTTCTCTACAATCTGCGCAACCGTTTCACCGCTGAGACTATCGGTTTCTACGGTCAATACTTTTTGCGGATTTGCGGTATCCACGGCCCAACTTTTAATTTCTTTATTCGCATTTAGATGCGGTGTAATGGCTGCCACGCAGCTGCCGCAATTGATGTTTGTTTTAAATTGGTGTTTCATTGTGTATAGTTTTAAGTTTTATAATTCTGTTATTCACAACAGCCTTTTTGGGAAGTTTGCCTCGGCGGACATACCAGTGAACCATAGCTGCAAAAAACGCAGCAATCACCCGGCTTCGGCTTTAATACGACCTCACAGCCGGTGCACTTGTAAAAATACATGCACGCATCGGTTGCCATCGTCTCTTCTTTATGCAAACCGCATACCGGGCAGGTAATGGTAGAATGGAGCTGTGATTTCATTGATTGCAAATTTCCGATTATGTTGTTTTTAGATGTTATACTATTTTGTAAATGATGTATACTTTATTGTTTTTTACAGTTTCAGCCACTTTAGCCTTAGGCTGTTACTCACCACACTCACACTGCTCAGCGCCATGGCTGCACCGGCAATCATGGGGTTTAATAAAAAACCAGTAAATGGATATAAAATTCCTGCCGCAATGGGTATGCCGATAATGTTGTAAATAAATGCCCAAAACAGGTTTTGCCTAATGGTAGTAACCGTGTGCTTTGATAACTTTATTGCCTGCGAAATTTTAGAAAGATCTGAAGAAATAATGGTCATCTTAGCCACGTCCATGGCAATGTCGCTGCCTTTGCCCAT
>JBBSJJ010000173.1:0-5848 GCA_038257335.1 Chitinophagales bacterium | reverse complement strand
TCATAATTCATAATTCCCACCCCAATGTAAATCCCTAAATTCTAAACGGATAATCCCTTCAACTCCTCAACTTTTCAACCCTCAATCCTCAATTCTCAATCCTCAATCCTTCACCCCAACCCTTCAACTTCTCAACATTTAGAATTTAGAATTTCAACACCAGCATTTAAAATTTCCGTCACCTTAAACGCCCCCACCCCCTCCGCAATCAATCTATCGTTACTCAACCTCGCAGTTTTATTCTGTCCACCCAGGCGACCCATGCTTTTCATATACGCTACAAACCCGTGTTTTTGTATGGCTGTTATCCTTAAAGGTGCCAGGATCTTTCCGGCTACCAGGTCATCATAATATACATTTTTACTGCGCATGGCCTTATCCAGTTCCTGCTCAAATGCAGCCATATGCTCCGGCAAATGTTCAAATTCTATGAACCACTCATGGTAACTCTTGCCATCGTTGCTGCTGATGTATGGTGCCACGGTAAACTCAGTCACCGATGCAGCAGATGCTTCACAAGCTTCCAGCATGGCCGCTTCTACTTCCTCGCCAATTACATGTTCGCCAAAGGCAGAAATAAAATGCTTAATGCGGCCCGTAACAACAATACGGTAGGGGTCAGTAGAAACAAATTTCACCGTATCGCCAATATTATATCCCCAAAGGCCGGCATTGCTGTTGATGATCAAGGCGTAATTTTCCCCCAGCTTCACATCTTGCAACCTAAGCCTGGAAGGCTGTTCACTATGTATCTCAGCCATCGGCACAAATTCATAAAAGATACCGCTGTCAGTATTCAGCAATAAACCCGGCTCCTTTTGGGAATCCTGGAAGGCGAAAAAACCTTCACTTGCCGGGAACAGTTCTATCGTATCTACCGGCCTGCCGATGCTCTCTATCAGCTTCGCCTTATAAGGCTCATAGTTTACCCCTCCCTGCACCATCACGCTGAAATCAGGAAACAGTTCCCCAACCTTTTTTCCGGTCTTTTCCTGCAGGCGGTCAAAATACATTTGCACCCATGGTGGTATACCACTAATGAGGGTCATATTTTCCTTGATGGTCTCTTCTACAATATTTTCCAGCTTCTCTTCCCAGTCATCAATACAATTCGTCTCAAAGCTCGGCATCTGGTTGGCACGCAAGTACTTAGGCACATGATGATTTACAATGCCGCTCAGCCGGCCCGTAGGTATATCACCCAACCTTTCCAGCACCGGCGAACCACTCAGGAAGATCAGCTTGCCGCTGGCGAAATCGTGGTTGCCCGTTTCCGCCATATAACACAACAGGGCATTCCTCGCTGTATTAATATGATTTGGAATAGAATCTTTTGTAATGGGTATATATTTTACACCGCTGGTGGTGCCGCTGGTCTTAGCCAGGTAAATGGGTATACCTTTCCACAATATGTTGTGCTTACCCTCTTTTATTTTTTCAATATAGGGTTTAAAGCCCTCATAATCCCTGATGGGCACCCGCTGCACAAAGTCCTCATAGGTCTTAATTTGCTCAAAATCATGGTCTTTGCCAAACATTGTTTTGGCACCCGTCTTAATAAGTTGCTGAAATATTTGCTGCTGGTCTGCCACCGCTGTGGCCATGCCCTTCTTTACCTGCTTGTAAATATAATTGGCAAATGGTTTTGCCAGTAAGGATTTTATTTTCATCTCGCTGTCTTTGTTCGCTGATTACAATCTCCAGATTCAATAATTATACCTACAAATTTAATCATTTATAATTTCTAAAAGGGAACATATTGGTAAACGGCGGGAGGAGGATGGAAGATACTGGATGGTGGATGGTGGATTGCAAATGTTGAATGCTGAATGTTGAATGTTGAATGTTGTAGTTATCGGGAGAATGCTGGATGCTGGATGGCAGACTTACAATAGTCATTAGTCAGAAGTCAGCGGTCAGTAGTCAGCGGTCAGTAGTCAGTAGGATACGTTTTCAGATAATGCCCTGGCGTGAAAAAACCATCCTGCAGATCAACGAAGCTATTCCAGGGGAAGCTGCCGATGAAAACGCTGCGCTCGTTCTTCCGAAGTGATCGGAACAACTGCGCCTTTCTGCGCCAAATTGCAGGAGACAAAAAATAAGCTAGATAAAAAATGCTTGAGATAAGATTCAAAGTGCATTTTACATTCAACATTCAACATTCAGCATTCAACATTTCTTTACCCTTACCCTTCCTTTGCCCATCTGCGTGAAAAAATATCTCCCGCACCTGTCCCGATCACCTTCGGGAGATCAACGCAGATGTTCGCAGGAGACTCACTAATGATAACTTCGAAACTGTATTTGCTAAGAACGGGAAATATTGATTGCCCGGTGATGATGCCAAAAACCAAGAGTTGACGTCTTTTGCAAATACGATGTTGTGCGTTCGGCAAGGACTAATATGGAAGTCTTCGTTTATTTATTTCAACGTTGAAATTGATTTTTGCGTCCAATGCTTTGAAGACTTTTAAGATGGTTTCAAAACGGGCATCAGTCAAACTATTTTCAATTTTTGAAATCTGTGCTTTTTTTACACCAACAAGTTCACCTAATTGTTCCTGTGTCAAATTACGTTCTAAGCGAACTTGCTTAATGGTTTGTCCCAATAAATCAAGGCGAAGTTCGTTCTCAAACTCGTCACGCTTTTTTGTTCCTTTTTTGCCAATGTATTTATCAGTAAGTTCGTCTATACTATAAGTTTTCATTTCTTTTTATTTTTTTCGATAAAATATTTTTCTCTTAGTCTTTCAGCCTTTTCAATTTCGCTTTTTGGTGTTTTGTCTGTTTTCTTAATCAGTCCATGTGTGGATATCACAACCGCTTCCATTTTACCTTCTTTGTCCCAAAATGCAAAAAGACGGTAATAGGTTTTTCTATATAAGGTTCTGAATTCCCAAATTTCGTCTTGAAGTTTTTTGAAAAGTTCCTTATCATTTGTACTTCTAGCTTTCCAAATGTTATAGAAGATTTTTTCTCTGGCTTTTTCGTCCAAACCATCCAAAAAATCTTTTACTTCTTCTAAAAATTCAACCCGAAACTTATAATCCATTCGACAATTTAGCCAAAGGTAGAAGTTTCTTTCTTAGGAAACAAGTTTAGGAACGGAACGTCATTTTTGGTGACGCACAACTGCAAATGTTCACATAGAAATTTTTTAATAGAAACGCCTTTCCGGCTAACTTTTTTCTTGCCGGTAAGAAGGTAAGGCGGATTAACATAGAGTGAATATTTTCTCGAAATAAACGGAAAAAGTTTGCCTTTCTGCTTCTTTGCTTCTTTCCCGAATACCGGGACAAGTGCGTCCTTTCTACGTATTCTGCGCCATTCTGCGGGAGATAAAAAAAACTACCCTATACAAGATGCCTGAGGTCTCAATAATCATAAATTTTTTCTGAACTTGCAGAGTTGACCAAATCCCCAAATCCCCAAATCCCCAAATCCCCAAATCCCCAAATCACCAAATCACCAAATCATCAAATCCCCAAATCACCAAATCACCTACACTCACACTTATACTCCACCTCCAAATCAATCACCGTCACCACCACCATCTTATCCTTTTTGGGCGCAAACACAATCCTCACCCGCTGACCATCATGCGTACGCCCCTCCACCGGGTAACTAACACCCTTACCACTAGATTCAATTTTCGAACTATTCAACCTGCCATTTGCCAGTATCTCCTCTACCTCGCTTTCATCAATATGCCGGCAATCCATCCGGCAACGGGCATGCTTGCTATAAACCAGCGGCCGAATGTTGCGGTCAAAACCATCCCCGTTTCCAACGGGTGCCTGCACCTCAATCCGGTCCCGTGTACCGGTAATAACACCCCGCTGGTTTTTCTTTACCCAGAAAAAGAGTAACAGCGCACCCAACAGCGCCAGCCAGGGGAAATATTTACGATTCATCAGTCAAAGTTCTGTTTTAAAGTAAAAAGTAAAAATTAAAAATGCAAAACCATCAACTACACATCAGTATCAAGCAATCAGCATTGAGCAAGAAGCAATCAGCATTCATCATTCAGCATTCAGCATTCAGTACCCAGCATCCTGCATTAGGCATTCAGCATTCAGCATTTAACATTCAACATTTGCTATTCAGCATTCATCATTCTCCCGATAACTATCGGGATCAGCATTCAAAATTCAACATTCTCCCGATAACTATCGGAATCAACATTCAAAATTCAACATTCCCCTCTACCTTTGCCCCATGAATCGCACAGTAGCTTTACATACACTGGGTTGCAAGCTCAATTTTTCTGAAACCACCGCCATTGGCAGGTTGCTGGAGAATGATGGCTTCGAGAAAAGGAATTTTGATGAAGTAGCAGATGTCTATGTCATCAACACCTGCTCCGTTACCGAAAATGCTGACAAAGAATGCCGACAGCTCGTACGCCGCATCCAACGCAAAGCGCCTGAAGCAATGGTGGTTATCACGGGCTGCTATGCCCAGCTAAAGCCCGCAGAGATAGCCTCTATCCCCGGCGTAAACCTCGTATTGGGTGCTGCCGAAAAATTCAACATTGCCGCTCATTTAAAAGACCTGCACGCCAACGACGCTGCAAAAATCTGTAGCTGCGATATTGAAGACGTAAATATTTTTACCGCATCACATTCAATAAATGAACGCACCCGCATATTTTTAAAAGTGCAGGACGGCTGCGATTACAACTGCAGCTTCTGCACCATTCCCATGGCAAGGGGCAAGAGCCGCAGCGACAGTATTAATAATGTATTAGAAAATACCGCCAGCCTTGCCAGCAGCGGTGCCCGGGAAATTGTACTCACCGGCATCAACCTCGGCGATTTCGGCAAAGGCAATACCCAACGCAAACAGGAGAATTTCTTTGAGCTCGTACAGGCACTCGACGAACAGGCTGCAGTAGAACGCTACCGCATTTCGTCCATAGAGCCCAACCTGCTCAGCAACGAGATCATAGAATTCGTGGCCAACAGCCGCTCCTTCATGCCCCATTTTCATATTCCGCTGCAAAGCGGCAGCAATACCATCCTCGGTGCCATGCGTCGTCGTTATAAAAAGGAATTATACGAACAGCGCATCGCCCTCATCAAAACCATGATGCCGCATGCCTGCATCGGCGTAGATGTAATCGTAGGCTTCCCCGGCGAAACCGATGAACTATTCAATGAAACAGCAGACTTCCTGCAATCGCTGCCCATATCTTACCTGCACGTATTCACCTACTCCGAGCGTGATAATACCCATGCACTCACCCTCGGCCCGGTAGTGCCCATGCACACCCGCCACCAACGCAACAAGATCCTGCGCAATATCAGCTACAGCAAAATGCAGGCCTTCACCAACCAACACATAGGCCAAACCCGCAAAGTCCTTTTCGAATGCCGCAACAAAAACGGTATGATGGAAGGCTACACGGATAATTATATCAAAATAACCGTTCCCTTTAATGAAGCCTGGGAAAACGAAGTGGTAAACTGGACCATTTGAGAATTTAAATGTTGAATGTTGAATGGGAGAGCCATCAAACGTTTAGAGGTTTAGAGGTTTAGGGGTTTAGGGGTTTAGGGTTTAGAAGTTCAGAGGTCGAGGAGATTTTTGATTTTTGATTTTTGATTTTTGATTTCGCCAAATCGGCAACAAAAAATTTAGCCGTGAAAACGTTTTCTCTTCTGCGTTTTCTCTCCCGAAGGTGATCGGGCGAGGTGAGAAAATCTAAGATTTTATTTTGAACCACAAAGGACACGAAGACGAAAAGGCACACAAAGAGCACAAGGCTGGGTGGGAATGGTTGATTGGTTGATTGGTTGATTGGTTGTTTGGTTGATTGGTTGATTGGTTGATATGTTTAGAGGTT
>JBBSJJ010000172.1:0-5959 GCA_038257335.1 Chitinophagales bacterium | reverse complement strand
CTTTCAACATAAGTTATGCATACGAAGTAGCTACCACCAGCAGGCTGCGGGCCTACACCAATAATACCCATGAAATAATGATCGGCTTTACGCTGGGCAACAAATATGGCGATACCTGCCCGAGAAACGTTTGGTAAATGAAGAATTGTAAAAGCTTTTACTGAGCAGTTGGTATGAGATGTATAAGAGAGTCTTTTCTTTTAATTTGTAAACTGTCAGCCGTGGGTCGGGTTTCGGAGATGAGCCAGAGTGGTTGTAAGGTCCACAAACCATCTACCAGCAATGCGTAATAGGCAGCAGTTATTTTGCTTCCATCAGATCTTTCTTCTTTGATGATGATTTCCTTTCCTTCCATGGCTATTTCCGGGCTAGATGCAGGCATTGCCTGAAAGCCGGGTGCATCATCAGACAAAAGGTCTACCTCTTCTGTAATGTCTTTCCGTAATGCATTGTTTTCCTGGCTGGCTTTTACAACCGTAGATTTTTTGATGGCAGCTGTTTTAGGCCGTGTAACCGCTGCCTGTGTTTGAAAAACGGGGGTTGTTTCGTTTGTAAATATCGGCGTAGCAGCTAAACTGTTTTTTTGCAATTGGATGGACAAGGGAGAACCTGTTTTCTTTTGGGTGAACGCAACGGCCAATACCATCGTGAGCAGCACCGTGCACAGGTAGCCCGCAACCGTAAGACTGCGCTGACTTTGCTGAAAAGCCAGGTTTTCAGGCTTTGTAAAAAAACTGATTCGCATAAATAATTGTTTCCTGCTTTTTACTGCAGTTATTTGCAGGCTAAGCTGTTGCTGAATTTGAGAAGCTTTCAGTAAAGCTTCTGCGTAGAGGATGTGGCCATACTTGAAGTTTAATACCTGCACATCGCAGGTTTTCTCCCGTTCCATTTTTATTTGCTTTGCAATAAGACGAACAACAGGGTTAAAGAAAAAAAGCGTCTCAGTAAAAACTAATGCCAGGTTCAACAGATAGTCTTTGTGACGAATGTGTGTGAGTTCATGAATAATGAGTGCTTCCACCTGGTGCAGGCTCAATTGGTTTACCAGCGCCACGGGTAATAAAATGACCGGTTTCCAAAATCCAAACGTCATGGGGGTATGAACGTAATTGCTGCACCACAAGGACACTTTCCTGCTGATGCCAAATTCAAAGGCTCTTGACCGGGTAAACAATCGGAGGTGGAGAGATGGTTTGAGTAAAGATTTTTTGTAGCCTTTTTTAAACTGATTCCATTGCCAGCAATTAGATAAGATTCGCCCTGCTATAAACAGTAAATAGGATAAAAAAATTAGGTAAGCATTTTCTTGCAGCACCGATTCCGTTAACAGTGGCGTTACAGAATTGGCTAGAAGAACCAAAACACCCTGCGTAGCGTTCGTTGCCAACAAATAAAAGGTTGCCATGGAGTACACTCCCTGTATAGCCAGTAGGCTTAATAAAATGTTTCTTTTGCTGAGGGGAGCCAGCCTCGGTTTTAGTAGTAATATGATGCCATAAAAAAGCAGGAGTAGTGCAGCTTGCCAAAGGCTGTGCAGCATAGTAGAAATAAAGTGATAAGAAAACTGCTCCATAAACCGTCGTTTATTTTTTTGCCTTCAGTTCGTTGATGAGGGATTGAATTTTTTCCAATTCAGCAGTGCTGGCCTGGTTTCCGCCAAGAGCCTGCATTACAAGATCTGCGCTTGAACCTGCAAAGAGGCTGTTGATCATTTTATTGACGAATTGCTTTTGAGTTTTCTCCCGTGTAACAGCCGGTTGGTATATATGTGTCTTACTGCTACTATCCCTGGTAACGAGGCCTTTTTCAAACATAATTTGCATGAGTTTTAAAGTTGTGGTATAGCCGGCATCTTTGCTTTTACAAATTTCTTCGTGCACCGTCCGCACGCTTGCGGCCCCGGTATCCCACAGCACTGCCAGTATCTCCAGCTCACCTTCTGTAGGCTTTATCATTTTAATTTTATCCATAGTACGACTTGTTTCGTATGCTAAAGTAGGAAATTATTCGTATAAATTTCCACTATTGTAAAATATTTCTGTCGGGCCCAGGTGCTTTAGCTTTTGATTGACTTTAACCGCTTAAATATATTACCATATTGACTATTTATTAGCCTTGAGATAACTCTCAAAAAACGGGAGTACTTCCGTAAAAATCCGTCCCTCATATCCATCCAGCATATTGGTATGATCGCCGATGTATTCTTCGGCAAAGTGTTTAATGCCCAGCGCTTCCAGTTTTTTGCTGACCTCCATAGTGGTGATTGGGATATGTTTAAACTCCTCATTGCGACCCCAATCAATTTTTAAAGCAGTTAAACTTTTCAAAGCGGGTATATGGTCTTCTATCATATTTATTGGGAAGTTGGCTTCCCATTTTTTTACCACGTCAGCATTCACCAGCATCTTATTGTCTACCTATTTTATGGGTTGATCTGCCTGTAAAATCGTTTCATTTATATTGGGAGAATACATTCTTGACAGGCTCGCATAAATCATTTCATAAAAGGGAAACTTTTCAAAATCATAATAGGGTACGGCATTTCTTAGAGAGTCCATATTTTTTTGTTCCCAAACTTTTTTGAATGCAGGGTGGGAGAGTCGGAAATCGTTGGAGAAATGTAAAGCACCGGGGCTCATAGCATAAATAGCGCTGAACTGATGTGCAAATAACATCGCCATTTTTAAAGCGCCGGTGCCACCCATAGAATGGCCAAAAAGCCCACGGCTATTGCGGTTGGCAATGGTTCGGTAATTTTTATCGATATACTCCACTACATCTTTTCCAATAAAATCGGCCCAGTTACCTGCAACGGAGGAATTGGTATAGAAGCTTCCAAAGTATTTTGTCATACTGTTTGGCAATACCAATATAGACGGACGAAGCTTGCCAGCTTTAATGGCTGAATCTATCAGGCTTTTGAACCCCAACCATTTCATCATGTCCTCATCATCGCTGGCAAAGCCATGTAAAAAATAGATGACCGGATACCGCTCATTAGATTTTTCATAACCTGGTGGCAGTAATAGAAATCGGCTCCCTACTTACTCAATTTTTCTTCTAGTGCCAGGAGGCGTTTTTTTAGGTCATCAATTTCCACTTGTTGTTCTTGTATAGCAGCAATGGCTACGGTACTAAAGCCAGCATAATTCATTTTGTACAGATCTTTTTCTTTATCGTAGCTCACCAGTTGCGGAAAAAGTTTGTAGGCCTCCTGCGCCAACATACCAATTTGTTTTTCGTCAGTAGTTTCCTGCCAGTTAAAATGGTAAGTGGCTGGAGCCAATTGCTTTACCATGGCCAGCACATTACCAAGCGGACTGATATTTTTTTTGACCCTCGCATCACTAATGGCACTGTAGGTACCGGTTAAATCATCAATATCTGCAATCTCTGTGTTGGAGTTGTTATAGAAAGTTAAGTTGTTATCGCCACTGGCGCTGTAGATACGCCACTTATTGTTATCTGCTCCATTTTCCAGCATTAATCCGCCGCCGCTGCCCTGCCTTATATGCACGTCCGTGGCAGGAAAATCGGTACCAATACCTATACGCCCGTTCTTTCGCACGCTAAATGCGTTAGAGCGGGTAGTGTTGTCCACACCATTGCCAACCACAAAAAGAGGGTCTAAGGCTACCCAACTATCAGGATCTTCGCTGGCATAACCAACATTGTAACGCCCCACTACCACACTGCAAAATGCTTTTGCCTTAGTGCCAAAGCCAATGGCGGTAGCATTTTCTCCTTCTGCCCTGGCACTTTTACCAATGGCTACTGCATCCGATGCCGTGGCAGTACCGCCTCCTAAGGCAAGGGCATCAAAACCTGAGGCAGTAGACCCCACGCCGACAGCCACGGCACGGGGTCCATCCGCCTTAGCCAGTACTCCAATGGCGATAGTTTCGTAGCTTTCTGTACTTGCGTTGACACCCATGGCTATCGAACTTGAACCTAAGGCACGGCTACCGCTACCGATCGCTACGGCCCTGTCACCCCCTGCCTTGCTATCAGGTCCCATAACCACGCTTTTTGCTCCTCTTGCATCTTGGGTAAGGCTGCCAAGGCGTATAGACTGGTCTGTGCTATGGAAGGCCATCCCATACCCGGATCTATTTATGTTGGGGTCGTATGCATTATCGGGGTACATGGTTCTTACCAGCACAGAAAAGCCCTGCCCCACAGAAGCATCCGCATTGCTTTTAAAGTTAAAGTATACCTGGGCGGTACTGGAATTGATTACAATAGGCGCACCGATAGTAGCGTTACCGATCCTAAAAAAAGCACTGGAACCAAACACGTCCGTGATTATCAAAGAGTCACCGGTACCCAATTGCATAGTCTCGATAGTGATCTCCAGGTATGCATTACTTGAGTTTGCGGTCCAGGTGGAGCAGCTAACCTGCGCTGTCATATTAGGCAGGTAATTACCGGCTGGGCCACCGGGATCATAAAACCTGGCTACGCTATCGTTGTCAAACCTGATGACTTGGCTATTGATCATGTTTAACTGGTTATCTGGGGTAGGTTGTGCTGTGGAACCCTTGTAGGGCGAGCTCACCATAAAACTTCCTGTAACCTGTAGCTTTGCTTTTGGATCGGGGGTATTTATACCTACATTCTGCAAATAAGCCTGCTGCCCCCATAGTATTAGCATAACCAGCATAACCAGTATTTTTACCTGTTTTGTTTGTAACAAATTTTTCATAATTGTAGTATTTATAGATAGATGCTACCCAAACTTAGCATAATAATCTACTGTAACATTCCCCGGGGAGGCTGATTCACAGAAATTTGTTTCAATGGTATCATCTACTTATTAAACGGCTGTGTTTGCAAGCCAGCGTGTGTCGGGTGGGCCGGGATTTAAGTATTTGCAAAGGCATGTAAGCGGAAAGTGTAACTCCAAAAAAATCAAAAGTTTTAATTATAAAATTTTGATGATTCACTAGCAATGGAAGATGTTGGCTCCGTTGTTTTCTCTAGCCATCATCTTTAACCAAGGCCAGTGCGTCGGCTTAGAAAGGCTGGAGTAAATTCCAAAGGGGCGGGAAGAAGATTCACTGCGGACGTAGCAGGCAAGTCACCCACAGCGGAAGCAAAACAGTTGGGGAGAAGTGACCAGGACGGGATTGGTAAGTGCTGGTTAGATTTTTTAGCCCGGTTATTTTACTTTTGCATTACACAACTATCAGCTTGCACGATATACGCTCTTCTTTATGGGCATTTTGTTTTCAGCCTTCATTGGCGGAACGAAAGACAGTTCGATTTTCTTTTCTTTATTAACTTTATGCCCCAGCGGGTACATATCCTAACATTGTAAATATGGATGCGCAACTGAAGAAGAATTTTACACATCGGAGTTTGCAGAAATCTTTTTTACCCAGGTAAATTAAGTTGCAAAGACCCAGCGGTCACACAACATATAAGTTCTACAATAAGGTTAAGATTCAATTTGCTGTTTATTTTAAATACTTTTCAAAAAACGGGAGTACTTCAGTAAAAATCCGTCCCTCATATCCATCAAGCATATTCGTATGATCGCCAATATATTCTTCTGCAAAATGTTTAATGCCCAGGGCTTCCAGTTTTTTGCTGACCTCCATAGTGGTGATTGGGATATGTTTAAACTCCTCATTGCGACCCCAATCAATTTTTAAAGCAGTTAAACTTTTCAAAGCGGGGATATGGTCTTCTATCATATTTATAGGGAAGTTGGCTTCCCATTTTTTTACCACGTCAGCATTCACCAGCATCTTATTGTCTACATATTTTATGGGTTGATCTGCCTGTAAAATCGTTTCATTTAGATTGGGAGAATACATTCTGGACAGGCTCGCATAAATCATTTCGTAAAAGGGAAACTTTTCAAAATCATAATAGGGTACGGCATTTCTTAGAGAGTCCATATTTTTTTGTTCCCAAACTTTTTTGAATGCAGGGTGGGAGAGTCGGAAAT
>JBBSJJ010000171.1:0-6125 GCA_038257335.1 Chitinophagales bacterium | reverse complement strand
TCTCCGGAGTTTTGGCTTATTTGCGCTCCTGCAGTTTTACCCTGAAGCGATGCCAATACATTTCCTGTGGCACCTTTGGTAAGTTCATTACCGCTGAGCGTACTTATATAGCTGCCCAGTTGTTTTCGGGTGGTGCCCAGCGATGTACCCGTTACAATCACCTCATCCAGTTTAGAGATTTGTGCAGTTAACTGAGCATCTACTGTATAAGCGTTACCGCCTGACACCACAAAGTTTTGCTCCTGGCGCTGGTAGCCCACACCGCTAAATATAAGCGTGTAGCTTCCACTTTTTAACGGTGCCGAAATAGAATAATTACCGGCTGCATCTGTACTGGCGCCATAATTGGTACCCCTGATAATTACAGATATAGCCGCAGGTGCAGTGGCAGCATTGGCTTCGGTTACTTTGCCAGAAACGGTAACCTGCGCAAAACCGATTAGGCTAAAAAGCATGCCCGAAAGCAGTAAGGCGAGGCCTTGCATTTGTTGTTTGGTAGTTTTGTGTCTCATATATTTTATTGTTTTGGATTTGTGCTTATAATATGGTGAGCCCTTCGCTTCTGTATTGGTTAAGCAAAGGGTGATCGCCTGGTAATTCTGTTATTAAATAATCTAAGGCGCTCAGGGGGCAAACTTTTAATTTTTGAACACTGTTTAATTTTTCTGAAATGCAAAGCGAAACTACTTTTTTCGATTGCGCAACCATCGCCTTTTTTACTTCAATTATTTCCCATTCCAGATCTGTAACGCCGTGCACCGCATCAATGCTGTTGGTACCCAAAAAACACAGGTCCGCATTTATTTGATGAATGCCATCTACCGCAGCAGCGCCCACCGCCATCCTTGCATTTTTTAATATTTTATTTCCAATAAAAATTACTTCACTCTTAGGATGCTGAAGCAAGCTAAGCGCTGTGGGCAAACTCATGGTTATAAAGCTGGCATTCAAATCCGGCGGCAAGGCCTTTATCATTTGAATAATAGTAGTACCGCCAGAGAGTAAAATGGTCATCCCGTCTTTAAGGAGCTTCACTGCTTTTTCGGCAATAATCGTTTTTTCGGGCTGCGAATAGAAAATTTGGTTTTCGAGGGAAAATTGGATGGACTTTGATATTGCGCCGCCATGCACTTTGGTTAGCAAATTGGCTTTTTCCAATTCCTGCAAATCGCGGCGGATGGTATCTTCTGATGCCATCAGGGGCGCACACAAATCGGAAGAAAGTACTTTATTGTGAAGGTCTATTTCTCTTTTTATAAAAGCATGCCTTTCCTTTTTCAACATAAGCAGCAATTTGATACTGCATAATTACGTATAATAATGATTGAAATACCAATATTGTTGCATCTTTGTGCAACTTTATTTTTAAAAACAGCAAAATGTTGCATTTTAGATGAATTTTTGCTACCAAACTCTCCTTACTTATAACAACCTGTATGAATAAAAAGATTTTGG
Organism: Chitinophagales bacterium; assembly: GCA_038257335.1. Classification (GTDB taxonomy): domain Bacteria; phylum Bacteroidota; class Bacteroidia; order Chitinophagales; family Chitinophagaceae; genus Ferruginibacter. The sequence continues at coordinate 4,670 of JBBSJJ010000171.1, read as the reverse complement.
GCACCGAAGCTTCCTCTGCATACAACCATCTCGAACAAAAAGGGATAAGTACACTATTAGAGGAAATTAATTCTGAAGACATAACGGTGGCACTAATGGTGCAGCAAGCATTGCCACAGCTTGGTTTACTCTGCACCGAAGTGGCGGAAAAGCTTCAAAATGGAGGCAGGTTGTTTTATATTGGTGCAGGCACTAGCGGGCGTCTGGGAATTTTAGATGCGGCAGAGATTCCACCAACGTATGGAGTGGAGAATAAAATTATTGCTGTTATTGCAGGTGGAAGTGCCGCCATACAAAATGCAGTAGAAAACGCTGAAGACGATAAAAACGCCGGCTGGGCAATGCTTCAACAATTTGGTGTTAACGAGAAAGACGTAGTAATAGGATTGGCCGCCTCTGGCACTACGCCATTTGTGATTGCCGCATTAATGGCGGCAAATGCGCACCATATTTCCACAGGTTGCGTGGTGTGCAATATGGCGTCGTCTATAGCCGGCGTCAGTAAATTTCCGGTGGAAGTAAATACCGGTGCCGAATACGTTACAGGTAGCACGAGAATGAAAGCAGGCACCGCACAGAAAATGATACTGAATATGATTTCTACCACAGCCATGATAAAACTTGGAAAAGTAGAAGGCAATAAAATGGTACATATGAAACTCTCTAATGCCAAACTAAGAAAGCGAGGCGCAAGCATGCTCATGCAGGAGTTGCAGATAACACTAGCCGAAGCGGAGGCGCTGCTACAAAGGGAAGGAAATGTAAAAAAAGCGATGATGTTGTACAAAGATAGTTTGCCAAAATAGAGGGGGTATTATTCCGTTCCCAGCGAAATGTTCGACCTTACCTCTTTGAGTAACTGCTGATCTTTGCCGCCGAAATCCAATGTACGAATAGGGAAAGGTATTGTAATATCGTTTTGATCGTAGGCTTTTTTTATATTAATAATTACCTGGTTGCTCATTATCAAATAGGCAGACTGCTCGGGACTTTTAAGCCACAAACGAATGGTATAATTTATGGAACTATCACCAAATGCTTTGTAGTACATCGTTGTTTCTTCGTCCTCGCATAAGCCTTCTATGTTTTTCACAGCTTCCAGGGTAATCTGTTGAACTCTTTCGAGATCTTCCTTGTAGGAGATGCCAATCTCCAGGTCAAGCCTTCTTTTACCAAGCAATGAATAATTTTCGATGGGGTTTTGAAATATATTTTTATTGGGTATGATAACCATTTGCCCCTGGAAAGTAAGCAGGATGGTATCTCTCAAATTAATCTCCAGCACCTTACCCATGTAATCCTGGATCTTTACAATGTCTCCAATGTGAATGGGCCGGCGAAAGGATATAAATATGCCAGAAATAAAATTAGCAGCAATGTCTTGAAAAGCAAAAGCCAACGCTAGCCCGATTATTCCGGCTCCAGCCAAAATAGTTGTCACTGCTTTGTCAAGCTTAAGAATACTGAGCACAATAAAAATCGTAACCCCAATAAAAATCAAGTGGATCACCGACGTAAACAAATTGTTGAGCGTAACATTTCTGGAGATTTTTAGAGCCAACTTTTGTGAAACCCTTTTTACATTACGAGCTATAAACAATCCTACAACGAATACAACAGAGGCCAATAGGATATTAGGAAGTATGCGCACGAAATCATGCATCCAAATGGCCAGTTTTTGCGTTATAAGTTTGTATGCTTCATTCAAATCCATCATAATAGTTTAAGTGTCTCAATAGTTGTTACTTAAATGTACGATTATAAAAAAAGAAAAAACAAACAGCCCAGATAACTAATTTTTCGTTTTGCTCAAGAGAAGGGGATGCGGCCTGTTAAAGCCTATTGAAATAACATTCAAAGAGATAGAGAAGTTGAACCTGGATAAAAAACAGTCACCTTCCCTGTTAGGTTTTCCGGCGAACGGAAGCCATTTTTAGCTGCCCCTTTTTACCAGCGGTAGTCTGGCTTTACAAGCAACAGGTGCAAATGAGCAACAGTGAATTGCCATTCCGGCTGATGTTAGCCAGCACGTACAAAGCAACCCATAGCTAGAAGCTCTTTCTCTGGCAGCAACTCTTTGCTACATAGCAGCTCAAACTGAAAGACAGAAAACAAAAGTTTTCGTATTGTTGCATTTATAAAAAAACATTCCAAAATGACTTCTATAAAAATACAAATACACTAATTTAGTTAATCATGAATAGCAAATAATATATGCTACTACCAGAAAATAGGGAAGTCTTTGAATTTCCCACTTCAACCATGTGGTTTGATGAAAATGGAATTCTTTGCTCCATTGCTAAAAAGGTACCTGCACAAACTGTAGAGGAGGCAAAACAAACGATGGAAGAATTCAGAAAGGTAACCGGTGGAAAAAAGGTTTGCATGCTGTCAGACAGCACAAATTCAGCACCCATTGACAAGGAAATGCGTGACTATGTTGCTGAAGTACTGCCGGACATAGCCATTGCAGTTGCCATAATTTCCAGGTCTGCAGTTGGCAAAATGGTTGCAAATTTATTTTTTAGCATAAAAAAGCAACCCTACCCGGTAAAAATGTTTAATGATGAAAGGGAGGCGAAAGAATGGTTGAAGCAATATTTATAAAATAAATGCGTAATGGCGAATTTTTCGTTTTTCCAATGGTTTAAAAATGTTTCCATCGCAAAGAAATTATACTCTGTGGTGGGTGTAATGGCGGTACTTATTGCTGTTGAGCTAGCCACGCTTTACTTTGCAGTTAACACACTTTCGTCAGTGCGGGCATTTGTAGGAGCTGAAGGATTATGGTCAAAATCTCAAAAAGATGCTGTCTATAACTTGCAACAATATTCGCAAACCCACAGTGAGCAGGATGTACAAGCATTCTATCATTTTATGAGCGTGCCCCTGGGCCACCACAAAACATTGGTAGAACTATTAAAAGAAAATCCTGATTTGGCAGTTGCCCGTCTGGGTTTAATAGAAGGAGGCAACCATCCCGAGGATATTGAGGGGATGATAAAATTATTCAGGAGATTTAATAACATCTCCTATATCCGAAAGTCATTAAACATCTGGAGAGAAGCAGATTCTGTTATTGCCCTTTTAATACCCATTACCGAAAAGTTACATGCAGAAATAAATCTCCCTGTGCGACAGACAGGCCTGTCTCCCGCACAGGGAAGCCTGCCTGCCGCACAGGCAGATTCGTTTTCCCAAAACAAATTGGAGCAAATTATTAAGGAAATAGAACCCATCAATCAAAAACTCACGACGCTGGAGAATGATTTTTCTTACACGTTGGGAGAAGGTGCACGCTGGCTGGAAAATACTATTTTAGCCTTACTCCTTGCCATAGCTTTAACCGTGGAGTTCAGCGGGCTAATTCTTACTTATTTCGTTGTGAGGGGAATTACAAAAGGGTTGAAAGAAATTACGGGTGCTTCCAAAAGTATTGCCGAAAGAGATTATAATGCAAGAGCTCAAGTATTTTCGAATGATGAGATTGGTATACTGGCAACGTCATTTAATGAGATGACTGCAGAGCTTTCTAAGAATATTCAAAAACGAATAGAAAGCGAAGAAAAACTAAATGATGCACAAAGAGTAGCGAATATAGGCAACTGGGAATGGAATATTGTGGACAATACAATCGAATGGTCTGACGAACTTTACAGGATATACGGCATGAGCCGGGAAAACTTTGAAGCAAATTATGAAAGTTATTTAGAGTTTATTCATCCTGATGACCGTGAGAATGTGAACGAAATAGTGCAAAAAGCATTTCAGGACCATCAACCTTTCGATTTCTTCCATCGCCTTATTTTGCCCAATGGTGATGAACGTGCCCTTCATGCAAGAGGAGAGGTTTTTCTAAATAATGAAGGCAACATAATGAGGATGATCGGCACAGCGCAGGATGTTACGGAGCTCAAAAATGCCGAAAAGAAACTCAATCAATACAATACCGAATTAGAAATAAAAAACAGGGATTTAGCATTAAAAACAAATTTTATACAGGAAAATGAAAAAAGGATTGTTGGCATAATGGATGCCCTCATAAAAACCACTCAATTAGATTTTTCAGAAAAGCTCCTCTTAAGCGATAAAGGAGATGAACTGGATGCCATTGCTGTTGGGTTAAATACGATGAGTGAAGAACTTGAATTTCATTTGCAACAAATAAAACAAAGCGAAGAGAAACTCAATGATGCACAACGATTGGCTAAAATAGGAAATTGGGAGATGGATATGGCTACCAATAAAGTGCAATGGTCAAACGAGATGTTCAACGTTTATGGTTACGGCGATAAACGATTTGAAGTGAATTTTGAAAAGGCACTGGAGCATATGTTGCCCGAAGATGCTGAGCATACAAAAGCAAGAATGAAAAACAATATTGAGGCGGCCATGCAAGCCTTTAAAGAAAAAAGTACTTTGGAATTTAAATCTTCTCCATCGACGTTTACCATTGTTTTGCCTGATGGCAACAGAAAAGTAGTACAAGGCATAGGAAAACTAATATTGAACAATAAAGGGCAAATCGTGAAAATTGCGGGCACTGTGCAAGATATAGACGAACAGTATAAAGCTGAACAAAAACTCAATGCCTATAATATTGAATTAGAAAGAAAAAATAAAGAGATACAACAGTTTGCCTACGCTGCCTCTCACGACTTGCAAGAGCC
>JBBSJJ010000170.1:0-6163 GCA_038257335.1 Chitinophagales bacterium | reverse complement strand
GAATGCCAAGTTTCATTTGCCCGTAAAGGACTATCCAAAGAACTTAGGCTTTACATCCTTTACGTCTCCCTTACGATTAAAAGTAGATTTCAAAAGTTTCGATCTCATAATACTTGCTGCTGCAAAAAAAGATGTGTTGGATGTCTACAGCAACATCTTGCCAAAAATCAGCCACCTGCCTGTTATATTTTTAGATGGAGGCGATCTGCCAGAAATAGGAGGGGACTTTCACCGGCTGAAAGCGGGACCTGTTTACGAATCCATCTTGAAAAAGCGACCTTTTGATGTTGTTTTAAAAAGAGAATTTATACCGGCCTTGCATGGCAACGATCCAACGGTATTTCCGTTTCCCTTTTCTTTTCCTTACAATATGCAACTGCCCGTGCAGCCCGAGCATTTAAAAAAATATGATGTGTCATTTTGGGGCCAACAAGAACCAGCCATCAGAACCAATGCACTCACACTCTTGCAAGGAAAATATGATTGTGAAAAAAACGGCACTACCTTACAGCAGGACTTTAGCACTTACAAAAGAAAGGGCAAATTTTACCTGGAAGAAATTGCCCGCTGCAAAATTGTATTGAATTTTAGAGGCGGCGGTTGGGATACCATGCGTTACTGGGAAACACCTGGAGTTGGAACCTTTATGATCACTCAAAAACCACAGATTTTAATTCCACATAATTTTGAAGATGGTAAACATGTGGCGTATTGCGATGATAGCCTGGATGACTTGCTCGATAAAATTGATTATTACCTGCAGCGACCCGAAGAAAGAGCTTTGATGGCCAGCAAGGCAAAGGAACATTTGCAGCAGCATCACCTGAATACCGTACGGGCACAAACGCTTTTAGATATTGTGGCCGAAAAATTTAGCCGTTCAAGTAATTAAAGTAAAAAGGCTTGTTGCCAGAAAGGCTGCTAACCTCCAATGCTATTTTTCATTGCAGTACTTTTATCATCTATTAATTTTTGCAGATGAATATTTGGGAAAAATATGGACCGCAGTTACAGGCCGGCGATTTTAAAGCACTGGCCCGTTGCATATCATTGGTAGAAAATGATGTGCCGGGTGCTGAACAATTTTTACAATCGCTTCCCGCTGCTGCTACGCCGGTGCTGGGTATTACCGGCCCACCCGGGGCAGGCAAGAGTACACTTACCGATGCGTTGATAGCCGCTTATGTAGAAGACGGAAAAAAGATAGCCATCATCTGTGTAGATCCTTCCTCGCCATTTAATCTTGGTGCCTTATTGGGCGACCGCATACGCATGAGCGATTGGTACAACCATCCTTCCGTATTCATTCGCTCGCTGGCAAGCCGTGGCTCTATGGGTGGACTTCACCCAAGAATAATAGAAGTAACAGATACCATCAAAGCTGCGGGTTTTGATTTAATCATTATAGAAACTGTAGGCGTAGGCCAGAGTGAAATTGAGATTGCCGGACTTGCCGATACAACGGTTGTAGTATTGGTGCCTGAGGCGGGCGATGAAGTCCAAACCATGAAGAGTGGCCTGATGGAAATTGCAGATATTTTTGTGGTAAACAAAGCAGACAGACCAGGAGCGGGCACGTTTGTAAAGAATCTTTTACAAATGCTGGCGCCGGCTTTTCACACACAACACAGAGAAATACCGGTGCTCAAGACCATCGCTGTAAAAAAAGAAGGCATTGCTGAATTGAAAGAAAAAATAAGTTTCCAGCACAGCGCTCCCAATGCTGAACGCAGCAGCTGGCTAAGGGCAGAAAAAGCTTACCAGCTAATCAGGAATAAAAGAATGAAGAATGTAAACAAGGAAGACCTGAAGAATGAAATTGCAAATGCAGGAGAAGATTTTAATTTATACCGCTTTGTAGAAAACTACGCTTAGCCTTCTTTAGGCTGATTTTTCCACCACCTGTAAGCTATAAAGCCAACGATGATAAAGGGCGTACCCATCAGGTAAAGGATACCTTGGTTCATACCCAGCGCCGGCTTTTCCCCTAACTGCGAAGCAGTTTTTGTACACATGGCACACTGGGCATCTGCACCAAGCTGCAGGCACATCAGGATGAATAAAATTGAAAAGATGGTGAGGCATTTTTTCATGCTGCAAATTTAACCATTTAACGCTGGCCTACTGGATAAAGTTTAGATAATTTTTTTGATGAATAGTTGTAAACGGTGCCTCGGGGTAAGCCTTGCCAAATGCTGCGGGAATCTTCGCATTGTCTTCTTTCCATTTAAATTCATAAGCCTCTATCGCATCATTTTTTTCTTCTATGAGATCTATTTCTTGTTGATCATAAGTTCTCCAGAAGTAACTGTTTAGTGTGTTGAATGTATAGGCATTTTGCTTTATTCTTTCGGCGCAGATATAGTTTTCCCAAAGCATTCCAATATCCTGCCTGGCAGCCAAGAGATTAAAATTGTTGATCAATGCATTTCTTACCCCGTTATCAAAAAAATACCAGCGGTTACTTTTTACAATTTCCTTGCGCAAATTTTTACTGTAACCACTGCGTTTATAAATCACAAAAACTTTCGTTAGCAGATCAAGATACCGGTCTACGGTATTTTTGCTGATGCCCAGGTTTTTACCTAATTCTTCAACAGAAACTTCCTTGCCTATTTGGTAGGCTATTAAAACCAGCAGGTCCTTTATCTTCTGCGGACTCTTAATATTTTCGAAAGCCAGTATGTCTTTCAGTAAATAAGTGTTGATCAATTCAGTTAAATATTGTTGCTTTTCTGAAAGCGTTTTTAGCTGCAGCACTTCAGGGTAACTTCCGTAGATAAGCCTTTCATCAAGGTGCTGTTTGGTTTGAAGAAGATTTTCTGTTTTGGCTATTTCCATCTGAGCCATGGGATACATTTCATGAGTAATGGTTCTTCCTACCAATGGCTCGCTTGCCTGTTGTAAATCAAATGCACTGGAACCTGTGATGATGATATGTAATGGTGCTATCTCATCAATCATCAGTTTTACTTTTCTACCAATATCTTTTATGTATTGGGCTTCATCAATGATGAGCAGGCTATATCCCTGCAGCAATCTTTTATAATTGGCGATACTCCTTTCTTCAAGGATATTAGCTACTGTTTCATCTTCGCCATTTAGCCATAAGCATTTTTCATTTACCGTTTTTTTAATGGCTTCCAATAGCTGGGTTTTACCCACACGCCTCGCCCCCAAAAGAATACTTACCTTTTGTTTATCCAGGTTATCGAAAACCGTTTTATATATTGCTCTTTCAAACATTACCCAAATATACTGACTTATACGTAAACTGACGGAATTAATGCAAATACCGTCAGTTAACTGACGGTATTAATGTAAATACCGTCATTTGATTGACGGTATTTACAAAAAAATCCGCTCGAAATGAGCGGATTTTTATAGAATTTTGGTTGAAATTAAGCTAATTCCTGTGACATTGATTTGCTCACACGCTTGCGATCATCTTCATTTAAAATTACTTTGCGTAGACGAATGCTTTTAGGCGTTACTTCAATACACTCATCTTGTTGAATGTACTCCATACACTCTTCAAGACTCATTAAAATTTTGGGAGCTGCTTTAGATGCATCATCACTTCCACTTGCACGGTGGTTGGTTAGTTTTTTGGGTTCAGTAGCATTTACCACCAAATCGCCTGGCTTAATATGCTCGGCAATTACCTGGCCTGTGTAAACTTCCTGGCCCGGATCAACGAAGAAACGTCCCCTGTCCTGTAATTTATCAATTGAATAACCGGTTGTTTTTTCTGTAGACTTGCTGATCAATACACCATTGCTACGGCCAGGAATTGGGCCTTTCCATGCTTTATATTCTGTAAAGCGATGAGCCATTACAGCTTCGCCGGCAGTACTGGTAAGCATGTTGCTTCTCAAACCAATCAACCCTCTCGAAGGAATGTCAAATTCAAGATGCTGCATTTCGCCCTTGGTTTCCATCACCAGCATTTCACCTTTTTTCTGCGTAACAAGGTCAATTACTTTTCCGCTGTATTCAGCAGGTACATCTACTACCAACAACTCATAAGGCTCATGTTTAGAACCATTGATTTGTTTTACCAACACCTGTGGCTGCCCGATGGTTAACTCAAATCCTTCTCTGCGCATGGTTTCGATTAAGATACCCAAATGCAAAATACCACGGCCAAATACATTAAAGCTATCTGCACTGTCACTGTCTTCTACACGAAGTGCCAGGTTCTTTTCTGTTTCTTTCATAAGGCGGTCACGCAAGTGACGACTCGTTACAAACTTACCTTCTTTACCAAAGAAGGGAGAGTTGTTGATACCGAACAACATACTCATGGTTGGTTCATCCACACTGATCACAGGCAATGCTTCCGGATTGTCTACGTCGGCAATGGTATCACCAATATTGAAACTTTCCAATCCCACGATTGCACAAATATCTCCTGCAAAAACTTCCGTTACTTTCTTTTTGCCCATTCCTTCAAACACATACAATTCTTTGATCTTCATTTTTTTGTTACTGCCATCGGCTTGTAACAAGGCTATCTGCTGGCTTTCTTTAATGCTGCCACGGGCAACTTTACCTACTGCAATTCTGCCGAGGAAGGAAGAATAATCCAAAGAAGTAATCTGCATTTGAGATGGACCTTCGTTTACCTTAGGTTCCGGCACATGCTCCAGGATGGCATCCATCAACGGAAAAATATTTTCTGTTTCTGCAATGGAAGTATTCATCCAGCCATTTTTACTGCTACCATAGATAGTAGGAAAATTCAGCTGGTCTTCAGTTGCATCCAGGTTAAAGAATAATTCAAAAACTGAATCGTGCACTTCATCAGGACGACAGTTTGGCTTATCCACCTTATTTATAACTACGATAGGATGCAGGCCTAATGCCAATGCTTTTTGTAAAACGAATCTTGTTTGGGGCATTGGACCTTCAAAAGCATCTACCAGCAATAACACACCATCTGCCATTTTCAAAACCCTTTCTACTTCACCACCGAAATCACTATGGCCTGGAGTATCAATAACATTTACTTTAACTCCTTTATAATTAACAGAAATGTTTTTACTAAAAATGGTAATGCCTCGTTCTCTTTCAAGATCGTTGCTATCCATGATCAACTCACCAGTTTCCTGGTTGTCTCTAAAAACCTGGGTAGCGTGTAATATCTTGTCTACCAGGGTAGTTTTGCCATGATCTACGTGAGCAATGATGGCGATGTTGCGAATATTCATTGTTTAAGCTTTGAGCGTGGAAGGCGGGCTAGCGGTCTGTTTGCAATAGGCTAAAGACTAAAAGCTTACCATGAAGCGCTGTTTTTTGAGGCGCAAAGGTAGCCTTTTATTGCCGGACGGCAAGCAGTTTTTTAAAACATCATTGATGGGTAATGTTAAATAAATATTGCATTTGATAGCCTGTAAATGGAAGTGTTTAGCATTGCATGGCCCATGCTGTACTTTACTGCAAAGAAATGGACGGAAATAAAAACGATATAACCAGAGCGATGTAAAATAAGCAAGATTTGTTTTGGTAATGGGGCAATTAAAATTTGAAGTCTATTTTTCTTAAAGATTCAAAGTAAAAAGTGCAAACGCCGTGGTAACCATTTTTTTTATTGTAATCAATCATTTGCTGCAGCAACTCTTTTTTAACCAGGTAACCATCGCCTAAAGCAGTTAAAATTCCCGGAACTATGTTGGCTTTTTGCGCTTCGGTTACTTGCCCGTTTAGTTCATCTACAATTTTTTGATATGCTTTAATATCATATCTATATAGCTGCGGAAATACAAAATCGGCATAGCCACCGTTTAGCCATGCCGGCCAATCCTGTAAATATTGTTCTTTGCTCCAGGGGTAAATACTGGGAGCCCATGATACCACGCAGCTTGGTTTTGCTTTCTTTACAGACTGGTATAATGTTTTAATGTAAGCACTCAGTTTATCTGCACGCCATTGAATCCACGCACTGTCTTTTGAGTTGGAAGGCGGCATGTTTCCCATGTGTTCTGCAGCATACATTTTTTTTGTTACTTCGTCGTAGCCTCCTTCACCGGGCATGGCAGGCAGGCGATCATCTCCCTGTATACCATCAATATCATAATTGTTAACCACTTCCAATACAAGTTTGCTCATAAAAGTTTGTACTTCCGGGTGCAGGGAATTCCACCAAAAGAATTTATTTTTT
>JBBSJJ010000169.1:0-6172 GCA_038257335.1 Chitinophagales bacterium | reverse complement strand
TGAATACTTACGCTTATAAAATGGAAGGCGTAGATACAGGCTGGACGTACCTGGAAAAAAATAGAAAAGTTTACTTTACCGACCTCTCTGCCGGCACCTATACTTTTAAAGTAAAAGCAGCCAACAGCAGCGGCATATGGAACAACAAAGAAGCCTCGCTCAAAATTGTTATCCATCCGCCCTGGTGGCTTTCTAAACCGGCCTACGTTCTTTATTTTTCGCTGGCGGCCCTGCTGGCTTTCCTGATGTTTCGGTATTACCACAAGCATTTAAAAAAGGAAAATCAGCAGCGGATAGACCATCTTATTTTTGAAAAAGAAAAAGAAATCTATGATGCCAAAATGAAATTTTTTACCAATATTGCGCATGAAATACGAACACCTCTCACCCTCATAAAAGGCCCGCTGGAAAGGGTGATGGATAAAACTGCCGGCATGCCCGAAATAAAAAACAGCCTGGCAGCATTGGAAAGAAATACCAACCGGCTTTTGCATTTAACCGGGCAACTGTTAGATTACCGCAAAACAGAAGCAGGTGGTTTTATCTTATCTTTTGAAGAAGAAAATATTTCCCGCTTGCTGGAAGAAACCTTTGTAAGTTTTACTACCCTGGCTGAACAAAAACAACTGCAATACCTTTTACACCTTCCACAAAAACCTTTGATAGCTTATGCAGACAATGAAGTGCTCACCAAAATACTGAGCAACCTTTTGAGCAATGCCATTAAATATGCCAAAAAAGAAGTGAGGATCAGCCTGGCAACAGACATGAAAACCAACAGTTTTTCTATAGAGATAGACAATGATGGCTTCCTGATTCCCGATGATATGAAAGAAAAAGTGTTTGAACCTTTTGTGCGATTGAAGGGCACCGAGAAACAACAGGGCACCGGCATTGGGCTGGCGCTTGCACGCTCGCTGGCCGAGTTGCACCAGGGCACGCTTACCATAGAGGAGGGTAATAAAACTTTTAACAGGTTTGTGTTGCATTTGCCTATGTTGCAACTGCGCCCCACTGCCAAGAACGACGCAACGCCGGGGGAAAATATAATTGCTGCACCCATTGCCTAAACACCACACATGAAACCAACGATTTTACTTGCAGATGATAATGAAGAAATCCTGGAATTCTTAGAAGAAGAATTGCAGGACGAATACCTTTTACTCAAAGCCCTGAATGGTGCCGTAGCCCTGCAGTTGCTAAAAGAAGAAACCGTGCAACTGGTAGTGAGCGATGTGATCATGCCAGAAATGGATGGCTTTGAATTTTGCGCCATCCTTAAAACAGCCATAGAATTTTCGCATATTCCCATCATCCTGCTTACGGCAAAGAACACCCTGCAATCAAAAATAAAAGGGCTGGAGCTGGGCGCCGATGCCTATATTGAAAAGCCTTTTTCTCCCGCACACCTGCGGGCACAAATTTCTAATTTGCTCAGCAACCGCAACAAGATCAAAGATTATTTTGCGAGCTCGCCCCTTGTGCACATCAAGAGCATGGCTTATTCCAAAGCAGATGAAACCTTCCTGGAAGCCCTGAACGAAACCATTGAAAAAAATATGGTAGACACCGGCCTCGATGTAGAAATGCTGGCCAAAGAAATGGCCATGAGCCGTGCAACTTTTTACCGAAAAATAAAAGCCATTGCCAACCTCACGCCCAACGAACTCATACACATCACCCGCCTAAAAAAAGCCGCCGCCCTATTAGCCGATGGCTCCCACAAAATTTATGAAATCATAGAAATGGTGGGTTACAACTCCCAATCAAATTTTACCCGTGGCTTTCAAAAACAATTTAGCATGACCCCTACAGAATATGTGAGTTTGAAGCAGGCGGAGAAGAAGGGGGAAAGGTGAGGTTAAAAAAGGCATCGGGGTATTTGCCTGGTGGGGAAAGAATCAGCTTTGGTAATGTGAAGGAGCTAAATGATCATGACGCCGCCAATGAAGATTACCATGATTCTGAGCCGGGCTTCTCTTAGGTATTTGATATTTTGTTTGTTTGTTTGGAGGTGGGGAGCGCAGGTTTTTTACTTGCTTCATCTCTTTATGCTACCATATGCAGCGCTCACAGACCGATGGGTTTAGTTGGCACCAGTGACCAGCCTTTGGTTGAATAATGGCGGCAGTGGGTAAGTATAAGATATGGATTAGGTAGTGGCCATTTGTCTGTGTCTCAGCGGTTTTTTGCAGCACCAGACTGCAGCCTCCCCAAACACGCTACACCAGAATCAGGCTGTCTCAAAAGGCAAGCCTTTTCACAGCAGGATTCAAAAACAATACAAAGTGCACAATCAAATGGTTCGATATCAATATGGGCGAAAATTATTCCAACTCTTGCCTCGGCAGAAGGCTTAATTCAACGGTTTTATGATAAAGCCTTTCGGAATTAATCTTCCATTCAATCATGTTAATTTAATGATTATCTTTTGCAACGATTACCTTTAAATAGTTGTCTGTTTTCTCACAATCAACTCCATATGTTATTATTATTCACCCGCTTATTCATCACTTCCATTATTTCACTTTTCATGTTGGTATGCCACGGGCAGCTAAATCCAGCCTACACTTGCGGCGATGACCTGCTGAAGAATATGTTGCGAAAGGTAGATACTGCTTATGATAATATGCAGGTACAAAGTAATCTTCAATTAAAGGGCTACATAGATAACGTGCTGCAAACAAAGGAAGGGCCTCATCTCCTTGGGTCTGAATCTACAGATAGTACTTATTTAATACCAGTGGTTATACACGTTATCTACCCTGCAGGTACGCCGTATGGCACGGGAACAAACATCAGCTATTCCCAGATACGCTCCCAGGTAGAAGCCCTGAATGCGGCGTTCAGCAAGGGTTATCCCGGCTATAATGGGCAAACTCATCCGGCTTATGCCGCCGATACCCGCATACGGTTCTGCCTTGCCCGTAATACCCAGGATACCACCAGATGGGCTGTGGGCCCCGGTGGTATTGAGTATGGGGTAAGACGATATCCTGATAACACAGGTGCATACAATCACAATATCTCCATGAACGGAGCCAATCAATTAAGGCAGATTACGCACCCTACCATCAACAGTTTCCCTTTTGAAAAATACCTTAACATTTGGGTGGTGAGTACCATTAACGGAGGAAACAATGTGATGGGCTACGCCCCGCGGCCAATCATGCCGGGCTATTTGTTGGATGGCGTAGTGATGAGGGCAGATATATTTGGTGACAACAGTACCGGTGCTGCCTACAATCTTGGCTTTGGCCTTGCACAGGGTAAAGTGCTTGCACATGAAGTTGGCCATTACTTCAACCTTTATCATATTTTTCAGGGAGGATGCGCCGGTGCCAATGCTGCAGGCAGTGCACAGGATGCATGCGATCTTAATGGGGATATGATTTGCGACATAGAGCCATCCACCACTCAGAATATTTTCTGCACACAAAATATACCTAATACCTGCACCGCTAATTATGCTACCGGCACTACAGATAATGATATGATAAATGATTATATGAGCTATGCTGATGACGATTGCATGAATACTTTTACACCCGACCAGGTAAAAAGGATGTGGGCCACACTTCGGTTGCAGCGACCTGATATATGGCAACCGGAAAATTTAATTTTTACGGGCGTTATTGGTAATGATGGATGTGTGCCTCCATTTTTGAATGCACAGATCAAAACTGAAAACGCCGTTTATTGTGCCGGCAAACCCAACCATTTCTCCAACCCTACAGCGGGCAATACTGCCAGCAGCTATGAATGGCGATTTGCGGGTGGCATACCTGCGTCTGCCACTACAAGAACTGTTGCCGTAACTTACCCACAGCCGGGTAATTACACAGTTGTATTAAAAGTGAGCAATGCTTCAGGTACCAGAACAGACTCAATGACATTTGCAATACTGGATTGCAAAATTGATTCTACGCTTTTATCAATGTCTCATTGGTATTTTGGAAATTTCGGCACCCTTGATTTTACTGCAGGAACTCCTGTGCAAACCAGGACTGCCCTTACGAATCGTTCTATGCAAGGGGAATTTGCATATCCCGGCCAGTTTGGTCCTATTGTGCAGGGAACCGTAAGCCTTAGTGATTCTATGGGTAAACTCCTGTTTTACAGTAATGCCGTAAGTGTATGGAATAAAAACCATCAAAAAATTACAACTGCTCCAATGTTTGGAGCCAGTGACATCAACGCATCTACCGGCATTTCCTACATCCCACACCCGGGCAAAAAAAATAACTATTTTGTAGCAGGGGTATATCCCAACTTTGATGAAACCCCCTCCGGCGTGAGGTTTACTTTAATAGATGTGGATAGCAATACGGTGCAACCCTACCGGCAATTTAGCCATCCATCTCTGCCAAACAGGTATTCGCAATTGTTAACGGTAGTACCACATTGTAATGGAAACGATTACTGGATTATTACAAAAGGGCATGGTGCCAACACAAATTTTTATTCTTTTCTTGTAACTGCTGCTGGTATTGATGCTGCGCAGGCACCTGTTATTTCACCGGGTTTTGTTCATACAGCTTTTGGGGGCTCAGGTTACCAGATGAAAGCAAATAGGTTAGGGACTAAAATAATTTTCACCTCCCCGGCAATTTATTCAGTGAGAAGTACCGGTGCGTTGTATGACTTTGACAGTCGTACGGGCAGGCTCAGCAATGAAAAGCATATTCCCGATGCAGAGGGGTACAGCAATATACAAACCGGGGTGGCTTTTAGTGCTAATGGCGAATATTTTTACCTGCTGCGCAGCTCTAATTTTGCAACAAACGGGCTACCCTATTGGCTATTTCAGTACAGGGTGAGTAATTTTGAGTACAATGTGATTGCCGCACCCGGATTTTATTTCGCCTCGCCTTTACAGCCAGGTCCGGATGGGCAAATTTATATCACCACCCAGGATCATATGCTGGCTCGTATTTCAAACCCCGACCAATGGAGAACCTTTTCTATGATTGGATCGTTTATTAATATGAGGACCCTAAATGATAGTATTCGTACAAGCGTAAGTATGCCGGCATTTATTGATGCAAGACGGCGGCATCCCGACAATCCAGATTTTTCTTCACAGCCTGTAAACTGCAATACATTCCGGTTTACCACACTTTGTTTTGACAATTATACAGCAAGCTGGGATTTTGGTGATGGCTCCCCGGTACAAACAGGACATGTGATCGCTCATGAGTATTCGGGTTCCGGCAATTTTAATGTTACGCTTACCCTGAGTGGAGGGGCGGTATCATATGGATCTATTTCCAAAACCGTAAACGTGTGGCCGGCGACTGCAGAAATTACCGGGCCAGAATTTATATGCAGCAATGGCCAAAATCCATCACAATACTTTGCTCCTTTGCTGCCCAATGCAACCTATAAATGGACCGTTCCTAATGGCGGCAGGATAAGTGGTGCAGATGATTTTCCGTTTGCAGATGTGGTATGGCAGCAGGCGAGCAGCACGGGAAATATTCAATTGCAGGTGATGAGGGAAAACTGCGTTTTAACTACCACAAAAACAGTTAGTATTTCCGGTGGGCCCCCGTTTAACTGGAACCTGCCAGATAGCATTTGCGTATTTGACAGTTTACTGACTCTAAAAGCGTTGCCTGAAGGAGGCAGCTTTACAGGAAAAGCTGTAACGAACAATACTTTTTCGCCCCTATTGGCAGGTGTTGGTTTTCACACCATTACCTATACCTATTTTGATGAAACAACCTGCCTTGGGCAAATAGAAAAAACAATCAAAGTAGCAAACTGTAATATTCCCGTAGATCAAAACACAGATTGTGAAGTAATACTTAACTCTATTTCCGTTGCGCCAAATCCTGTTGTTGATGTATTAAAATTAAAATCTCCTTATGTTTTAAAATTTGCCTCCGTGTATAATTCCCTGGGTGCAAAAGTAGCAGCGGACAATTTGTATAATAATAGCATGAAGATATCAAACTTTGCTTCCGGCCTTTACACCGTAGTGGTTTACTGCGAAAAAAACAGATCCTATAAAGCTTTTTCTTTCTTAAAAAGATGAAAAGCAATTTATATCAGAACAGCATTGTGCGCACCTACTTGTGATCGGTCCAATTGACACTCAACTTTATCGGTGGACTCTGCTGCGTGGCTCGTAAAAGCCGAGGCCACGGCAAGTTCGTGCCGACCACGG
>JBBSJJ010000168.1:0-6272 GCA_038257335.1 Chitinophagales bacterium | reverse complement strand
AGAGAAATAAAAGTGCTGATGATATTTGTAAATGTTTTTGCGATAACATCTGCCGCATTTTTTTTCTTCAAGAAAATAAGCCCACTGGCTTTCCTTATAAGTTCGGCTTTGTGGTTTATCCTGATGATACTTTTTTGGTTCCTGCTTCCACAGATCATTTATAAAAAAGCGGCTACCTTCCAGGATCGTTTCCGTGCCATATTATCTGCCGGCGATTTTAGCATAGAAAATGATCGTGGCAGCCGGGGCTGGGAGTGGTCTTCTTTCAGCACCTGGATGGAAAGCCCGCATTTTTTTCACTTGTACTTTAACAGCCGCTCCTTTTTTATTATACCCAAAGAAGCTTTTGAAGGAGATGAAGTGCATGAGGCCAGGAAAATATTTTCGGCTAAAATTAAAAGATAAATCAAAGTAGTTTCTCCATAACATGATGGGGAACGTTTACTTCTATAAAAGGCTCCCCCTTAACTATATATCCAAATTTTTCGTAAAAGCCGATGGCGCTGTCCCGGGCGTGCATCATTATCTTTTTATAGCCCTTGTCTTTTGATAAGTTTTCTGCAAAGTAAATAATAGAGGCACCAATGCCTTTGCGTTGTAAATTATTTTTTACCGCCATTTGTCTTAGTTGCAAAGTGTCGCTGCTCACTTCAATAAGCATACAGCATCCCAAAAGTTCCTCATCTTCAAAAGAAGCAATGTGCAAATAGTCTTTTTCTTTTAGTAATTCTTCTTCTTTAAAGCCAAGGCCAAGGGGTTCCCGCAGTATGGCATAACGAAGTTCTAACAGTTGCTGGTATTCTTTTGTGCCGTGATCTATTTGTTTTAATCCCATTGTTGTAATCGTTGAAGTGGTTAAAATACTTTTGCTGCTGGCGGATTTACAATATACGCTAAATTCTACATTGATATTTGCTCCAGGGAAACTTAAACAAAAGCAACTTAAATGTTTATATATCGATATATGAAAAATAGTGTAAACGGGCAGTATCTTACGGCAGTGGCAAACCAAAAAAACTCCTTGTTTAGTATTTCTTTGTAATTACATCAAAAAGTATATTTTTGCAGCTGTATAAACTAAATTTTACTACCATGTCAGATGTTGCAACAAGAGTAAAAAAGATTATTGTTGACAAATTAGGGGTTGATGAAGCTGAAGTAACTACCGAAGCGTCATTCACTAATGATTTAGGTGCCGATAGCTTGGACACCGTTGAGTTAATTATGGAATTTGAAAAAGAATTTAATATTTCTATTCCTGATGAGCAAGCCGAAACCATCACTACCGTTGGTCAGGCTGTATCTTACTTAGAGGAAAATGCTAAGTAGTTAATCATCCTTCCCTGCGGCATTCAGCCGTGCGGGCATTTAATTATCACAGGCAAATTGTATGGCTTTAAAAAGAGTAGTTGTTACGGGATTGGGCGCCCTCACTCCATTGGGTAAAACTGTTGATGAATATTGGCAGGCTTTAGAAAATGGTGTAAGCGGTTGCGAAACAATCCGCCAGTTTGACGTTACGAAATTTAAAACCCAATTTGCCTGTGAAGTTAAAGACTTCGATGCCACAACCTATCTTGATAGAAAAGAGGCTCGCAAAATGGATCGCTATTGCCAGTTTGCTTTAATTGCAAGCGATGAAGCAGTAAAAGATGCCGGTATCACAAAAGACAACGTAGATCCAGACAGGGTAGGTGTCATCTTTGCAAGTGGCATTGGTGGCCTTATCACTTTTCAGGAAGAAGTGGTCAATTTTGCTTCCGGCGATGGAACTCCCCGTTTCAATCCTTTCTTTATTCCTAAAATGATTTTGGACATTGCTGCCGGACAGATATCTATGCGGCATGGCTTTCGTGGTCCCAACTACGCTGTGGTGAGTGCCTGTGCCAGCAGTACCAATGCAATCATTGATGCCTTTGATACCATTCGGTTGAACAAAGCCGAGATTATTATAACCGGCGGAAGTGAGGCAGTGATTAGTGCAGCAGGAGTAGGCGGCTTTAACGCCATGAAGGCACTAAGCGAAAGAAACGATGACCCTGCTACAGCCAGCCGTCCTTTTGATAAAGACCGGGATGGTTTTGTAATGGGCGAAGGTTCAGGAGTTTTGGTGTTGGAAAGCCTGGAACATGCCCTGGCACGGGGTGCAAAAATATACTGTGAAATTGCCGGTGGCGGAGCTACTGCAGATGCACATCATATAACAGCCCCCCACCCGGAAGGATTGGGAGCCAAAAACGTAATGACCGTTGCGCTGGCAGATGCAGGTTTAAAACCAGAAGATATTGATTACATCAATGTTCACGGAACCTCTACACCCCTCGGCGACATTGCAGAAACCAAGGCTATTTTAAATGTATTTGGAGAGCATGCTTATGATCTAAACATAAGTTCTACTAAAAGTATGACTGGCCACTGCCTGGGTGCTGCAGGTGCGCTCGAAGCACTCGCCTGTATTCTTGCGGTTACTAAAAATGTAATACCTCCCACCATCAATCATTTTACCGACGACCCCGAACTAGACCCCAAGCTTAACTTCACGTTTAACAAGGCCCAGTACAAAACTGTCAATGCGGCGCTCAGCAATACCTTCGGTTTTGGCGGGCACAACGCTTCAGTTATCATTAAAAAGTACGTGGCTTAAGTTATTCATTCTAATTCTTTGTAGTAAATATGCATTTGGATTAACCAGGTAAATGCCTGTAAACCCTGATTATATTTATTCCCTTTTTTAATAAATAGCCTAATTTAGACTGAACATCTTTTAATTAATACTTTGGAATTTTTTAAAAATCTTTTCGATAAAGAGCCCCATAAAAAGGACTTTAAAAAGCAGTTGAACAACGTACTTGGCTTTACCCCCGGCGATGTGGCCCTGTATAAAACTGCATTGAGTCATCGCTCCATACGGGAAGGCGCAGACGAAAACAATGAACGCCTCGAATTTTTAGGCGATGCGGTTTTGAGTTCTATCATTGCGCATTATTTGTTTAGAAAATATCCCTACAAAGGCGAAGGATTTTTAACTGAGATGCGCAGCAAAATGGTTAACCGTCAAAAGTTAAACGAAATTGCCCTGAAGATGGGATTGAAAAAAATTACCTTCTACAATAAGTTTGACAATGCCCTCAAAATATCTCAAATTTTTGGCAACACTTTGGAAGCCCTCATAGGTGCCGTATTTTTAGATAAGGGTTATAAAAAAACTCAACAGTGGGTAGAGAAATACATTGTGCTTCCTTATTTGTTTATAGACGACCTGGAGGGGTTAGAAATAAATATCAAGAACAAATTATATGGCTGGGCCAACAAAAACGGCAAAGCCCTGGAGTTTGAAACGTTAGACGAAAAGATGGAAAATGGCCGCCGGTTGTTTACCATTGGCGCTACGGTAGATGGTGAACTTGTTTCGCAAGCCAAGGGGTACAATAAGAAAGACGCCAGCCAGATTGCAGCACAACTCGCTGTAGACAAATTAGGATTGTAAATAGATATGAGGGATGAGATATGAACGATGAGATTGCAGCATTCGTCACTCATCATTCATCATTCATAATTTTTTTAGACAATGACTTTCGGAATACTAGGAAGTGGAAGCTGGGGCACGGCTCTTGCAAAAATTTTAACCGATAACGGCCAAACTGTTCATTGGTGGAACAGGAGCGAAACCGCTATCAAACAGTTTAAAGCAAGAAGCCACAACCCGCAATACCTTCCCTCTGCAAGATTCGACATAAGCCAGCTGGTACTTACTACCGATGCTGAAGAAGTGATACGCCAGTCGGATATTATTCTCATTGTTATTCCTTCTGCTTACACCATAGAAGCCTTAAGCAATTTGCCCCGTACTATTTTTGAAGGCAAAAAAATATTGTCTGCTATCAAAGGAATTTTACCTGGAGAAAACCTGCTGCTAAACGATTATCTAAAACTACACTTCAACGTACCGCTCGAAAATTATTTTGCCGTGTTGGGCCCCTGCCACGCAGAGGAGGTGGCACAAGAAAAATTATCATACCTCACTTTTACCGGTGTAGATACTGCTGCAACAAACCAGGTTGCCGGGTATTTCAAAACACCTTACATCAATACCGTCATCAACAAAGACATTTATGGAGTGCAATACGCCGCCGTGTTAAAAAATATTTATGCAGTGGCCGCAGGTATGGCCCATGGGCTGGATTATGGTGATAATTTTTTAAGTGTGCTTATTGCTAACAGTGCCGACGAAATGGCGGGATTTTTACGCAAAGCCGGTTTCATTAATGCAGAAGTTGGTTACATAGAACATAGAAAAACCGATGGGGTTAAAGAGGAGCACAACAACTATGCGGCCTCCGTTTACCTGGGCGATCTGCTGGTAACTTGCTACTCCCTGCACAGCCGTAATAGAAGTTTTGGCAACATGATTGGTAAAAGTTATTCTGTAAAAGCAGCGCAATTGGAGATGAGCATGGTGGCAGAAGGTTATTATGCCAGCCAGTGCATGTTCATCATCAACAAAGATGTGATGGCCGATATGCCCATTGCAAGCACCGTGTATGATATTTTATGGAATGGCTTGCAGGCGAGAGATGGGTTTGAAAGAATTGAAGAAGTGCTGGTGTGAATCGCTTTAAAAAAAACAAGTCTGCTGCAATAACATCTGCCAAAAACTTTCCTTTTTTTGTAAGTACAAGTGTTAAAAAAGAAATTAATATATTTAGGCAAATTTTCAATTAATCTCCATAAGTTCTTACAGGCCTTCCATTTCCTGTTACCGCATCCATAAATACTTAAGTTATTTTGATCCGATGGATCCCATGCTTCTCAGACCAGGGATGAAAAATATTATATGATTGATATTCAGTACGTTAAATACATTTAGTTTACTGTTTACTGTTTATAGTAAACTATCTACTAATTTTACGCACTATGACTGTTAGGGAGAGTATAAAAAAATTGTTGGAAGATAAAGGCGACCTGTCGGTAAAAGAAATGACGGATTTGCTTGAGGTATCAAAACAGGCCATTCATAAGTCCATCCTTTTATTGATAGAAGCTGGTGAAATTACAAAATTTGGTAAGGCTCCAAAAACTATTTACAGGCTAAACTCCACCATCCCGATTATCCATCAACCAATTGAAAAAATTGATGAAGCTTCTGTAGCGGTTCTAAATAAGGATTTTTTGTTGATTTCTGAAGTGGGCGAAATGCTGGATGGAATTCTTGCTTTTGAACTTTGGTGCCGTCAAAGAAAACTACCCTTTGCAAAAACGGTGAAGGAATTTATTGATACCAAAGAAAAATACCAACAATACTATGATGCTAACGGTGTAATTAATGGAAAAACAAAACTGGCAAATACAAAGGGATATGATAAAATTTACCTGGATGATATTTATTACCTGGACTTTTATGCGATTGAGCGGTTTGGAAAAACAAGGCTTGGCACCCTGCTTCATTATGCAAAACAGGGGCAAAATAAATTTTTAATGGCTAAAATAGTAGCCGAAATAAAAGTTGTATTAAATATACACCTGCAAAAAATTAAACCAGATGCGGTAGCTTATGTGCCCCCTACAATAAGAAGAGAAGTACAGATAATGAAATACCTGGAAACTCATTTACGCATTAATCTTCCTAAAGTAAATATTCAGAAAATTTCAGGGATTATTCCTGTTCCTCAAAAATCCCTCAACAAATTGGAAGAAAGAATTGTAAATGCAGAAAATACCTTTGCTGTAACTGAAAATATAAAATATAAACATCTTTTATTAATTGATGATGCTGTGGGTAGCGGATCTACACTAAACCAGATTGCAGGAAAAATAAAACAAAAAGGAATTGCACAAAAAGTGACAGGACTGGCTATTGTAGGCAGTTTTAAAGGGTTTGATGTAATTACTGATGTGTAATTATATGAATGCTCCCTCGTTTGTGTAACTTTCAAACTCTTCACACGCATTGGTTTTTAGAAAAACAAATCCGCAGCAATTCCATCTGCCAAAAACTTTCCGTTTCTTGTAAGTGAAATGTTTTCATCTTTTTTTATAAGGAGATTTTTATCAATAAATTGTTGAGCAACTTCTGCAACTACCTGCCTTTTTTCTTTTCCAAAGGCTGAAGCTATTCGGTTCAGATCAATCCCTTCCATCGTTCGCAAACTGATCATAATATATTCATTCAGTTGCTGTATGCTGGTTAATATTTCTTCTTCAAAGGGAATAGTATTTTGTTCAATTGATTGAACGTACAAAGCATTGTTGGCAATATTCCAGCGCCGTTTATT
>JBBSJJ010000167.1:0-6279 GCA_038257335.1 Chitinophagales bacterium | reverse complement strand
TGGCGTTTGCAGAAAAAATAAAGGGCGCATTTGTAAACTTTATTACTGTGTACGGACGGGTGCCTATGTTCTATTACCTCATTCACATCTACGTCATACACCTTATAGCCATGGCTGCGTCTGCCATCATACCCGGGCAAGACTGGACCATCTGGATATTGCAGGATCCAATTTGGTTTACAGAGGGGCTGAAAGGTTATGGCTTTTCATTGGCAGTGGCATACCTGGTCTGGATCTTAGTGGTGGTTGGGCTATACCCTTTTTGCAAACGATACGACCGTTATAAACAGGGCCACAAAGAAAAATGGTGGCTGAGTTATTTATAGATTTTGTAAATTAATTACTTCAAACAAAATAAAATAATGAAAAAGATAACCATCCTCCTTTCAGCCCTTGCCTGTGGCACGCTGCTCAATGCGCAGCAAAATACTTTCAACTTGACCTATAACCACAATGCGCTTTCTGTAAAAGATGTGAACCGGTCTGCGGACTTTTATAAAAATGTATTGCAGCTCACAGAAATCACCAACCGCACCAGGATGGATGGCATACGCTGGTTTTCTTTGGGCGAAGGAAAAGAACTGCACCTTGTATCGGTTTTAAAAGAACCTGTTACCATTAATAAAGCGGTACACTTTGCTTTAAACAGCAATAATATGGAGGCATTGGTAAAGGCTTTAACTGTTCAAAAAATTCCTTATTCTGACTGGCCCGGTAAACCCAATACTGTAACTCTAAGAGCAGACGGCGTAAAACAAATCTATTTGCAGGATCCGGATGGTTACTGGATTGAAATAAATGATGCAAGTGAAGTATTAGAAAAATGAAGGATAGCAAATTAGTGAATGAATTCTAACAACGCATGAGATAGTTGGTTCCATGCCCTCGTATATAATTACGGATCAGTGCAAACCCTTTGTTTTAAATAGAGACATAGTGTCCATCACCAATCATAAAACCTGGAAAAGGGTTTTGGTGAAAGTTGGTTAACGAAGTAGAAAAAAATAATAAAATGAAAAAGAATTTATTGTCCGTCCTTTTAATACTTGCTTGTATAAATACCATTGCCCAGCAAGTTTATTATCCTGGGGAAATATGGCAAACAAAAAAGCCAGCAGAACTACAGATGAACAAAGATTTCCTGGATAGCGCTGTGGCCCTGGCGTTGCGGAGTGAAAACAAAGTGGACAGGGATTTACGTATTGCCAATATGAAATCCTATGCCAACGAACCAGGTTATAAAATCATTGGCCCTACCCGACTCCGTGGCGGACCTGCAGGCCTTGTAATTAAGAATGGCTACATAGTTGGGCAATGGGGCGATGTAGAAAGAGTAGACATGACTTTTAGTGTTACCAAAAGTTTCCTATCCACCGTGGCAGGCCTGGCTATAGATGGTAAATTGATAAAAAATGTTTCTGATAAAGTAGATCAATATGTGTGGGACGAATCTTTTGAAGGAGCACACAATGCAAAAATTACCTGGCAGCATTTGTTAACGCAAAGCTCTGATTGGAGCGGTACACTCTTCGGCCTGCACGACTGGGCAGACCGCCCACCGAAAGAAGGCAATATAGATGAATGAAAAAACAGGAAACTAAATGAACCAGGCACCCTTTATAAATACAATGATGTACGGGTAAATTTATTAGCACATTCCTTGTTACAAGTTTGGCGAAAACCATTGCCGGTTATTTTGAAAGAAAAAATAATGGAACCGATAGGCGCCTCTACTACCTGGAGATGGTATGGCTATGAAAATTCTTATGTGAATATGGACGGGCAGATGATGCAATCCGTAAGCGGAGGAGGCCATCACGGCGGAGGTATATTTATAAACACTTTAGACCAGGCTCGTTTCGGTTTATTGTTTCTCAGAAATGGCCGTTGGAAAACCCAGCAAATCATTTCTGAAAAATGGATACAGGCGGTTCAGCAACCGTCATTGACCAATAAAAATTATGGCTACCTGTGGTGGCTCAACACAGATAAGGCATGGAATACCGTTTCTTCTAAAGTCTATTATGCCGCAGGTTATGGAGGAAACTTCATCATCATCGATGCTGAGCATGACCTGGTTGTTGTGACCCGCTGGATGGAGGGAGACAAAATAAATGAAGTGTTGGGGTTAATTGTAAAATCAATTGACAATAAATAAAGGCTGGCAGAAAACTGTTCATTGAAGGAATTATCATTTTTTTTATGGCGGCCCAAAAAACCGGAGCAAGCCTTTTGCAAATGATCAAACAAAAATCTATTTTACCTGCGTAGTTTTTAAAAGATAAAATGCCTGCACATGAAAATCGTTTATTTTATTGCACTTACGTTCGCCGCTTTTGTTGCTGCAGCCGGCATAAAAATTCTTGCGCCCACCAACGACCCGGCAACAATCGCAAGCGAGGTAGCAGCCAAAAAACAGTTTGCTATCCGTTGTTCTCCATTGTACATACCAGCAGCCGATGATAATATTCCTTTGCTCCCAGGCTGGGGATCTTACGAGTGGAAGATTTCCACTTCGTCGGACAGTGCCCAAATATTTTTTAACCAGGGCATCAATATGTATTATGCCTTCCACATTATAGAAGCAAGGGCGTCTTTTGATAAAGCAACAAAATTTGATCCCGGTTGCGCCATGGCCTGGTGGGGCAAGGCGCTTGCTTACGGGCCAAACATCAATGATTTCGGGTATCAACGGCCTTCAGAAGCTTACGCATCTGCAACCAAAGCGGATGAATTGAAAAATAAAAATTCGCCTGTTGAAATTGCTTTGATTGAAGCAATGAAAGAGAGGTATACCAATGATAGCACTGCGGATCAGGCAAAGCTGAATGTGCGGTACCGAAACGAAATGAAGAAGGTATTTACAAAGTACCAGCGAGACGAAAATGTAAGTACCCTTTACGCAGATGCGCTCATGCTGCTGCATCCCTGGGACCTGTACGATCATGATTATAAACCCAAGGCCTGGACGCCGGAGATTGTGGATGTTTTAAAACACAGCCTCGCATTAAATTCCAAACAGCCGGGCGCCAATCATTACTTTATCCATTGTGTGGAGGCTTCTGCCGATCCGGGAAGGGCGACGGCAAGTGCTGTATTTTTAGCCAAGGCAATGCCAGATGTATCGCATCTCACACACATGCCTTCGCACATCTACATCAGAACAGGCAACTACGCCGATGGTATTACCGTAAATGATGATGCGATAGCAGGCTATCAAAAATATGTTCAGTCTTTTGCGCCTGCGCAAGAAAACATGGCACTATACGAGCTACACAACATACACATGAAATTGAACTGTGCCCAGATGGCCGGTAATTACAAGCAGGCATCGTCTGCCTCGCTGGAGTTGCAACAAAAAATACCAGCATTTTATCTTCCCATGCCTGGGGCGCTGGGCAATTATGTGCAATCCCTTCACCAATCGGTTTTATTTACACAAATTCGTTTTGGAAAATGGAACGATATTTTACAAACGAAGTTGGATGATTCCCTCGTGTATACCCCGGTGCTCCAGCATTTTGCCAGGGGACTTGCTTTTTCAAAAACCAACAAGCCTGCGGAGGCGCTCCTGGAATTAAAAGCCATGCAGGAAAAAATGAAAAACCCCGTGTTAAAAGAACCGATGGCTCCATTTAGTGCTGTGTATGATGCTGCACTGGTGGCTTTAAATATTTTTGAAGGCGTGGTTGCAGAACAGCAGCAAGATTTTACAAAAGCCATCATGCATTTTGAACAGGCCGTAAAAGCAGAAGACAATCTTGTTTACAATGAACCACGAGACTGGCTGCTGCCGGCCAGGCATTACCTGGGCAATGCATTTTTCAACAGTAGAAATTATCAAAAAGCCATTGCAGTATTTAACAAGGATCTCACTATAAATCCAAACAATGGCTGGGCTTTAACCGGGCTTGCCGGATCTTACAAGGCAACAAAAAATAAAAAGGCGTTACAGGTTACCCTCAAAAAATTAAATGCCGCCTGGTTATTAAAAGATAGTGCTATTGAAGCGGCTGTTTTTTAAATGGAACAATTACAACGATGCCGTATGCCAAATAAACTTCGCTGATGCACCGCCATTTTATAGTTTATGTCGCTGTTTTGTATCCTTTATAATGGCAACGTGAGTAAATAACCCATGAGTGAGCCCCCCAAAACGATGAACGCACTGTTTATTTTCTTGTATCCAAATGTGATCACAATACTTACAACTGCAATGAGTATGGTGCGCCAATCTGTAATACTGTCTTTGCCCATATCATAACATACAGCCACAATGATTGCTACGGAAGCCACATTTACTGCGTCAAGAAATGCAGAGAAGAGCCTGGAGTTGCGCATCTTTTTAACCATTGGATTTAGCAATGCAACGAAAACAAATGAAGGTAAAAAGATGGCGATGGTGGAAACGATAGCTCCGGTAAACCCGTTGATTTGATAACCAATAAAAGTTACAGAAGAAAAAACGGGGCCGGGTGTGAGTTGACCAACAGCAATGGCGTCGATCAATTGCTGCCTGGTTAAAAGTCCGGTTGAAACCAACTCGGTATCAAGAAATGCAAACAGCACATAACCGCTTCCGTAAAGTATCGCTCCTATTTTCAGGAAGATCCAAAACAAGTTTGCATTGGTTGCTGCAGTTACGGGTGTGTATGTTATTTGCAAAAAAGCGAAGGGTAGAAAACTGTTTATTTTAGGTTGCTTATTGTTTCTTATATATGCCAAAAGCAAAGCAAATAGCCCTGCTCCAAACATCAGGAATATTTCATAAAAGTTGAGCAACGATCCAACCAAAACAACTAGCCCGATGATGATTAGTTCTGTTGATTTGAGTGATTTTTTTGCCAAAGGGAACACAGCACCAAGTATTATGGCGATGATGGCAGGTTTTATCCCGTAAACAAATGGTTGCACTTGCGGAAGTTGCCCGTATTGTTTATAAAGCCAGGCAAATATTCCTGTAATGAACACGGCTGGTAAAATGAAACAAAGGCCTGCAACGAGCAACCCTCTCCACCCGCCTTTTTCGTGCCCGATGTGGATGGCCATTTCCGTGCTATTGGGGCCGGGTATCAAATTGGTCGCCCCAATTAAGTCAAGAAAATGTTGTTCGGTGAGCCATTTTCTTTTTGTTACTACTTCATCCTGCATCATTGCAATATGTGCAGCAGGACCACCAAACCCAATGATGCCTAGTTTTAGAAAAAGGCTTGCTATATCTTTTAAGTTTGTTTTTTGCATTTGCTTACTGTCTCAATATCTTTTCCATAAATTTCACTTTAGCCAGTTCATCAATCAACTTTTCTGAACACCGTATCTTCTGAATGACCTGGCCTTCACTTTCTTCTACCCTATATCCGCAAATGACTCCTGTGATCTTCGTAGCGCTTGGATTCAATGCCAATGCCCGGGCGAAAAATGTTTCTAAATCATTTTTATTGTCAATTTGTTTTTGCAATGTTTGTTTGTACCCGGTTAACCAAAAAATAATGGGAACAACTTCATCCCTGGAGCGCCCCTTTGCCACCGCTTTTTTTATAAACAGCGGGTACACACTCGCAAAAACGATTTTATACACCCTGGTCTTATCTATAGTAAATGCTCTGCAATGTCAAAAATAGTTCATCAACATAAAGTTTAGGTAAATCGTACAACCATTTCAACTATTTTTTTCCCTGCCCGAAAACGCCCTTATATACCTCCTGTAATTTTGTTTTGTCAGTATATTTAAAATCCTGCAACAGGTGCAGGACTTTTATATCAATTTATAAAAAGTGAAAATGAAAACAAACGTACAATAATCGGCTCTGGTTTGTACAGCCTGTTTGAAAGCGTGTAAGGCTTATTTTCTGCGTGGAGCTCATCTTAATAAAACACCCGCATCACCGTCCAGTAACTACTCACCAAGGCAATGAAAATAGAGATTGGGTACACAATTCTAAACCGGTACCATTGCCTGTTTTTAAATGGCAGGATGAGCAAACCAAATATGGCGGCGATCACCAATACCTGGCACACTTCTACGCCAAGGTTAAATAATATAATGGAGGTAGCAAAAGCATCCGGCGGTAACCCAATTTCATTGAGGGCACTTGCAAAGCCCATACCATGCACGAGGCCAAAAAGAAATACGATGAGGAGCCGCCAGGGTTTTGCTTTAGATACGATGAGGTTTTCTAAAGCAATAAAAACAATAGACAATGCAATGATGGGCTCAATTACCGGCGCCGGTGCAGCAATAACACCCTTCATGCTCAGTGCCAGCGCTATGGTATGCGC
>JBBSJJ010000166.1:0-6330 GCA_038257335.1 Chitinophagales bacterium | reverse complement strand
TTTTTTGCCAGCCAGATTTTTACCGAGGGTTAGTTCCAGTCCGGGATGATAAACGTTTGAGAAAAGGCCGCCCAGTTTTTTGAAGGGGTAGGCTGTTTGGGTATTGAAGGTGGCAAGGGATAAATATTTTTGTTGCCCAGCAGCAATTTGGCAAAGCATCAGGAAGACGATCGATGTTAAAAATAATTTCATAAACTTATTTTTACGGTTAGCGATGGAATGTCGGTAGTAGTTAGCGTTCCTTTAAAGGCGCTGGTTGAAGCCTGATTTTGCAGTGAAAAATTAGTTGCTTTCTTTTTATTTTTTGATGAAATAACAAACAGGGAGATTCCGCCTGCCAGCAAAGCAGTGCTCAGGGCATAACCTGCTGCGTAAGATTTATTTTCTGGCTGCGGGATGAAGCCTAAAGAAAAGGTATGGACCAGCACTCCGCCAATTTCCTGCGAGGCATCAGTAAAGGCGACAAAGAGTAGCGTTGCAGTGCCAGTTCCAGTCAGAATCCATCCGGCTGTTTTCTGTTTTTTACTTTTAGCAAGAAAGTCTTTTGACACGGCATGAGTGCCAGGTACAGTTTGCTGACAGAATGCTGGGGCTGTAAAAAACTGGATGGTAATAAGGATTAATAAATGTTTCATGAAAATGATTGATGGTTTAAAAGATGACCTGGCTATTTATGAAGAGGGAGTTTGAACTCTTTTAAATCTGCGGATGGCTGTTGTATTTCCTCTCCTCAGCATAAGTGTTAGCCGCTTTAGTTTACGGAAGTAAACCTACAAAGAAGTCTTGCCAAGGCAAAACGGAAATTCGCAACTGCTTCATCTACTATAGCATTCTTCCGGAAATTGCAGTGACCGGATCATAAGACAAGGAAGGTACCCGTATCTATTGAAAGAATAAGGTTTGCTTTTGCAGATTTCAATAAAGAAAAATAGGTTTACTACGGAAATTCCGTATTTTCCTGCCGTAATGGAAACCAACCAACTGCAACAACAATTATTCAGTCATCTAAAGGAAAATATTCCCTCACATCTTTCCTTGGTTGATGACCTGTGCGAACTGCTTGACCTAAGTTCAGACAGTGTGTACCGGCGCATCCGGGGAGAAAAACCAATTACCCTTGCCGAGCTCAGAAAAATTAGTGAACACTATACCGTGTCCATTGACCAATTAATTCAGCAACCGAACGAATCCGTCCTTTTTAATGCTCCAGGAATGAATGGAACATCCGATAATTTTGCTGATTACCTGGCGGATATGTTGAAGCAGTTTAAGTATTTCAATTCCTTTACCACCAAAAAAATGCATTACCTGTGTAAAGATTCTACCATCTGGAATTTTTACCTCTTTCCTGAAATAGCTGCATTTAAAACTTTCTTTTGGTCAAAGACAATCAATAACCAGCCGGACCTCGCCCACAAGGTTTTTTCCTACGAAGAATTTCCTTACCACGATTGCTTTCTCCTCGGTCAGCAGGTTTTGCAGGAAAATAACCAGATACCCTGTGTAGAATTATGGAACCTGGAAAGTATGCATAGCACCATCAACCAGGTTGCCTATTACAGGGACGCAGGCAATTTTAAGGAGAACAGCGATTTCCTATGCGTCATTGCTTCCCTCCATGAAATGATTGACCATTTACAACTGCAGGCGGAAAAAGGTGTAAAGTTTATGCCTGGGGCAACGGACCTATCCTATAAAGCACCCATCGAATTTTATGTAAACGAGCTGATATTGGGCAACAATACCATGGTGATTACGCTCGACGACACAGACCTTACCATGGTTACCTACGGTGTATTACATTATTTGTTTACAAAGGATGCCCGGTTTGCCGACAAAGTGAAAGATTCCTTTGATACGTTGTTGAGCCGTTCTACCCTTATCAGTAAAACAGGCGAAAAAGACAGGAACCGTTTTTTTAATGCATTGCGGGAAAAAGTAAATTCCATAAAGAACTAGACGGCCGGTTACACTATAGCTTTACAATAAATTATTCGACCTATCAAAATAAGCAAATCAACCATGCCCGCAGCGAAGACATGGACTGGTGGGGGAAAATGGTTGCGTACAATCTGAAAATTTTACCAGGCTTAATAAGCTCCTTCTACCATCGGGCAATGCAATACCTATCTGGACAGAAAAAATTACGTTTGGAATTGTAACAAATAAATAAAACCCACCATCATGATAAGATTAATCTGCTGCTGCCTTACATTAATTTCCTTTGCCAGTTTTGGGCAATCTGCCACACCAAAAAGAGGATCGATTAGGGAAATCAACCTTACTGAAACGGGCTACCAACTGGGGGTACAGCATGGCCAACTATTGAAAAAGGAAATAGGCGAATTGGTAAGCCTCATGAAGGCTAACACCGCAAAAGCACTTGGTAAAGATGCTGACCTTGCCATCAAAGAATTTACACAATACGCCAGGTTTACAGACGCCATAAAAAAATATACACCCGAGCTATATGAAGAAGTGAAAGGCATTGCGGATGGCTCGGCTCAGTCACTCAATGATATCATGGTTTTTAATTTACTCGATGAGTTCTGGGTATACCAAAATAATCTGGAAAATCATCATTGCAGTGGGTTGGGTGTACCTGCCACCAAAGATCAACCGGCTTATATTGCCCAGAACATGGATATTGAAAGCTACACAGATGGCTACCAAATTCTGATCCGCCTGGCAAGAACCAACACCCGGCCCGAACAATTTATTTTAACGCACCCGGGTATTATTGCATTAAACGGCATGAACGAAAAAGGCATTGGTGCCTGTATGAATACCCTGATGCAACTAAAAGCGTCAACCACAGGGTTACCGGTCGCATTTATTGTAAGACGCATCCTTAACAGTACCGATAAAAATGACCTGCTCAATTTTATTCAGACCGTTCCGCATGCCTCCGGTCAAAACTATATTGTGGGCATCAAGGAGGAGGTTTTTGACTTTGAAGCTTCGGCTAACAAAGTGGTTAAGTTTGATCCAAACAATGCCAATGGTTCCATCTACCATACCAACCATCCATTGGTAAATAATGATGTAAAAGAATGGTTTAAAAAATATGATCCTTCGTTGGCAGAGAAACCCAGGGAGAGCAACAGTGCTATCAGGTTGATTGCCGTTCAGAACAGGATTGCCGAAAACCCAGCGGTGGATGAGGTTTTGATAAAAGAGGCATTGCGGTCAAAAGATGATAGCAACAATCCCGTTTGCCGTGCACCAAAAAATGGAGGGTTTACTTTTGGTTCAGTCATCATGACGCTCTCCGGTAAACCTTTCTTACAGGTTACAGCAGGCCCGCCCGATGAATCAGCATACAAAAGATTTGATTTTAGCAACGATGAAACCAAGCTCTCCAACAAAAAGAAATAACCATTCAGAATTCTTACGCTCGCAGTGGCTCGGGTATGCCATAAATAAAAACAACATTTATGAAAAAAACATCTTCCTTACTGATCCTTTGCTTTGCAGCATTTTCTATAAATGCACAAACAAAAGTTATCGACATGCACATCCACTCCTACAGCAACACTGACTTTGGTGAACGGGAGCCTGCGCAAGATCACTATGGAGTCAAAGGTTCTGCAAATGCAGAAGCCCACCGGTTGGCAACATTTGCTGCATTCAAAAAATACAACATTGTAAAAGCAGTGGTAAGCGGTAATCCGGAAAGTGTGGAAACCTGGGCAGCAAAAGACAACAACCAGGTTGTGATTAAAGGCATTTTAATATTTTCTCCTGATGATTATGGCCTGGACTCTGTAAAGTTTGAGCAAATGGTGAAGGATAAAAAAATTGAAGTATTTGGAGAAATTGGTGCGTATTACGGGGGCACAACACTCAGCGATTCTATCTGGCAACCTTACCTGCGCATCTGCGAAAAATACGATATTCCGGTAGCCGTACATACAGGTGGTGGCGACCCGGGAGGAACGTATTCATGGTCACCCAAAGCAAGACTTACGCTGGGAGATCCGTATTTAATTGAAGACGTTTTGGTAAGGTATCCTAAGCTTAGAATTTACCTCATGCATGCTGGCGGTGAAGAATGGCATGAGCATACCCTCAGGCTCATGGCCTACTATCCCCAACTCTATACTGATATAGCGGTAATGCTCTGGGTAGAACCCAACACACAAAGAACCATTACAGCATTTCTGCAAAATGCCAAGACAGCCGGTTATCTCCATCGGGTAATGTTTGGTTCGGACCAAATGACCTGGCCATATGCTATTGGAAAATCAATTGACTTTTTAAACAGTTTAACTTTCCTTACTAAAAAAGACAAAGAAGATATTCTTTATAATAATGCAGCAACGTTCTTAAAATTGAAATAAAACAAGTAACAATGAAAAAAATAGTTTCCTTCTTGCTCATGACATTGTTATTATTTGATGCATCTTTTACACTGGCACAAACAACCATTGTACCTGTCATCAATCAAAAACAGGAGCATGTTGTAAAATCATCCATCAACGGTACAACCTACAACCTGTCTGTTTCTCTTCCAATGCATTTTTCAAAATCAGATACTACCCACTACCCTGTTTTGTATTTGTTAGACGGAGGCCTGGCATTTCCGGTTGCGCACGCCGCCAGAACTTCACTTGATTTATCTGGCGAAATGGAAGACGTCATCATCGTGTCCATAGAATACCAATGGGAGCAGTCTTTGGTACCCTGGATGACCACAAGATGGAAGGACTATACCCCGTCAAAAGATGAAAAAGCAGATGCTAACCCTGCATTTTTAAAAATGTTTGACTTAAAAGCTGGTGCTTTAGCATCAGGCGGAGGCCCGGTGTTTTTAGAAGTTTTAAAAAATGAGATCATTCCATTTATTGATTAAGCAGTACAAAACAAACGACGATCGTGGCATATCAGGCCATTCGCTGGGAGGATTATTTGCAGGTTACTGTTTGCTTAAAGCAAACGATATCTTCCAACGATTTGGCATTAACAGCCCATCTTTTTGGTGGAACAATAAGGAAATTTTTAACGTAGAAAAATCTTTCTCCCAAAAAAATACTGCTTTGTCGGCAAAGGTCTTTATGTCGGTGGGCAGCCAGGAAGGTAATTCTATGACCCCGGTGATGGCGGCATTTGCAGACTCACTCCGCAGTCGCAATTACACAGGCTTAAAACTTACGTCTCATATGTTTGAAGATGAAAATCATATGTCTGTTGTTCCTGCTATGATCAGCAGAACCCTCCGGGTATTGTATGGAAAAAGCAAAAAATAGGACTTAAAAAAAATAATGATAAAACATTGCTCATCTTCATTCACCAATTAAAACAAAAAACGCCAAAACCTGCACCGCATGACAATGAACATTTCCAAACAGCGGATAACATCTATAGACCTGCTTCGTGGCGCCGTCATGATCATCATGGCGCTGGACCATGTGAGAGATTACCTGTATGCCGGCTCGTTTTATTATAATCCGCTGGACCTTGATAAAACAAGCGGAACTTTGTTCTTTACCCGGTGGATTACCCATTTTTGTGC
Organism: Chitinophagales bacterium; assembly: GCA_038257335.1. GTDB lineage: Bacteria > Bacteroidota > Bacteroidia > Chitinophagales > Chitinophagaceae > Ferruginibacter. Next base: position 815 of record JBBSJJ010000166.1, on the reverse strand, counting down.
GCCGGTATTTATGCTGCTTGCAGGCACATCCGCTTTTATTATCAGCCAAAAAAGGTCAAAAAAAGAACTGGCTTCTTTTCTGCTTACACGTGGCCTATGGCTGGTTTTCCTGGAACTGATCGTACTAAATTTTGGCTGGAACTTTAATGTCAGCTTTCCCATGTTTCTTTTTATAACGATATGGGCCCTGGGCTTGAGTATGATTGTACTGGCAGGGTTAATTTGGTTGCCTAATAAATGGATCCTTGCTTTTTGTATCCTCATGATTGCCGGACATAACCTTTTAGACAACTTTCATATTACAGGAAATACGCTGCCCGCATTTGGCTGGGCGCTGCTGCACGAGCAGCAGTTCTTTACCTGGCATAATAAAATGCTGCTGGTAGGGTATCCCCTTATTCCATGGATTGGCGTAATGCCACTGGGATATTTATTGGGCGAATGGTACAAACCAAATTATGATGCTGCGAAACGAAAAAAAAATCTATGGATCACAGGTGGCTCAGCTATCCTTTTATTTATAGTGCTGAGGTTTACCAATATCTATGGCGACCCTGTACCCTGGACTTCACAAAAGAATCCATTCTTCACTTTCCTGTCATTTCTCAACGTAAATAAATATCCGGCTTCGTTATCGTACCTGCTGGTAACCTTAGGACCATCGCTGATATTTTTGGCGTTTGCAGAAAAAATAAAGGGCGCATTTGTAAACTTTATTACTGTGTACGGACGGGTGCCTATGTTCTATTACCTCATTCACATCTACGTCATACACCTTATAGCCATGGCTGCGTCTGCCATCATACCCGGGCAAG
>JBBSJJ010000165.1:0-6375 GCA_038257335.1 Chitinophagales bacterium | reverse complement strand
TTTAAAATGCTAACACATTATATGGGAGAATAAGTCGTTGCTCTTCTAAATTTGTTGATGCAGGTGAAAACACCTGCATCGGCGTGTGGCGGCGGCGGCGCTGGCATCGTGATAATTGCAACACCTGCAGCGGCCGTAAAAGAGTTTGCTGGGGTGGGGTTATGTCTTCCACCGTGTAATCAAGCGTGGCAAAATAAGTTTGATGGCGGGAGGTTCCTGTTACAAAATTTATATATTATACAACACAAATTTTATGCAGCAGTTTGCTCTATTCACATTGTGTGTATATTTGGTAAGAGGATGTTTTTTCACAAACTCCCGTTAGCATTCATTGTACAAGCGACACCCTACAATTCAATAAATTCCCAACATTTCTAACTTTGGCAAAAATAATTTCACAAAAATCTTGTGTAGCTAAATAACTACACTTATATTTGCAGTCAAATGACTACATAATGAATTTAAGACGAGACGTTTTTCAAGCCATAGCCGACCCGACAAGAAGAGCAATACTGCTGTTGGTTACTTCACAAGCAATGACCGCAGGTGCAATTGCTTCCAACTTTGACACAGCAAGACCGACAGTTTCCAAACATTTGCAAATACTTACAGAATGTGAATTGCTAAAACAGGAACAAAACGGAAGAGAAATGTACTATCAAATTAATGCAAATAAGATGAAAGAAGTTGCAGAGTTTATAGAACCGTTCCGACAAATGTGGGACGACAGGTTCAACAAATTAGAAAAAATTATGAAAACCTATCAAACAAAAAATAAGAAGTAATGGAACAAAAAACAAAAATCAATGCAGAAGAAGGTAAACAAGACATTATAATAACAAGAGAATTTGATTTGCCAACTGAACTACTTTTTAAGGCATACACCGAAACCGAACTTGTAGAACATTGGATGGGAACAAAAGTACTTAAACTTGAAAGTAAAAAACACGGTAGTTACCAATTTGAAACAACATACAATGGAAATATACTTTTCAAGGCAAATGGTACAATTCACGAAATTATTCCAAATCAAAAAATCATACGAACTTTTGAAATGGAGAATATGCCGATTGGAGTTCAACTCGAATTTTTAGAGTTTGAAAAATTGACAGAAAGCACTAGCAGACTAAATATGCAGGTTATTTACAAATCTGCAAAGCACAGAGAAGAACAATTAAAAATGCCTTTTGCCAATGGTTTAAATATGGCACACGACAGACTACAAGAACTTTTAACTAATTCAAAATAAAAAATGGAAAATAAAAAATCAAAGAACATAGCTTTTTGGCTAGTTACAGGCTTCCTATCTTTTGGAATGCTACTTGGCGGTAGTGGACAACTTTACAGGGCAAGTTTAATGTAGACGGTATTGTTCATTTGGGCTTTCCAGTTTATTTATTGACCATACTTGGTTTGTGGAAAATACTTGCGGTTGTAGCAATTCTAATTCCCAAATATTTACTGTTGAAAGAATGGGCTTATTCAGGTTTGTTCTTTCTTCTTTCAGGCGGTGTCGTTTCACATTTTGCAAGTGGAGACGGAATTTTAGAAGCCTTACCAGTTTTTATGTTTGTGTGTTTGACAGTTATTTCGTGGTATTTAAGACCAGCAGACAGAAGATTAATTGAACTTAACTCAAAAAATTAACAATATGAACCTTAAAGTAAATTGGTTTTTTGACAAATCAACAAAATGGCAAGAAGCCTACCAAGAGCTAAGAGAACTTGTGCTTTCTTTTGATTTGACAGAAGAATTAAAATGGGGTTGCCCTTGTTATACCCTTGACAAAAACCACGTAGTTTTAATTCACGGCTTCAAAGACTATTGTGCATTGCTTTTTATGAAAGGTGCAATTATGAAAGACCCAAAGAAAGTTTTGGTGCAACAAACTGAAAATGTACAGTCGGCAAGACAAATTAGATTTTCTAAATTTGATGAAATTATAAAACAAAAGGCAGTTATCAAATCTTACATAAAAAATGCTATTGAAGTTGAAAAGTCAGGCGTAAAAGTTGAGATGAAAAAGACGGCTGAATTTAAAATGCCAGAAGAGTTTAAGACAGCATTAAACGAAATGACAGCACTAAAATCTGCATTTGATAAATTAACGCCAGGGCGACAAAAGGGATATTTATTATACTTTTCGTCAGCTAAACAAGCCAAGACAAGAAACGAAAGAGTGGAAAAGTATATACCAAAAATACTTGACGGAAAAGGGTTAGACGATTAGAGCGATGAACACGAACGCAAAACACGAACTGTGCTTAAAACCACACAAATCAGGCTAAACTTTCATAATATTTTCTGTCGAATAAAGTTCCGGTTCTAACAACCCCAAAAACCTGCTTTAGTAATTTGTTTGCTCTTGCCTTGGTCGGCACACACTTGCCCTGTGCCTCTTCGCCGTGGCCAGCACACCGCAGCCGCCGTGGCCTGGGCTTTCACCAGCCACGAATCAGGGAGTCACTATCCGTTTTTCAATATTAAAAAAATCAACAATAAATATTTGTCGGTGTCCATACATGGCTTATAAAAGCCAAGGCCATGGTAGCCTGTTTAAAATGGTTGGGGTGTTTTACCAACTAAGGCAAAGAAAAAAGGTGTATGCATCATTATGTTTTCACAAAAGATGTTTGAAATTTAGAGCTACATTAAGGATGGTATTAATAAAAGATTGTCAATTACAAGATGGCTGAAAGATATTTATCTATCGCTTGTGATAGATTGTTTATGAGAAGCACCAGCAAATAATAAAACTCATTATGAAACATTATGCATTAACAATGTGGCCTTAAGTGAACAACTATGGTGGGACACGAACCGGGGCATCGGCCCGGATTTTTATATTTTACCCTTGGTTGTCGTGGAGCTCCTGGCAAAGCAGCCTAGGCAATCACCAACAGCATTTGTTGATTATTTTACGGCACACCGCAGTTGGGTTAACATTATCACAGATACGCCTACACACAAAACCTGGGCTACATATCTGCCAGAAAGTACAATGCGCCTTTCTTAACTTTTTGGGTAATGAACAAAAAGGTTGATGCCCAATTCTTCCTGTTCAACATGTATGTCATTCAGCTCGAATCCGGCACGCACTCCAAGTTCCGTCAAAAGTGCAGGGCTTCTATGATTAAGATACCAGTCGCCTATTACTTCCATGCAGTATTGTGAAGGATTGTTTTCTGAAAAGTTACCAATAATCATTGTGCCGCTTTCACTTAAAAATGCCTGCATCTTTTTAATGATAAAGACAAACTGATCATCATTCAAATAGTCAAAAAGGCCTGCACTCCAGATAAGATCGTAGGTATCAGATGTATTGTAACGGAAAATATTACGATTAACAAAACTAATATTGTTCATGAACGCAGCATTTTTCTGGCTTGCATATTTGATTGCCGTTTCATCAATATCAACACAAGTAAAATGCAGCGTATTGTCCGGGTTTTCTGTGAGGTATTCAAATAGATCCATACAAGGTCCTGAGCCAAGTATCAAAACATTTTTCACACCGCTTCCAAGCGCATTTACCATAACTTCTTTGAAGTACATTTTTCTATTTCTTACGGCATCGCAAGAATCAAAACTTTGGTAGAACTGATCCCATGCATCAATCACCGGATTTGAATGGCGTTTTTGTGCATAGATCTTTTCAATAATTTCAAAATCGCCTGCATATCCGTATGGTTTAAGATAAGTATGCCCCATCATTGTATCTAATGTAAGATGAGCGTGCAGCACAACATTCAATTCAATGATATCTTCTTTGCTGCGAATTGCATTGATTGCCTGTTGTAATTTTTTAAACTCACTACATACCGGCCCTCCTTTAGCAACAATATGTCTGACATAATCAACAGGCAACATTTTGCCAACCTTTACTTGTTGAAAATTTTGCGTTTGCATAATATCATTTTTTAAATTTTTTAATTGATTGATGACACAAAGATGTGGCGGGTAGTGTCCACAGCCACCAGCCGGTTAACGAATGCGTTCTTTCACTTAATGGATGAAGCGGTCCGGCTTTTTCAGTGTGTTTATTAAACTATGCCAAAGATTTCATGCTATCGGTCAGTCTGGGGACACCAACCAACAATAAAAAAAGGAACTGACTGCAGGGAGCAGAAAGTTCTTTAAGAAATAAAAATTAACTGCTGCCATCATTAGGCTGCCTACTTCACTGACAACCTTCTTTTACCATTACACCATCTATTATTACCCCGCAAATTTTCGCCCCGGCCAAGTAAACCCTCCAACAAATAGTTACAAAATTTAATTTTTCGCCGTGGTCGGCACACAGCAACCGCTGTGGCCCGGGCTTCCCCAAAAAACGGGACAGGTTGACCAGCCACGAATTAAGGAGTCGCTATCCGTTACTGTCGTCCTTGGTAACTTGCCGCCGTCTGGCTTTCAGCCAACGGCTAACAAGGTAACAGCATTAATAATCGATCAATATTTCCGGCGTCGTGGTCAACACGATCTTGCTGTGGTCCCTGCTTTAACGAGCCACACAGCACAGCCCACGAGCTATTCTCAAGCAGTTTGGGTTAGTTTGGTGAAACATAGCTATGCACACCATTACTACATGTTTCCTCCGATGTCGGTATTCCATTTCAGACCAATCCCACACTTCGACCGTTACACGCCGCTGCCTGCTGTCTACCTATCCGTAGATAAATTGTTACCAGCAGCGCAACCATTTATGCCTGCGTTGGTGGTAAAGGCGGGTATTTTTAAAGTGATTGGGATTAAATGGGTGTGGTGCCGTTGCCTGCATTTTGTTGCGATTATGGAAGGGGTTATCTAGGGCGGGATTGTAAAACCCGGGCCATGGCAGTGAGGGCCGACTAAGACAAAGAAGCCGTGAAGTATAGTGGTCACTACATTTGATAGCGGTCATCAGATGAAGTAATTAAAATTTGGTGACTTCCAAATAATTGCGGTGCAGGTGAAAACATTTGCATCGGTGTAAAATAGTTGCGATACAGGTGAAAACACCTGCATCGGCGTAAGTATCGCTGTGCCTACGTTTGATAGCGGAAGATCATCAAATGATGTAATGAAAATTTAGTGACTTCCAAATAGTTGCGGTGCAGGTGAAAACATTTGCATCGGAGTAAACATACTGTAATTATTATAGACGATATTACAGGTATTATTTTCTTTCACCTTTCTCATGCCGGCTATATAGGGTATGAAATAAATAGCTTTTATGAACTGGCATTTACTCAATCAACAAGAGATATTAAAAATGCTTGATGCAAAACCGGGCGGTTTACAACAGGTAAATGCAGAAGAAAAACTACAAATTAAGGGCGCTAATGAATTGGTTCGGGAAAAGAAAAAACCCCTCTGGGTAAAATTTCTAAAGCAGTTTCAGGATATTATGATTATTGTATTGATGACAGCCCGTGTTGGCTTCGTGAGGAATACCAGGCCGAAAACTTTCCAGATGGCTGATGTATAACAAAGTGCAGATTGGAATAAAGTTTTACCAGTGTTTCCCAATATGGCTAAGGCTTTTACACAGCCGCTTCATTAAGCAGTATTAAATAAAATGTTCTGTTGATGATAATATAACCTCATAAAAATATAATGAAATGCCTTCATTAATTTTATTCATCGCTGGGTTTTTAGCCTGTTCAGCACTTATTATTTTCAGTGGTTCCCGTCTTTCTAAATACGGGGATATTATTGCCACACTTACCGGTATGGGCAAAGCATGGTTTGGGTTGATTATGATGGCCGCCGTTACTTCCTTGCCCGAATTATTTGCGGGTGTCAGTTCCATCGTTTTTATAGATTCGCCTGATATTGCCGTGGGAGCTATTATGGGCAGCTGTGCCTTTAACCTGCTCATTTTAGCGGTGCTGGATTATTTCGTTCCCGGTAAACCAATATCCTCTGTAGTTACAAAAAGCCATGTGCTGGCTGGTTTCTTTGGAATTTTCCTCATCACACTTTCAGTTATTTCAATTGTATTTGGCAACTGGTTCCCAGTGATTGGCTGGTTCTGCAGTTCTTCTATTATGCTCATTGCTTTCTACTTAATAGCCATCCGCACCATTTTTAAAAATGAACAACATATTGCTGCTACAATCGTTGGCCATCCTGTTCCACTTGTTCATCATGCGCATAAAGATATTTCCCTGCAGTTGGCCATTAAGCATTATGCTTTATTTGCATTGATGGTAATTGCAGGCGCTATTGCATTACCCTATTTTGCCGACTACTTAGCTACGGAAGCCGGGTTAAGTAAATCATTCGTAGGAACATTATTGGTGGCAGCTACCACTTCATTGCCCGAACTGGCAGTGTCTATTGCAGCAGTACGTTTGGGTAGTATGGATATAGCCGTTGGAAATTTGTTGG
>JBBSJJ010000164.1:0-6407 GCA_038257335.1 Chitinophagales bacterium | reverse complement strand
CTCTCGGTGGTACATTACATCAGCGACAGGATTTTAGTAATGAACAAAGGAAAAATTGTAGAAGAAGGTACTGCCCGGCATATAATGGAGAGTCCAAAGGAAGCCTATACAAGGGCACTTATAGATGCCATCCCCTAATGGAGATATTCTAAAATGGTTTATTCGTCGTCTCCTAAATATTTATTGTAGAAATAATCTCCTTCTGATTTAAAAAAGTTCTTGCCGCTGTTGTAATAGGGGAAGATAAGTTTTTTGAGCTGCTCATCGAGCTGCTCATCCAAGGGTATAGTCGTTACAATCTTTTTATCTGTCAGGCTAACGAATCTATCATTACTGCTCAGTTTCTTTTCGTGCAGAGGCTGCAAGCCGCTGATCCCTATTTTCCAGTCATCTGTTTTCTTAAGACGGTATTTAAAAAAGTACAGATGACCACTTTCATTTTTAATATTGGTTACTATCTTTTTTATAAACACCATAGAGTCCATGGGTGCATTTTGGTTACGCATTACGAGAAAACTACGTGCAAGATCCAGTTGAGTGCTAAATTTCTTTGGAAATTTATCCAACCTGCCAGCCTTCTCTAATTGGGTGTATAACATACCCCGGTGTTTGTCGTTGGCAGCAAGTTGATTGAAGATGCTATCGGGCACGGCCTTGTTGTTTCTTAAAAGTAATGCAGCAGTATTTATCCTTAACACGTCGTCCTTAGTTTTTAAAAGCCGGTCAAAAAATGTTGGGATGTTTTTGTTGTTTTCATAAAAGGGCATCAGCAAAATGGAATATTCTTTTAGCGCATAATTGTTAGCGCTGCCAGTATACACTTCTACCACTTCATCTTCATCATTTAAATCTTTTTTATTGTTGGCCTCCATTATCTTCTCCTCTTTTGCCTGCTGCTTTTTCCAGGCTACTTTAGCATCTATAAATATACCAGGCAAATAAGCAGCATAGTCTGCACCTTTTATATAACCGCTGTCTACAAGGCTCACCAGCAGGTTGCTGATGTTTTCTTTGTAATCGCTTAAAGACGATAGCTGTAGCAACTGGGGAAATAAAAGTTTGCTCAAGGGCAGGCTATCTGCCAGCTGATCAAAAAACAGATCGTACTCGCTGTCGTTCTCAAAAATGGGAGGATCTGCCAATACCAGTTCTTTTAAAACTAAAAAAGAAGCTGCTGTTTTAAGCCTGGCCAACCCCATAATGGCTTCATTTTGAAACAAGCTTGTATCTGCAGTTTGCTCGTAAATTTTGCTGAGGTAGGCAGGTATGTCTATGTTGATGGAGTCTTTGATAAAACCCAGCTCGGCAATGAGTTTCATTTTTGAATCAAAATAATTTTTGTTTGTTACGGAGAGGCGGCTGATAGATTGAAAAATTCCTGCTGCGTCGTCGCCGCCAAAATATACATTGCTGATACTCTGCCTGGCCCTTTTTTGCACGAGACTATCGCTGCTAAACAGGTCTGCAAAGAAAATGGGCAGTTTGCTTTCCAGCATATTCTGTGGCTTCACATTTTCATGTGCTGTTAAACCATCAAACATCTGTGTAAGAAAAGAGCTTCTTGCAGAAAGTGTATCCGTAATGGCCGACATGGTATAAATAAATCTGCCCTTCATCATCAGCAGGTGATCAATGGCCCGGGAAGAACCCGTATCTCTTACCTGGAAGCGATAGCCTTTGCTTCCATCAGGATTGTAAAACCATTTTTTGTGATGCAAAAGCATATCATCCTTGTTCAGATAATCTGCTATTTCATTTTCCCAGAATTTTACCGAATCCCTGATGAAAAAATAAGTTGGATATTCCTGCATTTGCACCGATATCATTTCGCCGGTAGACTTACTGCTAAACGCCCCATTCTTCAATTTTCTCCAGTAAGTGATGTAGCCAGAGGGGTTATTGCCCTCTGCAGCATCGTCCGCCGTTTTTTCAATAATAGCCCTTATACCATTATCAATTTCGGGTAACACAGGGCTAAGTGTTTTAATCAATAAAAAGCTATCCTGGTAGGGCTGGGGGGCCGGGTAGACGAACGGAGTAAAGCGAAAGCTTTTAAAAAAATCATTGTTGCGTGCTGCGTTTCGGCTCCGCTGCGCAATTACATAATATTGCGCTCCCTTTATGATATGTGTTGCATAAACAAAATTTCCATCTTTTAATTTTTGTTTTACAATCAGTACAGGGTAACCATCCATCAAAGTGTACCTGCGACTAATTTGCTTTTCAAAATTTTCGCTACCCCCAAAGGAGGTCTCCATCAACGCCAGGTCAAAACTATCCGCTTCCAAAAAATGGTAATTGTGAACAGCCGTTTTAAAAACCAGGTATGCATCACCGCTGGCCTTATCTACCGCCTCGTATTCCCAGCGCTTATCGTTGGCGCTGTTGTAAAAAACATGAGGTTGCTGCGGCAGCCAAACGCTAAAGCCACCCTCCGGCGGAGCATAGGCAGCGGACTTTGTTTGAGAGGGTTTCAATTTTATTGAATTAAAAAAGCTGCTGGCTTCGGGCCCGTTCACATAGTCTGCTTTGCCGCTCATTTTAAAAATGATCACTTCAAACGGAGTAATATAAATTTGGTAGCGCTGCAAATCGCCCCGGCGTGTGCGGTTGCTGATGTCGTAACCAGCATAACCATTTGTAACAATACTTTTCTTTTGCAAAATGGTACCGGGAATATATTCGTATAAAAGACTATCCACTTTTTTTTGCACAACTCCCTGCTGCGATAGAAAAGACGAATAAGTTTTAATGCGACTCACCAGGTAATAGGCCCCGTTGCTCATATCGGCATACTGGCTGCGGTCCATTTGCTGGTAATTATTTTTGAGAGAATAAAGCGGGCCGGGCACATCTACTGTATAAAAGCTATCCTCAGACTGCTGCATGCTGAATTTTACAGGCACTTTCAATTGGTTGATGGTTTCTTTTTGGGCGGCATCCCTATCCGCCATTTTTACAGCACGTAGCCGGTAACCTCTTTGCCGCAACAACTCTATGATGCCACGCTGCCCTGGCAAATGTGCAGCGCCCACACCAGCAAATAGTGACTTATGTTGTATGATGCTATCAATGGCTTCAGCTTGTATTTCATTTCGCTTGTACAGGAATTTTTCTCTGAAGGCTGCCGATTTTTCTAACAGATTGTCGATGGAATCCATGAGGTCAAGATCGCCATAACGATAGGCCTGCTGCAGTTTTTGCAGAAGGGAACTGATCGTTTCACCATCAAGGTCCAGGCTTTTTTTCTTTTTCTCGGCGGCCATATCCCGGTAGGCCTCCATCACCAATTTTTGGCTCTCGTAATAGTCTTCCACGCCTGCGGCTTCTTTGCCCAATTTTCTACCAGCCTGAAAAATATACAAGTCCAGGAAGGTATCTTCCTCAAAATCATCCCTTGTTTTATAAGAGCGATACAAAAGGCTGTTTACAACCGGCGGCTCTGTACTCAATGCCGACTTTAATTCATTTTCATAGTTGCCTATGCGGAAAGTAGATTCAGAAACGTAATCGTTGCCAGCAGTTTGAGTAAATGCTGCATAATTTTCATTCAGCTCATTGAGCCTCACCATTTGTCCCTGCCACAGGTCAGGGTTCAGTTCCAGGGCAACTGCATCTACCTGCTTCAATGCATAGTAAAAAGAATCGCTCAAATGAAAGGCGAGCTTACTGCTCACATGCATGGTACCAAAAACATAGGACGGTTTTTTGAGGCCATTGCCGGTGATCTCCCAAAGCAGCCCCTGGTATTTTTTACCAGGTACAGGAGTAAGTTGTGCTTGACAATAGGAACTGAAACAACATAAAAGAGGCAAGATTCTCAACAAATTTATCATATAGATTACATGAGCATAGGCTACGCTATAAAGTTGCATATATAAAACCACAATCTTCCAAAAAATTAGCAGGATGATCCTGTCGGCGGTTGCAAACCCCGACAGCGGTTTGTTTAATATCTGCAATCGAATGACTACATCAAAGCACCCACCAACCGGATTGTTTAAAAACGACCACCCGCAACCCTGTCGGCGGTTGCAAACCCCGACAGCGGTTTGTTAAACCGATTCGTTCCGCCATCATACAAATAATTAACGCCATTTCTGTATAAAAATACTATCTTCGCCCACTTTAAAATCATGCCGTAACATGATAAGCGCCTTTTCACTAAAACTACAAGGCTTACTATCTCTGTAAGTAATTACAGTCTCCGGCATGTGATAAAAAGCAAAAATGTTTTGAACTTTATTGCATGAATCAACCACACAGCGCACATCATTAAACGCTCTCCCGGAAGATCCTGCTCACCAAAAACAACATAAATAGTTCCTGATGAAATTATCTCAATTTAGATTTGACCTACCCCTGAACCTTATTGCCCAACATCCCACCAAGAAAAGAGAAGATAGCCGCATGATGGTGATTGACCGGAAAACCGGTAACATCGAAAACCGTACTTTCCGGGACATCATGGATTATTTCGACGACAAGGATGTGTTTGTGGTGAACAATACCAAGGTTTTTCCTGCACGCATGTATGGCCGCAAAGAAAAAACAGGTGCTAAAATTGAAGTATTTCTTTTAAGAGAATTGAACAAAACCAACAAGCTTTGGGACGTAATTGTAGACCCCGCCCGCAAAATAAGGGTAGGCAACAAATTATACTTTGGCGAAAGTGACGAGCTGGTTGCAGAAGTTATAGACAATACCACCAGCCGTGGCCGTACCATTCGTTTTTTGTGGGATGGCACAGATGAAGAATTCCGCCAGATGTTGGATATTATGGGAGAGACACCTCTGCCAAAATACATTAAGAGAAAACCAGAGGAGGAAGATAAAGAACGCTACCAAACCGTGTATGCCAAGCATGAAGGTGCCGTAGCCGCCCCAACCGCAGGTTTGCATTTTAGCAAAGAACTCATCAAGAGGCTGGAGATACAGGGTGTTCGTTTTGCAGAAGTAACCTTACATACAGGCCTTGGCACTTTTCGCCCGATAGAAGTAGAAGATTTGAGCAAACATAAAATGGATGCTGAGTATTACAACATCAACGAAACAGCCTGCAACATTGTAAACAAAGCAAAAGAAGGCGGTCATCGTATTTGTTCTATTGGCACCACTACCATGCGTGCCATGGAAACTTCTTACACTGCACAAAAATTGTTGAAGCCGAGCGAAGGTTGGACCAACCATTTCATACATCCTCCTTACAATTTTAATATCGCAGATTCTTTGGTAACCAATTTTCACCTTCCAAAAACCAGTTTACTGATCATGGCTTGTGCTTTTGCAGGTTATGATCTTATGATGGAGGCCTACAAAAAAGCCATCAAGGATAAATACCGTTTCTTTAGTTACGGCGATTCTATGATCATTCTTTAAAAAATAGTTGATTTTGAAAGAAACTCCCCAAGCGGGAGTTTTTTTATGCCATTAATCCAGGCGTTCTGGGAGCGCCAACGCTGAAAACGAGACATAGGGGCAAAAAAAAGGGGCGATGATAGAAATCAAAGCCCGTATTAATCCAATATCCTATGAAAAACCAATGTATTAACGCACACAGAGTAGGCTTATTGTGCAAACTGTATTTATTTGTAAAAAAAAGCCCAATAAAAATCGGGCTTTAGCTAAGATGCCGTAATTAAACATCCAATATTGAAAGGTTAACCTTAATCAAGGCCAAACAAACCCTTGTTCAACAACTGCAAAGTTTGAAGTTTGTAGCTGCCGGGTATCAACAAAGAAATATTGTGCCGACTACCTCCATAGCTTATCATACGCACGGGAATCTCTCTGATAGACTCAAAAAGGTGGTGAATAATGTCCGGCGTTTCGGTTATTTCATTACCTACAATAGAGATGATGGTGTGCCCGGTATCTACCTCAACGGTACCATAAGCCTCCAGTTCCTTGGTAATTTCGCTCAAAAACTGGTCGTTGTCAATTGTTACAGACACGGCTACCTCGGAGGTAGTAATCATGTCAATAGAAGTGCGGTATTTTTCAAATACCTCGAACACCTTTCGTAAAAAACCGTAAGCCAGTAGCATACGGCTGCTTTTTATTTTAATGGCGGTAATGTTATCCTTAGCGGCCACTGCTTTTACGCCGTTGCTTCCTGCATCTTCGGTTATCAAAGTTCCTTTAGCCGAAGGCTGCATGGTATTTAATAATCTTACAGGCACATTGTACAATTGGGCCGGCCAGATGCTGGCAGGATGCAAAATTTTTGCACCAAAATACGCAAGCTCAGCAGCCTCTTCAAAACTCAACTGCTCAATAGCCCTGGTGCTTTTAACCACCCGGGGATCGTTGTTGTGCATGCCATCTATATCTGTCCATATTTCGCAAACACTGGCGTTGATGGCTGCAGCTATGAGTGAAGCACTGTAATCGCTGCCACCTCTTTT
>JBBSJJ010000163.1:0-6492 GCA_038257335.1 Chitinophagales bacterium | reverse complement strand
TAACTGTCAAGGATATATACAGACAACAGCTTTTGGAAATGCAAATTGATAAAGGAGAGGCGAGCGCCATCGCATTAGCCCTTGAGACGCAGAACTGCACTATAATTTTAGATGATTACAAAGCTCGAAAAATTGCTGACAGACTCGGCATAAGTTTCAGGCACAATTGGAGTTATCATAAAAGCAAAACTTAGGGGTATAATTCCTGGCATTAGACCATTTATTGAAAAAATAAAGCAGGCAGATTTCCGTTTATCAGCAGAAATAGAACTTCAGGCTTTGAAAGAAGCAAACGAATAACGTCAGCATTCAATACCTAATTATTCGTTTTGCTCAACTGGCAAGAAATAATCCCGAACGAGCGGAAGAACGAAACTTTTTTCGATTCCCCCACCCTACCCATTTTATATCCTCGCCTGGTAAGTAAACAATTCATAGTATCGCCCTTTTTTGTCAATCAGTTCCTGGTGGTTGCCACGTTCGGCGATTTTTCCGGCTTCTATTACCAATATTTGGTGCGCCTTGCGGATGGTACTCAGCCGGTGGGCTATTACAAATGTGGTTCTGCCATGCATGAGTTCGTTCAGGCTTTGTTGTATCAGCGATTCGCTTTCGGTGTCGAGGCTCGAGGTAGCTTCATCCAGCAAAATAATTTTAGGGTCTGCAAGTATGGCCCTGGCAATAGTGATGCGTTGCCGTTGCCCGCCCGATAGTTTAATGCCCCGCTCACCAATCACGGTGTCAAGGCCTTTTTCAAAACGATCGGTAAATTCATCTACATAAGCATCCTTTACGGCTTTGGCCAGGCTTGCTGCAGAAGCACCGGGGCGTGCAAATAAAATATTTTCCCGGATGGTTCCTTCAAATAAAAAATCGTCTTGCAGCACCACACCCAGGTGCTGCCGGTATTCACTCAGTATTACTTTGCTAAGGTCGATGCCATCAATGGTGATGGTGCCACTATCGGGAGTAATGAAGGTAGCAGCAAGGCTGGCAATGGTTGTTTTACCCGAGCCCGAACTACCCACGAGTGCAGTAACCGAGCCGGCAGGAGCATCGAAGCTGATGCCCTTGACTACTTCCTTGCCTTCTTCGTAAGAAAACGAAACATTATCAAAACGAATGTCGCCTTTTAAAACCGGCAGTTTAATGGTACGGGTTTGCACATCATTTTCCGGATCCATGTTCATGATCTCCTGCGTTCTGTCCAGGCCCGCAAATGCTTCGGTGAGCTGACTTCCTATATTACTCATTTGCACAATGGGTGCAATCATAAAACCAAGGTATAAAGTAAAGGATAGAAATTCGCCAAAGGTAAGCTCACCATTAATGATCATATAACCACCAATACCCATGATGCCTGCTGAGGCAAGGCCCAGCAAAAGCGTGGCAGAGCTGGTAATAATAGCGGTAGAGGTAAGGCTCTGTTTTACATTCAGAAACAATTGCTCCACTCCTTTTTCAAAGGTTTTATTTTCCTGTTCTTCTGCATTGAATCCCTTGATGACTCTTACGCCATTGATGGTTTCCGTAAGTCTTCCCGTTACTTCTGCATTGAGCACGCCCCGCTTTTTAAAAATGGGTCGTATGTAAGTAAAGGCTTTGGCAGCCACTACTGCAAAGAGCGCCACCGGCAGCAATACATACAAGGTCATCATTGGGCTGATTCTAATGAGCAACACTAAGGATACCACCGCGGTGAGCAGGCCGCCAATCAATTGCACCAGGCCTGTGCCTACCAGGTTTCGAACGCCTTCTACATCCGTCATGATGCGGCTTACCAATGCACCCGATTTATTGTTGTCAAAATAACTGATAGGCAGCGACAGTATTTTCTTCTGCACTTTCAGGCGCAGTTGAGATATGAGGTGCTGTGCTTCTACACTCAATAATTTGGTGAGCAGGTAAGAGGTAACGGCTTGCACCAGAATAGAACCTGCCACTACTCCTATCAGTATCTTGAGCATATTCAAATCTTTTTTTACAATCACCTCGTCTATAAGGTATTTACTTGCGCCGGGTAGTACGAGGCTTGCCATCCTGCTAATGACAATGAGCAAGAGGCCCATGAAAACAACTTTTCGCCTTGGCCAGATAAATTCTTTGAATGCCTGCGACAGGGTTACGGAAGATTTGGGGGTACTCGTTGCTGCAGTTTTTTTCATGGGTGCAAAGGTAAGTGCTGCCGGGCTTGTGCAAACGGCTACTGGAGAATTTTGCCACGGCAGGGGGATGAAAGGTGCAAGGTGAAAGGTGAAAAGTGAAAGGTGAAAAGTGAAAGGTGAAAGCCTGCCCCTATAGAATGTAGGGGGTGAATGGTGAATATTCACCATTCACCATTCACCATTCACAAGAGAACCGGCATATTCTGAAAATAAAATACCAGGTATAATTGTCACGCTTTGGTGAACGAAGCCCACCGGGCGCTTCCGCTGCTGGTGAATTATTTTCCTATCTTAGCGCCGCGGCAGCGCTTAAGTGTGCGGCAAACCCAAAACCCATCCCTATGCTATTCTTACAAATCAAAAAAATTTTCTTTGTTGGCTTGCTTTCTTTTATCGTCTTTGCGGCCACTGCCCAGCAAGGCGTTACCACACGCTATTTTGATTCAAGCTGGCAAAAAACCTCTAAAGATGCTGCTTTCTATTACATGGATTTGGTAAAAGACGGCGGTGTGTACAATTGCACCGCTTACTGGATGAGGTCTAAAAAACTCAAGAGTATTGGATTCTATGCCGACACCAATTTTACCAAACCTGTGGGCTTAAATAAAGGCTATTATGAAAATGGACCCATAGAAGATTCTAGTTTTTATCATGAAAACGGTAAGCTGAAAGAGGTCTGGCATTTTTACCCCGATGGAAAGTTATTTGTTCATGCCAGTTATGATCTAAAAACTGATAAGGAAAAAACCGAGGCTTTCGATCAAGGCGGAAAAACTATCGGCAATTTTATTTATATGAGGGAAGCTTCGTTCAGAGATGCGGCGGCGTGGCGAGAATTTCTTGCAGAAAACATTAAAACCAATACACCCGTGAAGAAAGGTGCCGATGTGGGAACTTACCAGGTGATAGTGCGGTTTATTGTAGGCATAGATGGCAGTGTGGAAGACGTAGTAGCCGAGACCAATCATGGTTTTGGCATGGAGGCGGAAGTAATACGGGTGCTAAAACAATCTCCCAAATGGGCTCCTGCCATTCACCTGGGAAAAGCGGTGAAGGCCTACCGCCGTCAACCCATTACTTTTGTAGTAGAGGGAAGAGGAAAAAAAGGCAGGGGATAAGATGTGGCAGCATCATAGCTAAAAACTGTTTAAAAAATACAAAGGACACATTGAGACTGCATATCTCCAACCAGGCAGCTCACCGTTTTGCACCGCTCCTAAAAAAGCCGGCGGCAAGCATGCAAGTGTAAAATGAAAAAACTAAAATATATTTCGGTCTTATATTTGAGTAAGCAAACAAAACTTACTACATGACATTTCCCGATTTTTCTGACCCCTCCATTTGGATAAGCCTGCTCACACTTACTTTTCTTGAAATAGTGTTGGGCGTAGACAATATCATTTTCATTTCCATTATCTCAGACAAGCTAGAGCCATCTCAACAGCGCCGGGCAAGGAACATCGGTTTGCTGCTTGCCATGGTTTTCCGTATAGCCTTGCTCCTCACCATTACCTACATCATGAGGTTGCAAAACCCGCTTTTTACCATACCGTTTATAAAGGTAGAGGAAGTACCCATTGCCATCAGCTGGAAAGACCTGATACTAATGGCAGGAGGATTGTTTCTCGTTTTAAAAAGCACGCTTGAAATACATTCAAAACTAGAAGATAAAGCCAGTGAGCACACCGCACACAAGAAAGTGTACGCCACTTTGAGCAAAGTAATTGTGCAGATTGTACTAATAGATGCTGTCTTTTCTTTTGACTCAATCCTCACGGCCATTGGCCTGGTAGATGAAGTTTCCATCATGGTAATTGCCGTTATCATTTCCATCATCATCATGATGGTCTTTGCCAGCGCTGTAAGTAAATTCATCAACGAGCATCCTACGCTGCAAATGCTGGCACTTTCATTTTTAATTGCCATTGGTATCATGCTGGTTGCAGAAGGGTTTCACCAGGAAATCAGCAAGAGCTATATATATACCATGATCGCTTTTTCTTTACTGGTAGAACTGCTCAATATGAAACTGCGCAAAAAGGCCGACATGAAACAACTACGAGGAAGCGACAAACTGTAGGCATGTAGACTTTAACCAGGGACGCCTGCTGTCTGAATGATAATGGGCTCTTTGAAATGTGCCAGGGTTTACACTAAGTAACAAAAAACGTAAAGAGACAACCCTCGACTTTCTGCTGCAGACGTCTTTCGGCCATGCTCCGCCTCCACATTGAGCGGCTGGGCAGATGGTGATGCAGGCCTTACCTGTTTTGCTGCCCGGGTCTTTGTAGCTCCTGGCGGAGCGCTAAGTAGCCGTGCTAAAAATCTAATACGGTGCTGCAGTTGCAACCATTTGCCATCGCTCCCTCCCCTGCTTTACTGGCTTGCTATTTGAATAGTTTAGTGCACATGAACAAAAAAATATTCTTGCTGATCCTTATTCCGGCGGTCCTGATCATTGGGGCTTACGTATACATCCGTTATTCGTTAAAGGAGGGCATCCATCGTGATGGGGAAAAAATTGCCACCGTAACCAACGAACCAGATTCATCTTCGCTATTAGACCTTCGCCCGCTTTTTATCCAGCGCCTGCAACAGTTGGTGGCCAAAACATCTAACAATGTGTATGATCTTTCTGTGGGCGATATGAAAATGGATGTGCTGGCATCTACACTTAGTTTTCAAAATGTGTCACTGAAGCCAGATAAAAAAAGAGCAGATTCGCTGCGCAATTTAGGACTCGCTCCCGCCGAAACGCTTGCTTTCTCTTTTGAAAACCTGCAGGTAGAAGGTATCAATATTGACGAAGCCATCAGCTCCAAAACCATGGATTACAAACTGGTGAAATTGACCAATCCTGTTTTTGAAATCTATCGCAACACAGATGGTAAAAAAGAAGTGAAGGAAGATTTTACCCAGCGTTTTTTAAAGGAAATGGAAAAGCTGTCGGTAAAAAATCTGCAGGTAGTGGGCGGCAAAATCATTGTGCACAGCAAGGGCAAATCAACAGTGCTGAAGGATGTAAACATTGTGATGGATGATATTTTAATTGACTCTGCAAGCAGGACTGACAAGAATCGTTTTCTTTTTGCCAAAAAAGCCAGGCTCAGTTTTAAAGATTACAAAGCTGCCGCCGGCAAGGGCCAATATAACCTTACCATCGCCAAAGTAAGCGTAGAAGCGCCTGAAAAAAAACTGACCCTTACCAACCTCTCTATGAGCCCACAATTAAGCAAAGAAGCATTTGTGCGCAGCCAGAAAACTGCCAAAGAATATTACGAAGTTGCTTTCCCTTCTGTAACATTGAGCGGCGTAGATTGGTGGAGTTTAATGAACGAAGAAGAGTTGGTGACCAAAGAAATAAACATCCCTGCAGGAAAACTTTCTATTTATTTAAACCGTTCCTTGCCACCTGCATCCAAGATGGGAAATTTCCCCGTGCAACTGCTCATGAAGATGCCCATGAAAATAAAGGTAGATCGGGTAAAGGCCAATCATCTTGACCTGGCGTATGAAGAATTCAATCCTCTTTCGCAGCAAAGCGGCACCCTGCACATCAAAGATATTTCTATGGATATTGCTCATGTATCTAACTTCAAGGGAGGAGAGCAAAGCCCGGTAACTATAAAAGGCACAGGCATGATGATGGGCACCATACCCATCAAAGCTGATTTTGTTTTCAGCCGTAAAAATTATCAGTCGGGCAGTTTTACTGCCCGCATACTGGCTGATGAGCCTTTCCAGGGAAGCCAACTAAACCCCTTTGCCATGCCAGTGGGCATGGTTAAAATAGCACGGGGAGAACTCCAAAAATTGCAGGCCAGCATAAAGGGAGATCAGTTGCAGGCCTCCGGGGACGTAAGCATTTTGTACCAGGATTTAAAATTAGAACTGCTGGAAAAAGATAAAGGGGAAGCTAAGTTGGACAGGAAAGGCGTTACCAGCTTTTTTGCCAATGCGTTTATCTTAAAAAAAGACAACCCAAAAAAAGGAGATGCCGTGCGCACAGCGCAGGTAGAATTTAAACGCATAGAAGAGGGCGGCTTTTTTATGCTGATATGGAAAGTAATTATGACCGGCGCTTTAAAAACAGTTGGCGCACCTACGAAGATTGCAAGGAAAACGGCAGGAGGAAGGAAGTAGAATTAGTGATGAATTATGAGTTTTGAATTATGAATTGAGTTATGAATTTTGATTTACAGGACCTGAGGGATGAGGGATGATGGATGATGGAATGGGCAATGGGCTATGGGCAATAGGCAATAGGCAATGGGCAATGGGCAATAGGTAATGGGTAATGGGCAATAGGCAATAGGCAATATGCAAT
>JBBSJJ010000162.1:0-6520 GCA_038257335.1 Chitinophagales bacterium | reverse complement strand
TAATTTCTATGCTACGGGTTTGGGATAACGAGCCGCTGAAATAAGCCTTAATTTATTTAATGAATCAAAATTGACCAACCCTTTTTAAATTATCATATGACAAAATTCGGAAGCTTATTATTGGTAGGGCTGTGCTTACTAGTGTCCAACGCACAAAGCCAGGTATTAAAAACATATTATGAAAGTGGAAACCTGAAATCGGAAATAACCTATAAAAAAGGGAAAAAGAATGGGATAGAAAAATATTATTGGTCTACTGGCCGCATACAAAGCATCTACACTTACAGGGCCAATGTGCCGGTTGGCATTGGCCAGGTTTTTCATGAATACGGGGGTTTGTCCAGTCAAACACCCTACATAAAAGGGAAAAAAAATGGACTGAGAAAGGAGTTCTATACTGGAGGGCAGCTTGAAACCATCACCCCTTTCAAAGATGACAATGAAAATGGTACGATACTGAGCTATTATAAAAGCGGAAATTTGTACAAGGAACTTTCTTACGTAAATGGAAAACCCAACGGCGATTTTAGATTTTACTATGAGAGCGGAAACCTGGAGTATTTAAAACGCTACCTCAATGGGAATAAGGTAGGCATTGAAAAAAGGTTTTATGAAACGGGTGAATTGGAGCAGGAAACTTATGAAAAGCCGGATGCCGAAGGCATTATTAGGAAGTCGTTTTACAAAACCGGGAAATTAAAAAGCCAGGTGATATCAATCGTGGGCAGGCGCAAAAGAATAGAGCATAGCTTTTATGAATCGGGCGTACGTATGAGCGAAGTGCCCTATGAAAATGACGAGATCCATGGTTTTGCAAAGTTTTATCATAGAAACAGCAAGTTACAAGCAACGGTCAATTATACAAAAGGTTCCAAAGATGGTATTGAAAAACTGTACAACGATGCGGGTATTTTAATAAAAGAAACTCCTTACCTATATGGCCAAATAAGTGGCGAAGTGATGAAGTACGATCCCGATACTGTTGTTGCCGAAACAGAAGAAACCGGCATCGTAATCACTCCGTTAACAAGCAACGCCGCTGACACCGCCACCACCAAAGCCGACAGCAAGGAAGCCAAATGGAATACACAACCAAAATATAAATTTGATAAGATAGGCCCGTTTGTGAACGGTTTGGCGGTAGTAACTAAAAGTGGCGAAGCAAAGAACGGTTCAACCGGGGGCTGTGGCTTTATTAATTTGGACGGCGACATTGTAATTCCTTTAATCTACGATGCTGCTGGTAATTTTTCTAACGGGCTTGCCATGGTTAGCTTACACGATAAAAGAGGATACATTGATGTAACAGGAAAAGTAGTTATACCGCTCACCTGGAATTATGCCAAGGATTTTGCGGAGGGGATGGCCGCTGTAGCTCAAGACAATTTGTATGGGTTTATCAACACAAGCGGTGCTACTGTTGTGCCAATGGTTTACCCGGATGTTTTCGACTTCAAAGAAGGATTGGCATCTGTTAAAAATGCAGAGGGTAAATGGGGATGTATAGATAAAGATGGGAAGATGGTGGTGGAGGCCAAATCTGATTTCTGGATTATTTTTTATGATGGCATTGCCAAGATAATGCAAGGCAGGAGCTTTTCGTTGATTGATAAATCGGGTAACCCCATTTCTGATGCAACGTATCAAGCCGCCGGCGAATTTTCTGAGGGATTAGTGCCGGTGAAACTGAATGGCAATTATGGTTTTGTAGATGCCAGGGCTAAAGAAATGATTCCCTTTACCTACAGTTATGCGTATTCATTTAGTAAGGGGTTGGCCCAGGTAGAAAAGAGTAAAAAATGGGGGTTGATCAATAAAAAAGGAGAAATCATATTGCCCATTCAATATGATAGAATAGCAAGTTTTTATGAGCAGCCGTTGGCAAGAATAACGTTGGGCGGAAAGGTTGGCTATATAGATACTTCAGGAAAAATAGTAATAGCCCCCAAATATGAAGATGGCGAGTTTTATCAGGAAGGACTGGTGAACGTTCGAGCAAATAATGGCAAGTGGGGTTATATAAACGAGCACGACCAGGTGATCATACCATTTCTATATGACAATGCCAGTGGCTTTGCGGGTGGCTTGGCAGACGTAGAATTGAAAGGCAAATGGATCACTATTGACAAGGCAGGTAACAAACGCAGTTTTCAGTAAATGATATTCTTAGGTAAAATTGTTGGCAGGAGATTAGAAAAAGCTAATAATATTGTCAAACTAAATAAGCAATTTAAAAAACTTTTCGAGGTCAATAAAAGAGGAGAGTTGAAAAAAAGAAATGTCATTCGCTGGCTGTTTCTTAAGGCAGGTGTCGTCTTCTACACATCAAATAGAAATTGCTAAAGGGGGAACCCTTGCAACGGTCCTCCGCCGTGATGCAATATTTTGATCCCGGCATTTTTACGTTGCCTCTCCCTTCTCACACACTCCTCCTTTTAATTAGTTAATTATTTTAAATTGCAGCATGCATAAAAAAATACTTTTACTTGGCAGCGGCGAATTGGGTAAAGAACTGGTGATTGCCTTAAAGCGTTTAGGCCAAACCGTGATTGCTGCCGACAGCTACGCAGGCGCACCCGCCATGCAGGTAGCCGATGATTTTGAAGTACTGGATATGCTGAATGCAGCAGCGCTGGATGCCATTGTTGCCAAACACCAGCCTGATCTCATAGTGCCAGAAATTGAAGCCATCCGTACCGAACGATTTTACAGCTACGAACAGCAACAGATGCAGGTGGTACCCAGTGCAAGGGCCGCCAACTTTACCATGAACAGGAAATTGATTCGGGATTTGGCGAGCAAAGAATTGGGACTGCAAACTGCCAACTATTTGTATGCAACCAGCTTTGATGAGTTTACCAAAGCAGTTAGTGTGATAGGATTGCCCTGCGTGGTAAAACCGCTCATGTCCAGCAGTGGTAAGGGACAATCAGTTTTAAAAATATTGGCCGATCAGCAGCAGGTTTGGGACTATGCCATCAACAATCAAAGAGGCGATATAAAGGAAGTGATCATAGAAGAATTTATTGCTTTTGAAACCGAGATCACTTTGTTGACCGTTACTCAAAAAGAAGGACCCACTTTATTTTGCCCGCCAATAGGACACCGGCAGGAGCGGGGCGATTACCAGGAAAGCTGGCAACCAGCTGCCATCGGCGAGGAAGATTTAGCTCATGCCTGTGCTATGGCACAAAAAGTGACTGCGGCTTTAACCGGTGCAGGTATTTGGGGAGTTGAATTTTTTCTAACAAAGAGGGGTGTCTATTTTTCTGAACTCAGCCCCCGCCCGCATGATACCGGAATGGTAACCCTCGCCGGTACACAAAATTTATCGCAGTTTGAATTGCATGCAAGAACCATTTTGGGCCTACCCATCCCCTCCATAACATTAGAAAGGGCAGGAGCCAGTGCTGTGATATTGGCCGATACAACCAGCGATGCTTTTTCCATTACCGGCATAGAAAAAGCATTGGAACCAGGCAATACAGATGTGCGTGTTTTCGGCAAACCCAGCACCAGGCCGTACCGTAGAATGGGCGTTGCGCTTGCGTACGACCATGTGGATGCCGATATGGATGCATTGCGCAAAAAAGCTAAGGTTGCTGCTGATTGTATTAATATTGTTAAAAGGGATTTTATAAAGACAAAAGTCTAGACAATAGCAAAGGATCATGTAAAACTTTATTTGCGGTTTCCAACTAGCGGTTTCGCCAAGACGAGGCTAAAATATTGAATATCGCTATTTATAATTTTAGTAAGTTGTGGGTAGTAAGATCAATTGATAAATTGGCTGCAACTTTTATGAATGCTACAACAGAACCATATCTTGAAATTTTTGACGGTAGAGACTTTGTTCGGCTTGAACCAATTCCTGCATTCGACGACAGCTCACATCTTGATTGGGACAGAAATTGGGAGAGAACTAAAGTGACAGTTAAGAGCGGTGCTTTTAGCGGAAATTTTACGGCGGACTTTATGACGACTGACTTTGAACTTTTTAAACGGGATTTAAAAACTCTTGACAAAGACTTCAAGGGAAATGCTAGACTAGAACCATTAGAGGGACACCTCGTAGTAAATATTGCGGGAGACGGGCTTGGACACTTTGAAGTAAAATGTAAAGCTGCAGACTACCCTGGTTTTGGTGCAACACTCTCGTTTGTTTTAAGTTTCGACCAGACTGAATTATCAAGATTGATACACGAGCTCGATACAATCACTAAAGCATTTCCCATAAGGGGAGACTGCAATATTAGAAACGAGTAAACCAGCAAGCCATCAATATTAACTGCAACAGCAACCGCTAAAGTTTATATCCCTGTAAAGAATTTCAAAACCTCCGTACATGAATATTCCTATCAATGAAGAATTAAAAACCATCTGCAGCCAAATTTTCGAGAAAGGACTCACTCTTGCGCAATGGGCAGAAATAGAAAGTGATGATATGTTCCAAACCAAAACATTTGAAGGAGGTTTTGATGCTACAGAAAAGGAATTTGTGTTTGCCCATTTCGCAGAAAAGGAATATTGGTTTCAATTATCGATAGAACAAGTTTCCGATATCAATAAAGGAAGTGTGATGAAAATAATTGCTCGATTGGCAGATGATTAAGGTTTTTGAAAAATCAGGTCACTTCCATTGGGCGTGGATTAGCAACAAAATTACCGGCTTAGCAAATGGATACACACTAGGATGTCTCCCTTAAATATTATTTTCTCCCTTTCAAATTCATTTAGGCTATTGCTTTCTGCAAGCCCGCTTTCAAACGGTCTGACTCACTCCAGTGACCTACAAGCTGGAACGGAGGTTGCTTCCTTTTAAACCTGGATTAGTTTCCCCTATCAAATACTTCCCAAAAAAAAGTTTGCAATATTAAAATATTGTTTAGCTTTGAAATACAAAGTACTTTCTATCACCAGAATTTGACGCCAGGTTTATGACAACTTCAAACTTATAAATTCAAATATTGCAGCGGTTTCTCCAAAGAGAATAGCCCCGGTAAAACATTTGGATTAATAGGGTGGAGCTGCAGTTGTTCAAAAAAAAAGCGCTGATAAAACAGGCCCTGCCCTTCTATAGACAGACTAACTAATATTTAATAACCAATAAAACAAACCCATTATGGTACTGCAAAACAAACGACTTATTGCCATCCTTGCCACAATTGTGTTCATCTTACTCATCCCCTTTGTGGCGATGCAATTTACCAGGGAAGTAAACTGGTCAGCATCTGATTTCCTGGTCATGGGAGCATTGTTGCTTGGCACAGGCCTGCTGTGTGAGTTGGTTCTAAGAAAAGTGCAAAAAATAGAATACCGTATCGCTCTATGTGTAGTGCTACTGGCAGCACTCTTCCTTATATGGGCAGAACTTGCAGTAGGAATTTTCGGAACATCATTCGCCGGGTCCTAGAAAATATGATGAGCTTGTATGAGCGGCAGATGGCGGAGGTCACAATGAGTGCCTGTAACGTAAAAAGTTTATCAGTCAGCTTCTACAGAATGCCATTGCTCCCCGGCAAAACTTAACTTTGCCATAATCATAAAAATTGAAACATGGAAAAAGCAATACTGGCCGGGGGATGTTTTTGGGGCGTAGAAGAACTCATCCGGAATTTACCTGGCGTACAATCTACCGTAGTGGGTTATACCGGTGGCGATGTACCTGATGCAACCTACCGTAATCATGGCACGCATGCTGAAGGCATAGAGGTTGTGTTCGACCCTGCAATATTATCTTACCGGAGCTTGTTAGAATTCTTCTTTAAAATTCATGACCCCAGCACGTTGAACAGGCAGGGCAACGATAGGGGACTGTCGTACCGCTCGGCCATCTTTTTTACAGATGAAAATCAGAAAGAAACTGCGGAGCTTCTAATAAAAGAAATGGAAGCTTCTAAAAAATGGCCAGGGTCTATTGTGACAGCCATTGAGCCAGCGGCAGATTTTTGGAGTGCGGAAGAAGAACACCAGAACTACCTGCAAAAAAATCCTTACGGTTACACCTGTCATTTTCTGAGACCGGAGTGGAAGCTGGGGTAGCTTCCTTACATGGTTTACGCCAAATCAAAATTTACTACAACGAGCCAATATACTTTTGTACGATGAAGACAATCCAACATCGGCGGATAATACAAGCTGCGATTGTACAACAAAACCCGGATGACAAAACGTTTACAAATCATACTAACAATAACTGCAATTATATCTTTTGTACTTGCAGTCACGCTTGACATTACGTCTTTTGGACAAGACAGGGATATCTCCTGGAAGTACATAGAGATCGGAAGAATTTTTGCTGGTGTTGCCGTGATTATTGCGGTGGGACTTTTGCTCGCCCTATTTTTGTTTGGTAACCAAAAATATAAGGAAAGAATTTTACTAACCATTCCAGTAGCGTTCCTTCTTTTTTCGTTTGCAAGCATTTCACATTCAGCAATAAATTATTATGGACTGAATGAAGATTATAATTACTTCTCCGCAAAGCAGGACATAAAAAAAGGTAAAATTCAAATATTTG
>JBBSJJ010000161.1:0-6600 GCA_038257335.1 Chitinophagales bacterium | reverse complement strand
TCTTCTTCAAAATAGGCGGGCAAGAGGTATTCGCAATTGGGATACAACTGCCAAAGAATGGGTAGAATGGCTTTGTTAGACAAGATCATTTTCCAGGCAGGTTCTATCCAAAATGCTTTATTAGAATCTGCCAAAATATTTTTGCCAAATTCTTCTCCCGCCATCCACTCCCAGGGATAAAGTTTAAAGATGTTGGTGATGGGTTCATTTTCCAGGTCGGCAAACTGCGCAGTCTCATTGTTCCAACCAATATCATCTACAAAAACCAGTTTAGTTTCTATGCCTGCCTGCATGGCACAGTCCCGCAGGTACTCAGTATTGGTAAGGTCTTCCAGCGAATCTTTCAGGCAGCTAAAATGAAGTTTGCCTGGTTGCAGGTACACTTTTAGATACTTCCAATAAGCTATTAATTGTTCGTGAATACTATTGAACTGGTCTTTGTTTTTGGCAACATCCTGCAACCAGAACCATTGCACAATACCTGCTTCATAAAGGCTCGTAGGCGTATCAGCATTAAACTCCAGCATTTTTATTTTACCTTTTTTATAGCAAAGGTCAAACCTGCCGTAAACCGAAGGATGATCTTCGTCCCAGGTTTTTTCTATGTAGGGAATGTAATTTTCGGGAATGTTCATTCTGCCATACAATTTTTTATCTATCACGTATTGCACAGCGGAAAGGCAAAGGTTCCATAAAGTCTTAGTGGCTTTTTCAATTTCTTCTATCTCTGAAAGGGTAAATGAATAATAAGCTGTTTCATCCCAGTAAGCCCCCTCAGTGCTATGATACCCAAAACCAAGCTTTTCTATTTCGCCCTTCCAGTTAGAGCGGGGAAGTGTTTTTATTCGTTCCAAAATCTTTACAATTTATGATGTAGGATGTAGGATTTATGATGTTTGATTTCACTGTCTTCATTGGAGGAGGCAAGATGCGTAACTACCAGGTGTACGAATCGTAAAACCAGTTGCTTCAATTTATGACGTGTGATTTATGATGTATGATTTCTTTCGGTGAGCAGAGCCTAGATACCTTGTTTGCGAATCCAAAGTCTCTGTTTTTTAATTTATGATGTAGGATTTAGGATGTATGATTTCATTTTATTAGTTGGAGGAATCACGATGCGTAATTACCAGGTGTACAAATCGTAAGTCCGGTTGCTTCAATTTATGATGTTTGATTTATGATGTTTGATTTCTTTGGGTGCGCAGCGAAATCACGATGGGCAGATACATGGTTTGCGAATCCAAAGTCTCTGTTTTTTAATTTATGATGTGGGATTTAGGATGTGTGATTTCCCTTATTGCACAGAAAAATCATACATCGAAACCTTTAAAAATGCAAAAATATTTTTGATTTATAAGGAAGAAATAAACACATTCTCGGGTTTGGCGACAATCTCACCTGTTAATCCATTATAACGTTCAACCTTAACGAAATCCGAAATCATACATCACAAATCAGACTTCCGAAATCACACATCCGAAATCAAAAATCTATTTTAGCTGCCTGCCCTCACACCCGTTCTTCCAAATCCTCCCCTGGTAACATTTCCCTTCATACCATTGATGCCCACATTGGCACTGTGCGGTATGGCGTTGGAATAATAGCCGCCGCGGCTGTAAACACCATTGTTCATGCGGCCATAAGGTCGGAAGGCATAATACCAAAGCGCCACCCCCAACATACCGCTGCCACCACGGTGCGTGCGTGTATAAGGAGCCGTACTGTCGCCCCGAACATAAGTTTTGTTGCCGCCGCCCCATTCTGGCTCTTTCTTTTTTTCGGCACAACTTGCAAGTGCTGCAGTAATTAAAATGAGTTGTATGGTTTTAGTTTTTTTCATTCGTCGTTTTCTTTCTTTTATTGCAGGCGTATAAA
This sequence comes from Chitinophagales bacterium, assembly GCA_038257335.1. Taxonomy (GTDB): domain Bacteria; phylum Bacteroidota; class Bacteroidia; order Chitinophagales; family Chitinophagaceae; genus Ferruginibacter. Next base: position 4,722 of record JBBSJJ010000161.1, on the reverse strand, counting down.
TTGTTCAAGAGGTCAAGGTTCAACAGGTTCAATGTTGTGTAGGTTCGATCACTTTTTTTTTAATCCTATTCATAATTCATAGATCTTCATTCATCACTCCTCAACATTCGTCATTCTACATTCGTAATTCCCAATTCCCCTACTTCACCGTAATAAATATCTCGTATTCTTTTTTTGCTTCTACCTTTTTATCGTAACCAAATTCATCTTTCACCTCTGTATTATTCGAACCCAGGGCGGGTATCGTATCCCTGTATTCAAAAGTTCCGGCGGCGGCGCCCTTGTTCCACACGATGTGTTTCGTTACTAATACATCATTCAAACTATCTACATGCTCAACGGTTACAGATGTTTCTACAGCACCGTTCTTATTTACCTCAGGTGTGAGGTCTTCATTTTTTTCATCTTTGCAGGAAGAGCAAACAAGAATACCAGCGCTCATTAATGAAAGTAACAACAGGGAATTTTGTTTCATTTTAATCATTGTTTAGATCGGCAGATTTTTAGGCCGGGAAACACTTTTTGCACCCGCAATATTTGCTTTGCGAAGATAACCCTACCGCTGCAGTTGCTAAAATAAATCAGTACAGAAACCGGGTTGGCAAGCCTTCTTAACAAAGCTGTTGAACTAGTGCCAGCATAAAAAGCGAAATTTGCCAGGTTGCCGTTTTATAACACATTAAGAAAATATGAAAGAAGTAGCATTTACAAATGATGAAACAGCGGGAGAACTACTGCCATTGGTAACGGCCAGCAGCAAAAATGCGTCCAGCAAAGACAGCCCCATGGAAAAAGAAATGCGGCGGTTCAACAAACTTATCAGGGAACTAAAAGAACAGGAGCAAGCCAATGCGCAGCAGCAAGAAGCCGATGATCTATACCAGCAATTGTTTTTTAAAAAGGTGCATCCTTTATTGATAGAATTGGCCCATATACAACTTGCGTTTATCTCCAAACTGGAAGATGTTTTTTACGATAATAAATTTTCTAAAAACCAGGAACAAACTTACCTCGCCTTTGCCATACCTGTATTGTATGACGCTGCCCAATACCTGGATGCTGCGGGGGAAAAGTTGCAGAATTACCAAAACTGGCAGCAAACACTTTTACCTAAACAAACTCATAGCCCGGCAGCAGTTGATGAAGGCGGTGAGGAGCCAATAGAAGAAGAGGAAGATTTTGTATTTGAAAAAGGCTTCGCCAAAAACGAACGAGGCAGCCAACAACCCTTACAAGATGAGCTTGCAAAAAAATCCATCACAGAATTGTACAAAGAGTTGGCAAAGCTCATTCACCCAGACCTGGAGCAAGATGAGCAGCGACGCCACAGCAAGGAACAATTGATGAAAGAATTAACTGCAGCCAGGGACCAGGAGGATGTACATGCTATGTTGATTATCCGACAAAAGGCAGATCAAATAAATAAGTATACAGCAGGGCCACAGTCGCATTCTTTACACTTGCTTAAAATGTACAACCAGGCTATGAAGAAGAAGCTGGATCTTTTAAAAAGAAAGTTGCAGCAAAAAGTGTTTCAAAGTTTTGGTTCCAAAGAATCTTTTTATGCCAATGGCCGCAAGCCCGCCCCGGTAGAAGCAAGAATTAGAAGTGACATAGATCAAATAAAAGACCTGCAACAAAATCTGCAGGCCAATACCCGTTACATCAACACCGCCGCAGACTTAAAGGAATTGCTGCAGCAACTCTAGGTTCAATTAGCGGCGGCAAAACGTTCTGCCAAAAACTGATGGCGGGGAGCATACCATAAGTAGTACCATGCCAATACTAGAATGCCTGCTACAAACGGAATTACCGCCAGGTACTTATAAGTGATAGCACCATAAACCAGGTGCCCATCAAAATGAAAAAATTCGCTGATCATCCAGTAGGAGTTGGCCATGATCCACAATACGATGGCAACATTATGCGCCCATTCGCTCATCATGTGCCGGGTACGCCAGGCTATTACCATGGCAATTAAGAGCGTAGGAAAAATCATGGCAATGCCCAGCGGCCGCCAAAACATGCACCAGCTAAGATCTTTAAACAACCAAAAAACGATGTGGAGGTTTTCCATTGTGCGGTATCGCAAGGGAATTTGATACTGGTCTTCGGTTCGTGTGTGTGAAATAGCTGCGTCCATCATCTTTTCTATGAGAATTTTAAACGAATATACGGGGAGTTTCTTTTTTTGGTAACAGTTTGTTTACATACCGGCGCAACTTAGTGGGCGTGGCAGTGTTACTATGTTTCACATAAATTAATAAAGATGGAAAACATTGTAGAGATTGCTTCTGGCAATAAAGATTTTAGTACACTCGTAGCCGCTGTGGTAGCTGCCGGATTAGCAGAGGCCCTTAGTGGTGAAGGGCCTTTCACTGTTTTTGCGCCCACTAACGAAGCGTTTGCCAAGTTACCTGCAGGCAACAGTGGAAGAATTAGTGAAGCCTGAAAACAAAGAAAAATTAGCAGCTATTCTTACCTACCATGTGGTTTCAGGTAAGGCAATGTCTTCTGATTTATCTGATGGCCAAAAGGTGAAAACTGTGAATGGTCAGGAAGTCACCGTTTCTATTAATGGAAGCGTAAAAGTAGATGAAGCTAACGTTGTAACGGCTGACCTTGAAGCATCTAATGGCGTTATTCATGTAATTGATTCTGTAATTATGCCAGGTTAATGCTGTAATTATTCCCCCGGGAATGCCGCAGTTTCTACCCGAAATTGCGGCATTTTTATTTGATGAAAATATTTGTAGAAAGCTATGTCGGCAACATGATAGCTATTTCACAAAACCCGGCAGGTAGTGTCAATTCCAATGCGGAGTAGAAGTATATGAGAAGTTTTGCTGAGAAAAGTTTAACTGCTGAAAAGCTGCGGGATAGAAGCGGATACCCCGCTGAAGCCCTGTGCCTGGCCTTGTGGCGGAGTAGGAGCGAATAGCCCGGACAAATGCTGATACAGCAATACAGCCGACAGCCAAAAAAAACCTCGCCCTCATTCTCATGGAATAAGAGCGAGGCTAAATATTGTTTAACTAATCTGCATTTTTCAGGATGCATTTGAAACATTAATCTTTATTCTACATTTACCCTAATGCCCTGGCTGTGGCTGCTAAACTCGGGCGCATACATACTTTGAATGGTGGTGATACCATTGCTGAAATTGCCGGTGTTGGTTACGAACAAACCGTATTCAAAAACGTAAGTGCCCCTTGGTAGCTGGCTAAAAAAGAAGCTGGTGCTGGCGTCTTTGGTGCTTTCGTAATACCCAAGGCCACCCTGGTATTTGTAACCGCTCAATACATTGATGGGCTCCATGGTAGCGGCACGCATGTCTTTCATGTGCACGTACTCCATCAGGCGATCCACTTTTAATTCTATTCGTACTTTCACTTTGTCACCTGGCTTTAAATTGTCCCCATCTTTCAATTCTTTTAAAACCGGCCCACGACCGCTCCTTGTTTCTACATATAATTTTTTTACCAAACTAAGGGGTGTGGCGGCAGATGTGATCTTGTCAAGATCTTCAAAATATTGCCAGTAAACGCTTCCCCAGGAGGAGCCCCCCCCGCCCCCTGAAGTGTTAGCTTTGCCGTCTGCTCCTTTGATGGTTACTGATATATTTCCCATTTCGGGTTTTACTTTTTCGCCTTCTATTCTTTTCTTAAAATAACCAGTGCCAGCTTCTGCACCGTCGGCAGAACTTAACGTAATTCCTGTTCCCAATTTGATTTCGACTATGCGCTCTTCATCAAGGATAGATGGCTGTAAATCCCCCCTTTGGGGGGTGGGGGGGCTCGTTAGTAGCAATGCGTAGCAAGCTTCAGCCGTGGCTTTTGTTGTCTTCCAGTTTTGTGTTTGCTTTTGTTTGAGCAACCATGTTTTCAAATCATCTACCGTATTTACATTTCCTTCAATGTCGCTAAACGCCTCAATCATCAAGGCCTGGCTTTCTATCGGCGCCTGGTACCAGTAGTATCCGCCGGTGGTAAATTCCTTCCAGTACATGCCCATCTCTGCATTGTAAATAGCATTTTGTTTTAGCGAAGACAAAATTGCTTTGGCGGTTTTAGCATCGTTGGATCGATGCTGTGCCAGTGCTATCATGGCCTGCATGTACTTTGTTTGTGTCAACCAGTATTTTACAGACTGACCTTTAAAAAATGCCACTGCTACTTTATTGCTTTCTGCAATGGAGGTCTCGGGAAAGAAACTGCGCAGGTACAAATACTGAATAGCTGTGTAAGACAAATGATTGTCTGTGAGTTTGGCTTTGTATTTTATGAGGTAGTCATATTCCTCTTTCAATCTTGCATCAAGGTAGGGAAGCGCCTTGTCTATAATTGGTTTGATAGCAGCCTCATCATCGGCGTTCAAGGCTTTTAATTTACGCAAGTGCCCCAGGCCGGTGATGATGTATTGGGTGATGTAACGATCATCTGGCCCGCCTTTGAACCAGGTGAAGCCGCCATTGCTGCTTTGCATTTCTTTCAATTTGTTCAGGCTGGCAGCCTTCTCTTTGCTAAGCCGCACCATGTCGAATAAAATGGCAATATTCTTTTTTTGTTCGTGCTCGTTTTTGTCATCCAGCACCCAGGGAGTTTCTTCCAGCAAGGCAGATTTCAGCTCTTCATTTTTTTGAAGGTTGCTCAGCAAAGCCGCGGCCTCTCCCCCCGCCCTCTCCGAAGGAGAGGGAGCTTTCCACTTGTCAAAAACAGCTTT
>JBBSJJ010000160.1:0-6608 GCA_038257335.1 Chitinophagales bacterium | reverse complement strand
TTTTAAAAAAGTAACCGCTAATGATGTTAAAAAAGTAGAAACAACGATTAATAACAGACCCGTTAGAAAGTTTAAATACAAAACCCCTAATGAGGTACATTTACTAAAACAACGTGTTGCACTTATTGCTTGAACACAGCCTTCCCTTAACTGCTATGAAAACAATCATTTTAGTCCTGCTATTTGCCCTGTTTATGAACTTAGCAGGGTTTGCTCAACAATTCCCGGAGTACGGGCTTCTCACCAAAGAAGAGATAAGTCTAAAGGAATGTGCATTTGACAAAGAGGCCGATGCAGTTGTATTAATTCATGAGGCTATATCTAACTACGATGATCAACGTCGTCTTGTTACCTATCATCACGTAAAATTGAAGATCCTTACAAGCAAGGGATTTCCATCAGCAAGCGTAGTACTACCGTTTTATAGGCAGAATGAATTTGAAACAATAGACCAGGTTGATGGTATGACCCTGAATTCTTCGGAGAATTTTCAGGTGGAGAAATCAAAGCTGGAGCGTAAATCAATTTTTACTCAGACAGAGAATGAGCGGATTGGCAAAGTTGTATTTACTTTTCCGGCAATACAGGCTGGAAGTATCATCAACTACAAATATCGCAGTACCATGAAGCATTATGGCGGATTGGAAGATTGGAACTTCCAGGAGAGATTGCCCGTGTTGAAGAGTAAGTATAAACTTTTTATTCTGCCCAATGTAGAGTTTGCTTACCGGGTAAATAAATCTCCCGAATTGCCAATCGTTGTTAAAAAGGTTGCATCCGAAGGCAGTGTGAATTTTGAAATGCAAAGTATTCCGGGCCTGGGAAATGAACCATACATGGATTCCCGCAACGATTACCTGCAGAAAGTGACGTTCCAGTTAAGTGGCTTTGCAATGGGAACACAGAACTCTAAAAAGTACATGACGTCATGGGATGAAGCCATAAGAGAGTTGTTGAACACAAAAGAGTTTGGCAGCCAGTTAGGAAAGAATATTCCTGGCACAGAAGAATTTCTAAATAAGGTCAGAGCTATTGCCTCGCCCGAAGAAAAAATGAAATCAGTATTTAACTACGTGCGCAGTGGTATGAATTGGAATGGCCTCTACAGCAAGTATAGCGTAGATGGAGTAAAGGATGCCTGGGAAAAGAAAACGGGTAACAGCGCTGATATAAATTTAATACTAACCAATCTCCTAAAGGATGCAGGTCTTGAAGCTTACCCAATGCTGGTAAGTGAACGGTTTCATGGCAAAGTAAATATTAGCTATCCTTTTCTCGATCAATTTAATTCTGTATTTGTATGTGCCAATATCAATAATAGAAAGTATTACCTGGATGCTACAGACAAAACAATTCCTACACACTTAACTCCTGTTGACATCTTAAATACCACTGCCTTTGTTGTAAACCGTAAAGCTGGTGGATTGGTGAATATCACGAATGATACGGCTAAATACAAGGAGTCTATTTCGTTAGCACTAAAACTGGCTGGCAATGGTTTGCTCAGCGGAGAAGTAACCGTTGCCAGCTATGATTATGCAAGAATTTCAAAACTGGAAGAATATAAAACGGACAGGAATATTTTTTTAAATAAGCATTTCAAAATTGACGGCGCAGTAATTTCTCCTGCAGACCTTCAGTTGAGTAATATTGACAATGATTCGCTCCCGCTAAAACAACATGCCAAATTTTCAACTAATTTAAATACCACAGAAGACTTTTCCTTCTTACCCTTAAATCTCTTTACAGGCTTTGGAGTAAATCCATTTTTGAGTGAGCATCGTTTTTCCAATATTAATTTTGGTTATGGCAGGTCTATCATTGTTAATCTCTACCTACAACTTCCTGCCAATTATGTTTTGGACGAGTTGCCTAAATCTATAAAACTCACCAACCCGGAACAGGACATTGCTTTTATCAGGCAGTTATCCTTTGACAAAGAGAGTAATAGTGTAAGCTGTATGCTCCTCTTCGACTTTAAAAAAAGTCTTTATGAAGCCGACATGTATCCTGTTATAAAGGAAATGTATCAGAAGATATTTACTTACTTATCAGAACCACTGGTGCTAAAAAAGAAAGCATAAATTATTAGAGGTACTTCTAATAATTTATACTTTCTTTTTCCGGTAAATATTCACCAAAGATTGTGGGCTAAAGAACGTCTCAAATACATCCTTGCTCACTCGTTACAGCCTTAAAAATATTTTAATCCTTAGAAATTATATCCCACACTTACTGCTCCTGAAGGTTGTATAAATCCCCCGGCAATAAGGGGCGTAAAACCAATGCGCCAGGAGAAGCCACCGTCTTTAGGTTGCCTCCGGTACATAAATGAAGCTGTTCCAAAAACAGCTGACCTGTTTTCGTCATAGAAATCGAGGATGTCTACTTTTTTGCCAGTGAAAGTAGCACCTGCACCTACTTCAAAAGTATGTACAGAATTGACTTTGCCAAAAACATAGTTTACCTGTATTGGAACCGTTACTACAGATCTCTGCTCAGAATTAAAATTACCATTGGTGTTATAGTAAGTGTAGCCACTTACAAAGCCAATGCCTACTCTACCACCAATACCCAAATGCGATTTTGTAAAACGCCTGTCTATATTGGCAGAAAACAAAATGCCCGGGCCTCCCAGTTCTGCATAAAAACTTGTTTGACCGGGCACTTTAGACGTGGTTGCTTCCTGTGCCATAACGATACCACTGATACAAAGAAAAGAAATAAGCAATACTGCTTTCATAAGTTGAGTTAATTGAAGGATGAAAAAAAGTTTATTGAAAAGATGAGTAGCAAAGGAATATTTGTGCTGCATTTATTGAATGTTAATTTTAAAAAATTTCTTTAACACTCCTTTTATTATGTGTCAAGGATTTTTGGGGCTGCAATATTTAATTTGAAAAGAGGAACCCATTTCTTGTTCCTCTCTTTAAATTTAGTTGGTCAAAGTTTACGCAATCTTTTCCATCACCATCTTCTTCACCTCACTCAACGAAATTCTTTCCTGCCTCATATCATCTCTATACCGGATAGTAACAGTATTGTCTTCTTTGGTTTGATGATCGATGGTTACGCAAAATGGAGTACCAATCGCATCCATGCGGCGGTAACGCTTTCCAATCGCATCTTTTTCTTCGTAAAAACACATGAAGGCGCCTTTGCATTCGTCTAATAGTTCCTTTGCTATTTCTGGCAAGCCATCTTTTTTGAGCAAGGGCAATATGGCTAATTTGGTAGGAGCAATTTTTGCAGGTATACGAAGTACCACACGGCTGTCTTCGGTGCCATCTTCTTTGGTCCATTTTTCTTCTGCATAAGCAAGACTCATAACAGTAAGGAACAAACGATCAAGACCTACAGAGGTTTCTACCACATAAGGTGTGTAGTTGCCGTATGGTTTTCCTTCGGGGTTTAAGTCGTTGTCAAAATACTGTATTTTCTTTTTGCTGAATTTGGCATGTTGCGTTAAATCAAAATCGGTACGGCTATGTATGCCTTCCAGTTCTTTCCATCCAAAAGGAAATTCAAATTCAATATCCAGGGCGGCATCTGCATAATGTGCCAGTTTCACATGATCATGAAAACGCAACTTTTCTGCGGGGATACCAATACTTTCATGCCATTTTTTTCTTTCATCTTTCCAGAAATTGTACCACTCCATCTGGGTGCCGGGGCGGATAAAAAACTGCATTTCCATTTGTTCAAATTCCCGCATGCGGAAAATGAACTGCCTTGCTACAATTTCATTTCTAAAAGCTTTGCCCGTTTGTGCAATACCAAAAGGTATTTTCATACGCCCGGTTTTTTGCACATTTAAAAAGTTTACAAAAATGCCCTGGGCTGTTTCGGGACGCAGGTAAATGGTTTCGCTTTCTTCTGCCACACTTCCAATCTGTGTGTTAAACATCAGGTTAAACTCCCGTACATCCGTCCAGTTGCATGTTTTACTGATGGCACATTTAATTTTATTTTCTTCAATTAAATTTTTTAAACCGGCCATATCATCCGCCGCTAATAATTTATCCATGTTAGCCAGTAACTCATCAGCCAATTGCTTATTGCCAATTGCCAACAGCCCTTCTGCAAAGCCTTCTATCAAATGATCTACCCGGTAGCGTTTGTTGCTATCTTTGTTATCAATCATCGGGTCGCTAAAATTATCTACGTGGCCGCTTGCCTTCCACACGGTAGGGTGCATAAAAATAGCGGCATCAATACCCACAATATTTTCGTGCATTTGCGTCATGCTTTTCCACCACTCATCCCGCAGGTTTTTTTTGAGCTGTGCGCCCATTTGGCCATAATCATATACAGCCGCCAGGCCATCATATATTTCGCTGCTTTGAAAGATGTACCCATATTCTTTGCAATGCGCAATCAGCGCTGCAAAATTGTTTGTTTCGTTTGCCATGGCGGCAAAGATAATAGATTGAGGGGTTGAAGACAAAGAGGGATTTTGATGAAACCGCCGCCAAGGCTTGGAGCCGCTAATAGGGGTTTACGCTCTTTTACTACTCCTATCTTTGAAGTGATTTAAATCGCTCTCGGGGTGTAGCCTAACCGTGTCGGCTACCTTCAGCCCCGAATGCGGTTATGATTACTTTCAGATAACCAGATGTGTGCTTTTAATCAGCTGCTGGCCTTGATCTGTTCAAGTGTATCATATGTTTCTAACAGCCAACCGCCGACAGTGCTTGGAGCCGCTGTCGGGGTTTACGCTCTTTTTGTAATCCCATCATTGAGATGATTTAAACCGCTGTCAGGGTGAAGCGTGACCCTCTCGGCGCTGTCGACCCGAAAGCAGTTATAATAATATTAAGTAATCATTCGTGTACTTTCAACTAAACGCTGCAGGCTTTTAGAACTGTTCAGGTTTATTATATTTTTCTACTTCCCAACCGACGACAGGGCTTGGAGCCGCTGTCGGGGTTTAGGCTCACTTACTAACTCCATCCTTTGATATATTTTAAGCTGCCACAGAGGTGCGGATTGACCCTTTCGGCGGCTGTCAGCCCCGACCGCAGTTATGATTACTTCCAGATAACCAGGTGTGTGCTATCAATCAGCTGCTGGCCTTGATCTGTTCTAGTGTATCATACTTTTCTAACAGCCAACCGCCGACAGGGCTTGGGCCCGCTGTCGGGGTTTACGCTCTTTTTGTAATCCCATCATTGAGATGATTTAAATCGCTGTCGATGAGTAGCGTAACCCTGTCGGCGGCTATCAGCCACGACAGCGGTTGATAAAACTATTCCATAATCAAATGTGCAATATTATCAAGTGGCGCATTACCTACATGGGCTTTGATGAATTGTTCCCTGTTACCGAACCATTCAATCACTCCCTGTTTTTCCAGGAAAGAAGCGTCGTTGCTTAGATGGCCATGCCAGGAGCTAAACTCCCAGTCTCTGAAATCATTTATCATTCCATGATGCTGGGCATTGAAATGAATATAGTATATGAGAGTAGTAAAATATTCATCGGTATCAACTTCAATTCTTTTGAAGGGTTCCTCCAATAACTTACCGTGTCGGTGATATGCTTTGTTTATAGACTGGGCATAACAATTAAAAAAATGAGAAAGCTGTTTGGATGCATCCAATTCTATCTCTCCTTTGCCGTCCTTCCTGGGAACCATACACTTTTCCTTTACCTTAACCATTAAATGAAAATGATTTTTTAAGAGATTGTAGGCGTAGGTTTCAAAAACGTTAGAACAGTATTCCTCGTACTTAAGAAGGAAATAGTAGTAGTTTTTTTTCTCCTTAAAAATGTTTTCACCATTGTTGCCACGGTTGAAAATATGGTAGATGTTGCCTGTCTCTAAAGGCTCAATTACTCTCATTAACTAATGTAAAAACTTTTCATTTTAAATCAAAATCTCTTTGGTGATTAGCGTCTTTAAATATGATAATTTTTATCCACCGCTAATAGAACTGGTTGTCACCCTCGGTATAGTACATCTTCATAAGCAACCGCCGACAGGGTTTGCAACCGCTGTCGTGGTTTTCGTTGCACCGAAAGGGCTTGGAGCCGCTGTCGGTGTGTAGCCTAACCCTGTCGGCGGCTATCAGCCCCGACAGCGGTTTGTGTATGAAGCCAAAAAAGCCACCAGCTTTTACACTGATGGCTCCTATCTAATTTGCGCTGATCAAATCAAATTATCCTTGCAGAAATCAGCATACACTTTAAAATATTTCATACTTCGCAAGTCCCCTTTAGGGGATTTAGGGGCGGGATTTAGGGGCTCAACTACACCCCAAACTATTCCCACAATTCAAACACTTATAACAGGTACCACTGCGAACAGTGATGTGCCCACATACATTGCAAGCCGGTGCATCGCTCTGCATATTTTTTGCGGCAGCGTTAGAGGCACTCATATTCATGGTGGCAGATTTTGCAGCGTAAGCAGCTTTGTATGGCTTCACTTCAGTGGCAGGAGGGGTTGCATTGGAAGCTCCGCCCAATACCCTCACTTCGCTAAGGTCTGGTTTTCTGTCGCCAATAGTTGGAGAGTTTATGTCCCATTCTTCGGTGCCGGTGTTTTGTACTTCCGGTTTATCCAGCACATGGACTAAATCGTTTCTGCCCAGGTATTCGTAGGC
>JBBSJJ010000159.1:0-6619 GCA_038257335.1 Chitinophagales bacterium | reverse complement strand
TTTGGTACAACAATGGCCCCTGGAAAAGAACTACTATATATGATGTGGAAAGCAAGCATATATTTCCTGTAGACCACACAGATGTAATGGAACAGGTAATAGACCATGCAGTTCCGGTAAATAAATTAAATGCACTGGCAGAATATGATGGAAGTGTGAGTGTACATAGAACGGATGGTGAAATATCTGCCAAATGCGATTTTGAGGGTGCTAACTTCCTGGCCCTGAATCTTGCCCATGATGTAATGACCGGTAAAAAAACCGTACAGGCTGCCAGGGATTTTTATACGACCGCCATTAAAGAATTTATGTTGGAAAAAAAGACATCTCCCTACATGACATCTTTTCAATTTGCTGCATCTAAAGGCGAAACAGGTTTTACCGACAAACGCTCTGTAACTCCGGAGGTTTTGGAAAAAATCAAGACAGCCAAGATGAAAATGAAAATGGAAATGAAAGATAAAATGTAAACCCTATTTCAACGTTTTACAAATGAAGCAACGTAGGGATATCATACTAAATACCCCTTTGCGTCAGCGGATTTTAACCTTATAATGTAAAAGATTGTTCATCAAAAAAACTACTATCATGCATGGATATCATCAACACCAAAGTTGTATAGAGGCTTGTTTAAAATGCGCTGCCATTTGTAACCATTGTGCATCTAGTTGCCTGCAAGGCGACATGGTTCAAATGATGGCAAAATGCATACAGCTAGATATGGAGTGTGCAGCGCTGTGTTATACCGCTGCCCAGGTAATGAGCATGGGCGGGCAGACAGCAAACGAAATTTGTAAAATTTGTGCTGACGCCTGCGATGCCTGCGCCGCCGAATGCAGCAAGCACGAGCATGACCATTGCAAAGAATGTGCAGAGGCCTGCCGGAAATGTGCCGAAGAATGCAGAAAAATGGCTGCTTAAGCACCAAGGCAAATATTTTATATAGAAGCATTCCGTAGCAAGTGTACCAAACCGAACACACGTGCTACGGAATGTTATCGTTTCGAATTACAGAGATTAACCCGAGTACTTCTACTGCATTAAATACCTACTCCTCCATGTGAAGAGAAAATAAAATTGGGGATGCTCTAATCATTCACCGATATTGAGGATGATTTAAGCAAAGCCAAAAAGATTATTCCCTTCCAGGCAAAACCCATGTTCAGCATCATCATTCCCACATACAATGAAGCAAACCAGATTGCAGAGAGCATTAGCAGAATACATGCTGCCAATAGCATGCATGAGTCAGAAATTATTGTTGTAGACGGAGGTAGTACAGATGGTACCATCAACATTGCGAGTCATTGGGGAGCAATTGTAGTAGAGAGTGATCGCAAAGGAAGAGCCGCACAAATGAACAAGGGTGCATCCGTTGCCAGGTATGAAATTTTATACTTTCTTCATGCAGACAGCATACCACCAAACGATTTTACATCTCAAATTTTAAAGGCAAGCGATAGCGGGGCAAAAAGCGGTTGCTTTCGTTTGCAGTTTGATCACAAGCATTGGTTTCTACAAGCAAATGCCTGGTTCACCCGTTTTGATGTTAATGCAATTCGCTTTGGAGACCAAAGCTTATTTGTAACAAAAAATGTTTTCAAAAAAGCAGGCGGCTTTAGAGAAAGTTTGTTGATGATGGAAGACCAGGAAATTATTCATCGCCTGAAACAGCACGGAGAATTTAAAGTAATGAACGACTTCGTTATTACTTCCGCAAGAAAATACCTGGATAATGGAGTGTACCGAATGCAGGGCATATTTTTCCGGCTTTGGATGATGTATTACCTGGGCTATTCCCAGGAAAAAATGTTGCAAGTGCATAGAAGGCTCGTGAGGAAACACAAATTGTAAAACCACCATTAGTGGGAGGCTTTGACCCATACAAAAAAGCGCTTCTTGTTTTGATAAACAGCAAGAGATAACTTCAATTACTTTCAGGTATCAAATAGGTGGCTCCTTTGTTGTTGTAACTTCTAACAATTAAATATGACTATGGGTAAAAACATTTCAGACATAATTATCATTGGTGCCGGCTCGGGAGGATTAAGCGTGGGATTGTTCCTGGCAGAAGTTGGTATGAATGTAACGATGATGGTAAAGAGCGATAAAGAGGTGGGCGGAGAATGTTTGAATGACGGTTGTGTGCCAAGCAAAGCGCTGATACATGTTGCACGCCAATTGCAGGCTGCACGGGAAGCACAATCATACGGAATCACCCTCACCGGGGAAGTAGATATTCAAAAGGCCATTGGATATGTGCATGCCCAACAGGAAATTATCAGGAAGCATGAAAACGCTGCATGGCTAAGGGGGCAAGGAATAAAAGTGGTATTGGGTGAAGCAAGCTTTGCGGGCACGCACGAAGTAATGGTGAACGGTGAGTTCTTTTCTGCAAAAAAAATTGTGCTGGCAACGGGTTCTAAACCACGAAAATTAAAAGTAGAAGGCGTTGAACTAGTAAACTATTTTGACAATGAAAATATTTTTCACATCAACCAACTTCCCAAAAGATTGTTGGTGGTTGGTGGTGGACCCATAGGAATTGAAATAGCACAGGCCATGCAAAGGCTGGGCAGCAAAGTGACCGTTGTGCAATCAGGGGCTGAAATACTGGTTCATGATGATCAAACGCTGACCCATATTTTATTAAAGCGGCTGCAGGAGGAAGGCATCAGCTTCCACTTAGAAACTAGTTTGGAAAAGTTTTCTTCCCCCACCGATGCCCTGCTAAAGAAAAAAAATGGTGAGACTCTCACTATTTCTTTTGATGCCGTATTTGTGGGCATTGGCAGAGAATTGATATTAGAACCCTTACAGCTTCACAAGGCTGGCATTGAGGTAAAGGATCATAAAATAGTGGTGGATGATCAACTTCGCACGACCAATAAAGATGTGATGGTTTGTGGTGATGTTGCTGGTGATCTGCAGTTCTCGCATGCAGCAGAGCTTCACGGTCGAATTATTTTAAACAATCTTTTTTCTCCGCTGAACAAAAAGCTGAACAACGATCATATGTCGTGGGTTACGTTTACCGATCCCGAAATAGCCACCTTTGGTTTAAAAGAAAAACAATTAAAAGAACGGGGTACGGCGTATGAAAAACTTGAAAAAGATTTTAGCGAAGATGACAGGGCGGTTACAGACAATTATCGCTACGCCAGGATAATACTTTACATCAGCAAAGGCGGTTTTTTAAAAAAAGAAAAGATTCTCGGTGGCACCATGATTGCTCCCGGCGCAGGCGAACTGATACAAGAACTCATACTGGCAAACACTTCGGGTTTATCCATCAGCAGCATCTTCGATAAAATATATCCCTACCCTGTTGCTTCCAGGATCAACCAACAACTGATCATCCAACACAAACAGAAATCTTTAACTTCCGGTTTAAAGAAATTATTACACATGGCATTCAAATTATTCAGCTAATGGAATGGTGGGAAACTTTTACGGCATGGTTTTTAAGTTTGGGTGAAAAGTACAATGTGAACCCTTATATTTTTGGAGGTATTTATATTGGTGCCATCCCCTTATTTTTTCTTTGTCTAAGCTGGACCATCAGGAGAATAAAAAGTAAAAAGTCATTTGTGGTTCCGGCATTGTTAACGGGTCTGTGTTTTATATCAGCCTATTTATATCTTTTAATTGCGGGCAAAAATATTCCGGTATGGGTATATATATTCATTGGCATCATGGTAATATTTAGTATTTATTCTACCATCAAAAAGGTGAAAGAGAACACAAAGGGTGCATAGTGTTTTCCTGTTATAAAGGCAAAGAATAAAGGACACAATTACAGAAAACATTCCCGCAATCTTCTTCCACACATAAAATACAATGTTGTTGGCGTACCTATTGCTACAGGTATCCTAACAGCCGGTTACTGCCCATTCCTATCGCCGGTATTGGCAGCAATGCAAACAAAAAATCTAACAACAACCATTATGAACAATACCAAACCTGTTATCATTTTCGATGTGAACGAAACGCTGATGGATATGGCCCCATTGAAAAATAAAATCAATGCGCTGTTGGGTAGCAGTGAAGGCTTTCGCATTTGGTTTGGAATGCTCTTGCAATATTCGTTGGTAGATAACTGCAGCAATAATTACCACGATTTTACTGCTATTGCAGATGCTACTTTGCAAATGGCAGCCAAAGCGTTGAACGTAGAGGCAGCACCTGCACAAAGAAAAGAAGCATTGCAAACCATCAAAGACTTGTCTGCTTATGACGATGTGCCCACAGGGTTGCAACTTTTAAAAGACAATGGATTCAGGCTTGCCACCTTAACTAATTCTCCCGCTGCTACACTTAATGCGCAATTGCAGCACGCAGGGCTTACCCATTTTTTTGAAGCAACACTTAGCATCGACAGCATTAAACAATACAAGCCCGCAGTAGAAACTTATCATTGGGCGGCGGAGCAATTATCTGTGAACGTGTCGGATGCTATATTGGTGGCTGCGCATGGCTGGGATATTACCGGTGCATTACAGGCAGGTATGAAAGCGGCTTTTATAGAACGCAAAGGGCAATCATTGTATCCCTTATCGGCTGAGCCATCCTTTATGGCAAAAGATATAGCCGCTCTTGCAAAGCAAATCATTGTTCAATATAAAAATAACGCATGAAGCCAAATGACGAAAGTGCAAAGCTCCCCGTAGATCAGCGGCCATTTAGAATTTTGATTATCTCCGGATCTAACCGAAGGCAATATAATTGCCCTGGCGTGGATGGCAAATCCCGAACGCTCATGTTGAAGATGGCAGAGATGCTGCCGCAGGATTGGGAAATAGATTACGAAGATTTGGGCAACGTGTATGGAAGGGAACACATACAAAGTTGCAATGCCTGCGTGTCTACTTCCATGGCTTTATGCATTTGGCCTTGCAACTGTTATGAAAAAGACAGCAACAAAGAACCCGACCTTATGTGGAATCTTGATTTATATGCGAGGCTTGATATGGCCGATGCATGGGCCATCATCGGTCCCATCAACTGGTATGGTTGCAGCAGCAATTTAAAATTAATGTTTGATCGTTTGGTTTGTATGAATGGCGGCAACCCCGACGAAAAAACGATAGACCATAAGAACCCCGAAAAAGCAATGGCATTAGAGCATTCAGAAGAATGGGAGGCTTTGAGCTTAAACCACCTGGAAGGTAGAACGGCCGCCTTTTTTTGTTATGGTGATGATGGCGGTGATGAATTTGGCGCAGATGGAACACCCAAATTATTAAGACATAAAAATTACTTTAATCCCGAAGAGGAACCGTTTGAAAATGACCGGCTGGCATACCAACCATTGGTATGGCAATGCAGGTATGGCGGTGTGGAAGTTCCCGATCATTTATGGAAATATCAATTGATTGGCAAAGACAAAAAGTACAGCGATGCGCAAGCAGAAGACATGGTAAAGGAAGATGGCTTCATGCAGGGTTTTGAAAAATGGGTATATGATTTTGAAACCTTCGTACAAAAAAAAGGAAAGGTACCTGCGGGAAAATACAGGGCTTATGGCTACAAAGCGCCGGGGCATCTGTGGGCCAATGTGCAGGATGGAATCCGGTATTTTAAAATGATGGTAGGCAAAGCTCCCAAAGGTTCTTCGCCACAAATTCAGGACGACATGGATTTGAATAAAGATGCTACCTGGCAACCAAAAAAAGGAGAAGGTGAAAAATTAAGAGGCGATTAATTACGATTAAGTTTGATCTTAGTAAATTCATAAAATATTTTTGTTCGCTGAGTCTTTAAAAATTAATATTCAAACATGACAAATCCTTTGGTAAATCCCATTTCAAAAATTGATAACCCGGAGTTGGAAGCGCTGGTGCAATTCTTTAATGAAACGCTGGGCTTTTGCCCCAACAGTGTTTTAACCATGCAACACAGGCCGCATATTGCAAAAGCATTTGTAAACCTCAACATGGCCGTGATGCAAAACCACGGCCGGGTTACGAGCGCCTTAAAGCGGCTGATTGGTTACCTGTCCAGCCACGCAGCAGGTTGCAACTATTGCCAGGCGCATACCATTCGTGCAGCCGAACGTTACGGAGCTGAGCAAGATCAACTCAATAATATTTGGGAGTATAAAATGCACCCCGTCTTTAACGAGGCGGAACGAGCCGCATTTGATTTTACTATTGCCGCCAGCTCTATACCAAATGCGGTAACAGATGAGGTGGCAGAAAATCTTCGCAAGCATTGGGATGAAGGCGAAATTGTAGAGATACTTGGAGTGGTAAGTTTATTTGGTTACCTCAATCGTTGGAACGATTCTATGGGGACTCAATTGGAAAGTGCGGCGATGGAATCAGGAAAAACCTATCTCGAAAAAAAGGGTTGGGGTGTGGGAAAACATGCTTACTAATCGAAGCTCGCTTAGCCCCTCTTTCCCGATAATTTCGGGGAAGATGGCCTGTCCCGATTTTCTCGGAAGGTTAGGGTGAGGTTAATAAAAAGAGAACAAGATAAAATCTGTCTTCGACACTTATGGCGTAATCATATTAATTACACTTTTTGCTATTCTCTTCCTGGTTGAAAGTAGATATCAATTAAGAAATCGGGTGCAAGGGAGGTGGAGGAGGATATTCATCAACAGCATCGTATC